>JAFLDU010000349.1 GCA_017309145.1 Zoogloea sp. | reverse complement strand
GCCGCACGGGCGTCGGCGACCACCGGGTTGGCGGCGTGGGGCTCCCACGGGCCCAGCGGCGACGGGGCGTGGAAGGCGTGGAGTTCGTCGTGCTTGTCCGCACCGGGCTCGCTGACATTACCCAGCAGCCACCAGCGGCCACCGTGGGCAAAGACGGTGGCGTCCACCATGTCGATGCCGGTGAGCAGGTCCACCGCCTTTTCCCAGCGGTCGGGCATGCCGGTGCAGCGGTACAGCTCGACGGTCCGGTTGGCGCCGCTTTCCGGGACCATCCAGAGCGCTCCCTCCCACCAGAACAGGAAGGGGTAGGACAGGTGCCAGGGGCGGGCCATCACCGGCACCGGCTGTTCCCAGCGTCCGTCCGGATACACCCGGATCGCCTTGAGGGTGCCGCGCCCTTCGGCGTAGATGACTTCCTCGATGAACACCCACCAGCCTTGATCGGCTGCCGGCCAGACCATCGGATCGGCCCAGAAGCGGTCGGCCGGCGGCAGGATCAGCCGGGATTGCGCCGGATCCAGGCAGACCTCGTCGCCAAAGGCCAGAGCGATGCCCCACTGGTCGCGGGACAGTGCCTTGCCGAGGGCACGGCGGGCGGTATGGTGCAGCATGGCGCCCAGGCGTCGGGCGGCACTGGCGTGAAGGGCCGCGGGGGGACAAGGCAGCGGCGCACGCGGGGTGGCCGGGTTGCCCCCACGGGCCAGCCGGAGCAGGGCGCGGCGGACCATGCCCATTCCCTTGGCGATGGCGCGCAGCCGGTTGCGGCGGATCGAAAAGCTGCAGGCCGCGCCCAGCGATGCGTCGAGGGTCTCACCGCTGCGCAGTGCGCGCAGGCGGATGGTGGTGGTGTCCAGGCCGCCCACCACCTGCCGGGCTCCGGCCTGGGGATGGAGGGCGGGCACGCCGTCCAGCTCGAGGGTCCATTGATGGGAGGGGCCGCCGCACAGGCCGTCGGCGCCGGGCCGGAAATCCAGCAGCACGTCGCAGTGCAGGTCTGCCAGCCAGGCCTGGGCCTGGGGGGCGGTGGGGTCGGCCTGGCGCCACACCGGCAGGCCGTCCGTGCCCTCCAGCGCCAGCGGGCGGAACAGGGAAGCACCCCGATCGAACAGCAGGCCATCGATGCGCTCGGCAATGTCCGGGCGGGGCATGGCCTGCCGGCTGCGCATCACGCCCACCAGGCGCAGCTCGTCGGCGGCCGCGCAGAGCCCAAGCAGCCGGCTGAGCCAGGCCGGCGAGGGGCCGTCGGGCAGGTAGATGACGAACCGCAGCGGGGTCATGCGAAGACCTCCGGGGCCCGCCGCAGCACGGCCCGGCGCAGCAAAAGGTTGCGGAACAGGGTGGCGCCCAGCAGCACGGCGAACAGCCCTTGCACCGCCACGGCGCCACGCGGCAGCAGGGCCACCACGCAGGCACAGGCCGCCACGAAGAGGGCCAGGGAGGCCAGGTTCACCTGCAGGGGCAGGCGGGTTTCCTCGACGGTCTGCAGGTAATTGGCTTCGGGCAGGACCATCTGGCCCACATAGAAGCTGGCCAGTTGCAGCAGGAAGATCAGGCTGGCGCCGGCCAGGGCGAAGTCGGGCCGGTCGCCCCACACGGTCATGCCCGTCCAGGCGGCTGCGGCCACCAGGGTGAGGCCGCTGTTCACCCGGAACAGGCTGCGCCGCAGCGTGGCCAGCAGGCTCCGGGCTTCCGCGCCGCCCTGCTGCTGGAGCGCGCGGGCCAGGGCCGGCAGGGCATTGAAGCTGAGGGCCCGCGGGAACAGCAGCAGGATGCTGGTCAGGCTGCCGATCAGGGCCACCAGGCCGCCGTAGCGTTCCCCGGCGAGCTGGACGGTGAGCGGTACCAGGATCATCGACATGCCGCCGCTGACCAGGTTGAGGGTGGCCTGCTCGGCTGCCGTGCCTGCGCTGCCTTGGGGCAGGGGCCGGGCGCCGCCCTGCGGGCGGCTGTGCAGAGTCAGCAGGAAGAAGCCCGCCAACCCGACCAGCGTGGTCGGAATGGCGAAGGCCGCGTAGGCCATGTTCGGGAGCCGTGCGCCCAGGCCCAGCAGGCCGGCGCCCAGCGCGATGACAAGCACGGTTTCCAGCACCAGCAGGGCGCGGTAGTGGCCGAGGGCCAGGCCGAAGTGGCGGATCAGCGTGTAGGCAGTCCAGCCGGCCAGCAGCAGCGCCGTCCAGCCGGGCTCGAAGACCCAGCCGAGGTGGGCCAGCAGGGGCAGGGGCAGGCAGGCCAGCAGGGTGAACAGCAGGGCGCCGCGGGCCAGGCCGAGCATCACCGGCGCGGCCTGGTCCGGCCCGGCCACCGGTACCCGCGCCAGCACCAGGGCCGCCCAGCCGACCGCCGAGAAGAGGCCCAGCATCATGGCGATCGACAGGTCATTGGCGAAGCGGCCCAGGGCTTCGGTGCCGCAGGCCAGTTGCACCAGGGCCAGGTGCACCAGGCGCTGGCCGCCGGGGGCCGCGGTGACGGCGAGGACTTCCCCCCGGCGTAGCAGGTGGGCGAGGCTGCGGCTCATCGTGCGTCCTCCACGCGGGGCCGGGATCGCGTCCAGGCATCGGTGGCGGCGAGCAGGGCAAGGGGCATCAGCAGGCCGGCCTGGGGGCGGAACATGATGCCGTTGCTGAAGGCGGTGGACGCCACCAGCGCCGCCAGCAGCGGCGCCGCCACGCCGGGCGGGAACAGGCGGGCCCATACGGCGAGCAGGCCCAGCACGCAGCCCAGACCGATCACGCCCTGCTGGTTGAGCAGGCGGATGAAGTCGTTGTGGGAGTCCTTGGCGCTCCACCACCACACTTCCGAGACGATCCAGTCGGAGCCCTCGCCGTGGCCGAAGAGCCATTCGAGCAGGCTGCTGTTGGCCAGGATGTCCATCTTCTCGGCCCACATCGACACCCGCCCGGAGGACAGCTCCACCATCTCGTCCCAGGTGGGGACATGCACCAGGCCGAACAGCAGCGGCACGAAGGCGCTGGCCAGCCCCAGGGCCACGGCCACGAAGAGCAGGATGGGCAGCAGGCGCCAGCGCTGCAGGCCGTACACCAGCCCGAAGGCCGCGGCGGCGACCATCGAGGTGCGGACCCCCCAGCCCACGAAGACCAGCACGAAGGAGCAGGCGATCAACCCCAGCAGCAGGCGCTTGCCCATGTGGCCCGCCTCATACATGTACAGGGACAGGCCGGCGCACACCACCATCAGATAGGAGCTGGTGTGCAGGGACGCAAAGTAGACCGGCCAGTACACCTCGCCGCCCCGGTTCAGGGCCGGCGGGAAGAAAACCAGCCCGAACACCACGCCGGACCACACCAGGACCAGGGTGTTGCGCATCAGGCGGGTCACCAGCGCCGGCTGGCGTTCGAAGATCCGCAGCAGCACCACCGACATGAGCAGGGGGGTGACGATCTTCAGGTATTCGAAGAGGGCGGTGCCGAGGTTCATCCCGGTCAGCACCTCGGTGAGGATGAAGCTCACCAGGCCCAGCGGCACACCCACCAGCACCAGGGGGCTGCGGCGCAGGATCTCGTCGGCATAGCTGAGCAGGCCGATCAGGATGGTGCCGAGCATGGAGGCATCGGCGATCCGGTTGAAGGTGGACTCGCTGTGCGGGTCCACCACCGGCTGGACGAGCATGAAGGACACGGCCAGCTTGAGCCACAGGCTGGCGAACAGGGCGAGCGCCAGCCCGCGGGCGATCCGCAGATCCGGAGCTGAAGGCGTGCAGGCAGCAGGAGGGAGCCGGAGCGCGAGGTTCATCAGAAGTCGAGCAGTACGCCGCCGGCCACCGTCACGCCGGCTTCGCGCAGGCTGTTGGCAAAGGCCCCG
>JAFLDU010000348.1 GCA_017309145.1 Zoogloea sp. | reverse complement strand
CCAGGGCTTCCTGGACTTCGGCGGGCATGCCCAGCAGCATCGGGGTTTCCATGATGCCAGGGGCGATGGTCATCACGCGGATGCCGGAGCGGCTCAGCTCGCGGGCGATGGGCAGGGTCATGGCGACCACGCCGCCCTTGGAGGCGGCATAGCCGGCCTGGCCGAGCTGGCCGTCGAAGGCCGCCACCGAGGCGGTGCTGACGATCACGCCGCGCTCACCGCCGGCATTGGGTTCGTTCTTGCTCATGATGGCCGCGGCCAGGCGGATCATGTTGAAGCTGCCGACCAGGTTGATGTTGATGGTGCGGGCGAAGGACTCGAGCTTGTGCGGGCCTTCCTTGCCGACCACCTTCTCGGCGGGGGCCACGCCGGCACAGTTGACCAGGCCGCGCAGGGTACCCAGCGCGGTGGCGGCGGCGAAGGCGGCCTGGGCGCTTTCCTCGTTGGTCACATCGGTGGCGACGAAGCGGGCGTTGGCGCCCAGTTCGGCGGCCAGGGCTTCGCCGGCTTCCTTGTTCACATCGGCGAGGACGACCTTGCCGCCCTTTTCGACGATCAGCCGGGCGGTTGCCGCACCCAGGCCCGAACCACCGCCGGTGACCACGAAGACGTTGTTCTGGATCTCCATCTTTTTCTCCTCATTCTTGTCGGAAAACGCACCCGGGATGGGGGCGAAGCGTCGCGTAGTCTAGGCATAAGCAATGCGGGACTCCATGCCAGAATCGATCAAACTGGATGGTAGAATTTGCCACTTGCAGGGGTGCCCATGCCCTGCCGCCAAAGGCCATTCCGGTGCGCGCCTCGTCCATGTCCCTTCCCGCCCCGTCTTCCTTGCCCACCACCGAGCGTGGTAGCGACAAGGGCACCATCTCGATCAGCTTCGTCGAGGAAGCACTGGTCGAGCCGCGGGCCCGAGGCATCGATACCGGGGCCCTGCTCGAACATGCCGGGATCTCCCCCGAACTGCTCAATGCGCCGCAGGCACGGGTCGCCTCGTCCCGCTACGCGGCCCTGTGGCATTCGATCGCCCAGGCGCTGGACGACGAGTTCTTCGGCATGGACAGCCACCGCATGCGGGCCGGCAGCTTCACCCTGCTGTGCCACAGCGTGATCCACTGCGACACCCTGGGGCGGGCCCTGCGGCGGGCCCTGCGCTTCCTGCGCCTGGTGCTGGATGATTTCGAGGGCGTGCTGGAGCGCGAAGGCGAGGTGGCCCGGGTCGTCCTGCTGGAGCGCTGCACCGAGCCGCGGCGGGCGTTTGCCTACGGTACCTTCCTGATCATCCTGCACGGCCTGGCATGCTGGCTGGTGGGGCGCCGGATCCCCCTCGATCACGCCGCCTTCCGCTGTCTCGAACCGGCCTACAGCGGCGAGTGGCGGGTGCTCTTCTCGCCCGACCTGCGCTTCGGCCAGGCGGGGACAGAGATCGTCTTCCCGGCCGACTACCTGGACATGCCCAACGTGCAGAACGAGCGCACGATGAAGGTCTTCCTGCGCAGCGCGCCGGCCAACTTCCTGGTCAAATACCGCAACAGCGACGGTCTGGTGGCGCGCATCCGTCGCCTGCTGCGGGACATTCCGCCCCATGCCTGGCCGGATTTCGAGACCCTGGCCCAGCAGATGCACTTCTCCCCTTCCACCCTGCGCCGTCACCTGCTCGACGAGGGGCCGTCCTACCAGGCCATCAAGGACGACCTGCGCCGCGACCTGGCCATCAGCCAGCTCTGCCATTCCGACAAATCGGTGCTCGACATTGCCCTCGACCTGGGCTTCGCCGAGGCCAGCGCCTTCCACCGGGCCTTCAAGAAGTGGACCGGTGCGCGGCCGGGCGAGTACCGACGTGCCCTGGCAGGGCAGTAGGAGGCGGGGCGATGGGTCCGGTTCAGCCAGCTCCCGTCCGCCAGCGTTTCCGCCTTCCGCTGCACGTTCATATCTCCACCTTGTTCTTCCTGCTCGTGCTGCTGGCGGGAGGCAGCATCGCCTGGGTGTCCTACACGCGCAGCGCGCACATGCTCGAAGAAGTGGCGGGCGACATGCTGCAGCGCATCTCGCGTCAGACCGCCGCCGAGACCGGGACCCTGCTCGAGCCGGTCGATGCCTCCCTGCGTCAGCTCGTGCTGCACCCCCTGGCCCGCGCCACCAGCTGGTCCGGGCGGCTGGCGGCGTTGCCGGCCCTGCGCGAGGTCCTGCGTGCGTCGCCGGCATTGGCGGCCGTGTATGCGGGTTATGGCGACGGGGAGTTCTTCCTGCTGCTGCGCCTTGCCGACGCCGCCGACCGGCGCCTGATGGGGGCTCCGGAGGGGGCGGCCTACCTGATCCAGAGCATCGATGATGGCCAGGGCCGCTATGTCTTCCTGGATGAGGGGTTGGGGGTGCTGCGGGATGACCCGCGTCCCGATTACCCCTCCACCTACGATCCGCGTCGCCGCAACTGGTACGCCCAGGCGATGGCCACCGATGCCCTGGTGCAGACGGCACCCTACCTGTTTGCGTCCACCCGCAAGCCGGGTGTCACCCTGGCCCGACGCAGTGTGGATGGGGTGGTGATGGGCGCCGACATCCGCCTCGAGACCCTGGACGGTACCCTGCGGCGCCAGCGCATGACGCCGGGCTCGCAGCTGGTCATCTTCGAGCCGGACACGCAGGTGGTGGCCTACAGTGGAGGGGCCTGGCTGCCGGACGGGCAGGGGCCGCAGACGGCGGCCGGGCGCCCTCGCCTGGCCGACCTGGAAGGGGGCGTGATGGCCGCCCTGGCGACTCGCCTGCCGCGAGGGGGCGACGCACTGCCCCTCGCCGACTTCAACGCTGGCGGACGTGGTTGGCACGGCGCCGTGGCCCGGCTGGTCCTGCCCGGCGGCCAGCAGGCCTTCCTCGGCGTGGCCATCCCCGATGACGAGTTGCTGCACGAAGCCCGTGGCATCCGCGACCGCTCGCTGCTGATGACCGCGCTGGTGATGCTGCTGGCGCTGCCCTTCACCTATTACGCGGCCCGCCTGGTGTCGCGACCGATCCGTGCCCTGGCCGAGGAGACAGCGGCGATCCGCCGCTTCGACTTCACCGACCCGGTGGTGACCCGCTCGGTGGTGCGCGAGGTGGATGACCTGGCGGCCGACCTGGCCTCCATGAAGGGGGCCATCCGGCGTTTTCTCGATATCGCTTCAGTGACGGCCCGCGAGGTGGATTTCGACCGCCTGCTGGCCCGTCTGGTGGACGAGACGGTGGCGGTGGTGGGCGCCCGGGCGGGGGCGCTCTACCTGGTCCGTGATGGGGCGGCGACCCTCGATGCAGTGACCCTGCGGGATGCCGCTGCCGACAGCCTGCCCCTGGAGTGGGCGCCGGATGGCGAGGGCTTGGCCGGCCTGGTGCCCCCCGGCGGCCGCTCCGGAGTCGGGCAGCTTGGCGCCGGCCAGCCTGGCCTGCCGGATTGCGGCCGCCTTTTCGAGCGGCTCCGGGTCGGCGAGATGGCCTACCTGGCGGTCCCGTTGCTGGACCGCAAGCAAGCGCGCCTGGGCCTGATGGTGCTGTGGTTCGACGACGCGCCGCGCAGCGACCTGGTGCATTTCGTCGAAGCGCTGTCCGGCTCGGCCGCCATGTCGGTGGAGACGCGAGGGCTGATCCAGGCCCAGAAGCAACTGTTCGAGGCCTTCATCCAGCTCATCGCCGGTGCCATCGACGCCAAGAGCCCCTACACCGGCGGCCACTGCGCCCGCGTGCCGGAACTGACCAAGATGCTGGCCCAGGCCGCCTGCGACGCGGCGGACGGGCCCTTCCGGGATTTC
>JAFLDU010000347.1 GCA_017309145.1 Zoogloea sp. | reverse complement strand
CGGGGAAGACGTCGACGATACGGTCGATGGTCTTGGCGGCCGACGAGGTGTGCAGGGTGCCGAATACCAGGTGCCCGGTCTCGGCGGCGGTGAGGGCCAGGCGGATGGTTTCCAGGTCACGCATTTCCCCCACCAGGATCACGTCCGGGTCTTCCCGCAGGGCCGAGCGCAATGCCGCGTTGAAGGAGATGGTGTCCCGGGAGACTTCCCGCTGGTTGATCAGGCAACGTTTGGATTCATGCACGAATTCGATCGGGTCCTCGACGGTGAGGATGTGGCCGTACTCGTTTTCGTTCACGTAATCGACCATGGCGGCCAGTGTGGTGGATTTGCCCGAACCCGTCGGCCCGGTGACCAGCACGATGCCGCGCGGCTGATTGGCGATGTCCTTGAAGATCTTCGGGCAGTTGAGCTCCTCGAGGGTCATCACCTTGGACGGAATCACCCGGAATACTGCGGCCGCGCCACGGTTCTGGTTGAAGGCGTTGACCCGGAAGCGCGCGAGATTGGGGATCTCGAAGGAGAAGTCGGTCTCGAAGAACTCCTCGTACTGCTTGCGCTGGGCGTCGTTCATGATGTCGTACACCATGCCATGGACGTCCTTGTGGGCCAGGGCCGGCAGGTTGATGCGACGGACGTCGCCATGGACCCGGATCATGGGCGGCAAGCCGGAGGAAATGTGCAGGTCAGAGGCCTTGTTCTTGACGGTGAAGGCCAGCAGTTCGGTGATGTCCATCGTTCGGGCTCGCGGCAGGCAGGGTTGTTCGGACGCCAGTTGAGGCAAGGATGAGGGCAGGGGGCCGATGCTATACTCAATGGCCCCAACTGCCCAGAATCCCACTTTGGAAGAGTATAAATCAGGCATATCTGACCGCCTTCAAAACCTCGCTGTGCGGATTGAACGCGCAGCCACGACGGCTGGACGCTCCGCGGATGAAGTGAGCCTGCTGGCGGTCAGCAAGACCTGGCCGGCCGAGGCCGTGCGCAGCGCCGCCGCCGCGGGTCAGCGGGCCTTTGGCGAGAACTATGTGCAGGAAGGCGTGGCCAAGGTCGAGGCCCTGGCAGACCTGGGCCTCGAGTGGCATTTCATCGGCCCCCTGCAGAGCAACAAGACGCGCCTGGTGGCGAACCATTTCGCGTGGGTGCACTCCATCGACCGGTTGCGCATCGCCCAGCGCCTGTCCGAGCAGCGTGACGTGCATCTGCCGCCGCTGCAGGTATGTGTGCAGGTGAATGTGAGCGGCGAGGACAGCAAGAGCGGTGTCTCGCCGGAAGAACTGCCGGCGCTGGCGAGGGCTGTCGCAGCTTTGCCGCGTCTGCGCCTGCGGGGCCTGATGGCGATCCCTGAACCGACCTCCGACACAGCCCTGCAGCGCAGGCGCTTTGCCCAGGTAAGGCAGTTGTGCGACCAGCTTGCGGGTGAGGGGCTGGTGCTCGATACGCTTTCGATGGGCATGTCCGACGATCTCGAGGCGGCGATCGCCGAGGGGGCGACGATGGTGCGGGTGGGGACGGCGATTTTCGGCGCGCGCAACTACCCGGCCTGAGCGCGGGTCAGGGCGGTTTCATCCCGCTTTCCAGTTTTCCAATCAACCTCCCTTCAATACGAATACGGCGGAATCGACACAATGAAAATCACTTTCCTGGGTGGCGGCAACATGGCGGCGGCCTTGATCGGTGGCCTGGTCAAGCAGGGCTTTGCCGCGGCAGACCTGCAGGTCGTGGAGTTGTCCGCCGAGGGGCGGAGCAAGCTGCAGGGCAGCTTTGGCGTGCGCGCCGTGGAGGCCTTCGACGAGCAGGCCCTGGCTTGCGATGTGTTGGTGCTGGCTGTGAAGCCCCAGCAGATGAAGGTCGCGTTGGCACCGATCAGCGGCCGGCTCGACAAGCAAGTGGTGGTGAGCATTGCAGCGGGCCTGCGCATGGCCGACATCGGTCGCTGGCTGGGCGGCCATACGCGGCTGGTGAGGGCCATGCCCAACACGCCGGCCCTGATCGGGGCAGGCATCACAGGCCTGTACGCCGATGCTTCGGTCAGTGTCGAAGGGCGGGAGGCCGCCGCTCGGGTGCTGAACGCAGTCGGAAGCACGGTCTGGGTGCCTGAGGAGGCGCAGATCGATGGCGTCACCGCAGTGTCGGGCAGCGGCCCGGCCTATGTCTTCCATTTCATCGAGTGCCTGCAGGCCGCAGGCGAATCCCTCGGCTTCGACGAGGCGACCGCCCGCAAGCTGGCGATCGATACTGTGCTGGGGGCCGCCCGGCTGGCCGCTGATAGCGACGAGTCGCCCGCCGTGCTGCGTGAGCGCGTGACGTCCAAGGGCGGCACCACCGCGGCGGCGCTGGCGTCCCTGGCGGCCGATGGCTTTCCGGAGATCATCACCCGCGCGGTGGCCGCAGCCGAGGCCCGTGGTCGTGAGCTGGGCGAACAGCTCGGCCAGGACTGAGCGGAGGCTATCATGCTCGGAGGCCTTTTCCTGACCCTCGTCGATACCCTCGGCGGCCTGCTGACCGGCGTGCTGCTGGCCCGCTTCGTGATGCAGTGGCAGCGCATCTCCTTTCGCAATCCCATCGGCCAGTTCGTGGTGGCCACCACCGACTGGCTGGTGCTGCCCCTGCGCCGCTTCATCCCCGGCCTGGGCGGGCTCGATCTGGCCAGTTTGTTACCAGCCTGGGTCGTTCAGGTGCTGGTGATCTTCGTGGCGCTGGTGCTGCGGGGCATCGTCGACATTGCCGATCCGCTGAGCCTGCTCTTCGTGATCTGGGGGGTCGGGCTGCTGGAGCTGTGCAAGGTCGCCCTTTACCTGCTGATGGGCGTGGTGCTGATGTCTGCGGTGCTGTCCTGGGTCAATCCCCATGCACCGATGGCCGGCGTCATCAACGCCCTGGCCGAGCCTTTCCTGCGCCCCTTCCGACGTGTCATCCCGACCATCGGTGGGGTGGATCTCACGCCCATTGCGCTGTTGCTGCTGGTCCAGGTGCTGCTCAGCGCGCTGGCCATGGGCAAATACATGCTGGTGGGGCTGGCCTGAACATGGCGTGGTGGAGCCAGGCCGATGACGGTAGTGTGGTGCTGGCCTTGCATATCCAGCCCGGTGCCAAGAAGACCGAGCTGGCCGGGCTGCACGGCGAGGCCCTCAAGATCCGGCTTGCCGCGCCCCCCGTCGACGGCAAGGCCAACGCCGCGCTGCTGGCCTTTCTGGCCAAGGCCTGCGGGGTGTCGAAGTCGGCGGTGGAACTGGTGAGCGGCGAGACCTCCCGCAGCAAGCGGGTGAAGGTGCGGGGTGCCGATATGGCAGTGCTCAATGGTCTTGTGGACGGTGTCTGAAGCGCCTGCTCGGGCGTTGATGCTGAACAGCCCGTAGGGGCGGCTTCAGCCGCCTACGGACGCTGATCTGGGCACTGCGGGCGGCTGAAGCCGCCCCTACCGAGTGCTTGCAGGCCCCGCGCGAACGCGGGGCTGGCGGGTATTACTCCATCGCCTCGTACAGCGGCAGGGTCAGGAATTCCGGGTATTCCGGAGTCAGGGACATGCGGTCGAAGATCTCTGCGGCCTGGTCGTAGGTGGCGGTGTCCTCGCCCTGGGCGGTGACGGTGGCCTTCACCTTGGCCAGTTCCTCGGCGATCATCGGGCGCACCATCTCGACGGTGACCTTGCGGCCGTCATCGAGGATGCCCTTGGGCGACACCACCCATTGCCACACCTGGGAGCGGGAGATCTCGGCGGTGGCCGCGTCTTCCATCAGGTTGTGGATGGGCTGCATTTTCTTCGCCGAAGCGAATCAGCTTGATGGCGACCTGGCAGTCCATATCCGGGTCTCGGGCCAAATAGACGACAGCAGTCGCACCC
>JAFLDU010000346.1 GCA_017309145.1 Zoogloea sp. | reverse complement strand
GCTGCGGCGCTTTGGCGCGGCGTCGGGCTGCAGCGTGGCGATCCTGCGGGCGCCCGGCATCTATGATTCTGCGGCGCGCTTGCCCGTCGAGCGCCTGCGTCGCGGTGATCCCGTGCTGTGCCCGGCCGACGATGTATTTACCAATCACATCCACGCGGACGACCTCGCCCGCCTGGTGGCGCTGGCCTTGTTCCGTGGCGGGCCAAACCGGACCTACAACGCCAGCGACGACAGCGAGCTGAAGATGGGCGATTATTTTGACCAGGTGGCCGATGCCCTGGGCTTGCCGCGCCCACCCCGGGTGTCGAGGGCCGAGGCGGCGGAGCGCTTTTCGCCGCAGACCCTGTCCTTCATGTCCGAGTCCCGCCGTCTGGACAACCGCCGGCTCAAACGCGAACTGCGCGTGAAGCTGCGTTATCCCACCGTGGCCGCCACCCTGGCCGGCATCGTTTCCTGAAACCCTCACGAGACCCGTCATGCTCTTCCTCAGCATCAAGGCCCTGCACATCATCTTCGTCACCAGCTGGTTCGCCGGCCTGTTCTACCTGCCACGCCTGTTCGTCAATCACGCCATGGTGAACGACGCGGCGACCCGCGAACGCCTGTCCCTGATGGAGTTCAAGCTCTATCGCTTCATGACCCCGCTGGGCATCCTGGCGGTGGCGTTGGGCATGTGGCTGTGGTTCGGCTTCGGCGTGTCCGGTGGCTGGCTGCATGCCAAGACCGGGCTGGTGACCTTCCTGATCGTCTATCACCTGTATTGCGGCCGCCTGATGCGCGATTTCGCCGAGGGGCGCAACACCCGCAGTCACGTGTGGTACCGCTTCTTCAACGAGGTGCCGGTGCTGGTGCTGTTTGCCTGCGTGTTCCTCGTCGTGCTCAAGCCTTTCTGATTCTCTTTTCCGGATTCCTGCCTTGAATTTCTTTGCTCCCTGTCCCCGCGGCCTCGAGTCGCTTCTCGCCGACGAGCTGCGCGCCCTGGGTGCCAGCGATCCGAAAGCCCTGCCTGGTGGCGTGCAGTTCGCCGGCGACTGGTCCGTGTGCTACCGCGCCAACCTGGAGAGCCGCCTGGCCAGCCGCATCCTGTGGCAGATCACGGTGGGCCGCTATCGCAGCGAGGAGGACGTCTACCGCATCGCCTACGCGCCCACCTGGGCCCGCTGGTTCACGCCGGACCAGACCATCCGCGTCTTCGTGACCGCCCACAAGTCGCCCCTGCGGAGCCTGGAGTTCACCACGCTGAAGATCAAGGACGCGGTGTGCGATCACTTCCGTACTGTGGCCGGGCGGCGTCCCAACGTGGACACCCAGACGCCGGACATGCGCATCCACGCCTTCCTGTCGGAGGATACGGTCACCCTGTATCTCGACACCTCGGGCGAGCCCCTCTACAAGCGCGGCTTCAAGCCTGCCGCAGTGGAGGCGCCGCTCAAGGAGAACCTGGCCGCCGGCATCCTGCGTCTGACCGGCTGGAAGCCCGGTGAGGAAGCCCTCTGCGACCCGATGTGCGGTAGCGGCACCTTCCTGATCGAAGCCGCCCAGATGGCCCTCGATGTGGCGCCGGGCTTGGGGCGGCACTTTGCCTTCGAGCGCTTCAAGCACTTCGAGCGGGACGTGTGGCTGCCCATCCGCAAGGCTGCCGAGGCCCGCCGGCAGGCCCCGCGCAAGCTGGCCATCTATGGTTCGGACATCCTCGAGGCGCAGCAGCGCAAGAGCTTCGTGAACCTGCGCAGCGCCGGCCTGGAAGGCTGTGTGGAGGTGGGGCGCGGTGACATGCTGGACATGAAGGCGCCGGCTACCTCCGGCGTGCTGGTGGCCAACCCGCCCTACGGTGTGCGTCTGTCGGACACCTCCGAGCTGGAGGCCTTCTATCCGAAACTGGGTGACGCCCTCAAAGCCAACTGGACCGGCTGGCGCTGCTATTTCTTCAGCGGCGACCCGGCCCTGCCCAAGGGCGTCCGCCTCAAGGCCAGCAAGCGCACCCCACTGTACAACGGTGCCATCGACTGCCGCCTGTACGAATACCTCATGATCGCCGGCTCGGCGAGAAAACCAAAACCCTCAGACGCCGCCTGAGGCTCCGCCTACTCGCTGCCAGGGGAAGGCAAAGCGCAGCGAGCCTTCCCCTGGCACACGCCTGAATGGGGGCAGGAAGCGTAGCGAGCGGTCCGAGGTCGCGACGAGAAGCGCAGCCGTACTCGGGTACAGCGAGCATCGCAGTCGCGAGATCGGATCGCGCAGTAGCTTCATGCCCCCATTCAAACGATGTCGAGGTTCTGGATGCCCGAGAGCATGTCCCGGTCGCCGCGGCTGCTCTTGAGCTTGATCTGCAGGCGCAGGTCGTTCATGGAGTCGGCATTGCGCAGGGCATCCTCGTAAGTGATCAGGCCCTTTTCGTAGAGGTCGAAGAGGCTTTGGTCGAAGGTCTGCATGCCCAGCTCGCTGGAGCGCTTCATCACGTCCTTGATATTGGGGATGTCACCCTTGAAGATCAGGTCGGAGATGAGCGGCGAGTTGAGCATCACCTCCACCGCCGGCACCCGGCCCTTGCGGTCGCACATGGGCAGCAGGCGCTGCGAGATGAGGGCCTTGAGGTTCAGCGAGAGGTCCATCAGCAGCTGTTGGCGTCGTTCTTCCGGGAAGAAGTTGATGATCCGGTCGATGGCCTGGTTGGCACTGTTGGCGTGCAGGGTGGCCAGGCACAGGTGGCCGGTCTCGGCGAAGGCGACCGCGTAGTCCATGGTTGCCCGGTCGCGGATCTCACCCATCAGGATCACGTCCGGCGCCTGGCGCAGGGTGTTCTTGAGCGCCGGCTCCCAGGAGTCGGTGTCGATGCCGACCTCGCGCTGGGTGACGATGCAGTTCTTGTGGGCGTGCACGAATTCGATCGGGTCTTCCACCGTGATGATGTGCCCGAAGGTCTTTTCATTGCGGAAGTCCACCATCGCCGCCAGGGAGGTGGTCTTGCCGGTGCCGGTACCGCCCACGAAGATCACTAGGCCGCGCTTGGCCATGGCGATGTCCTTGAGCACGGGTGGCAGGCCCAGCTCGTCGAGGGTCGGGATCTTCTGGGGGATGGTCCGCAGCACCAGGCCCACCTGGCCCTGCTGGATGAAGGCATTGGCCCGGAAGCGCCCGATGCCCGGTGGGGAGATGGCGAAATTGCACTCCTTGGTGGCTTCGAACTCCTGGGCCTGGCGGTCGCTCATCACCACGCGGGCCAGCTCGGCCGTGTGGGTGTGGGTGAGCTGCTGGTTGGATTGGGGCACGATCTTGCCATCGATCTTGATCGCCGGCGGAAAGCCCGCGGTGATGAAGAGGTCGGAGCCGTTCTTCTGCAGCATCAGCCGCAGGAGGTCGTGCATGAACTTGAGTGCCTGGTCGCGTTCCATGGTGAGTCCTGTTGCCGGCAATCTGCCGGCGTATGGCTAAATTCTTGGGGAGTTCAGGAGCGGGTTCAGCCGGCGCAGCCTCAGGCCGGGAAGCTGTCCTTGTTCTGGGCGCGCAGGCGGGCTTCGGCGCCAGACACGATGTTGCGCCGGACGAGATCGGCCAGGCACTGGTCGAGCGTCTGCATGCCCAGGTTCTGACCGGTCTGGATGGCGGAGTACATCTGGGCCACCTTGTTCTCGCGGATCAGGTTGCGGATGGCCGGGGTGCCGATCATGATCTCGTGGGCCGCGACGCGGCCAGTGCCGTCCTTGGTCTTGAGCAGGGTCTGGGAGATCACGGCGCGCAGCGATTCGGACATCATGGCCCGCACCATGTCTTTTTCGGCGGCGGGGAAGACGTCGACGATACGGTCGATGGTCTTGGCGGCCGACGAGGTGTGCAGGGTACCGAACACCAGGTGGCCGGTCA
>JAFLDU010000345.1 GCA_017309145.1 Zoogloea sp. | reverse complement strand
GCTTGATGGCGGACCTGCTCGATGCCGAGCCGCAGCTGCCGCGGGGGGCCGGGCAGGATCTCCGCCCGCACCGACAGGGACAGCAGGCCGCTCCCGGCAAAGTCCGGGAAGAGCAGCTCGGCGCGGGGGTTGAGCATCAGGTTGCCCAGGGTGTTGAAGTAGTTGTTGCCGGCGAAGTCATCGATCAGCAGCGCGTCGCCCTCGAGGCGGATGAAGCCCGGCGGGCCACCCCGGTGGGACACATCGACGCCGTGGGCCGGGTTGCCGTCATCCGACGGATGCGCGCTGGCGATGAAGAAGGTGTCGGCCGCGCGCAGCCATTCGCGCTCCGGTCCGGTCAGCCTGCCACGGATGGCGGTCGGACCGGGCTGGCGGGCCGCAGGGTCGTAGACCGCCTGGCGCGGCTGGATGTACTTCGGGCAGTTGCCGAAGCTCTGCTCGATGGCCACCACCAAGGCGCCTGCCGGGCTGGCCACGATCCGGCCGTTGGCCCGGTTGCGGCGTCGGGTGTGGGCTTCGATGCCGAGCAGGCCGATCCGGGCGCCAGCCTGCAGCAGGGCGGTGAGGGGCTCATCCGGCGCGGGCGCGGCAGCGATGTGCAGGTGGCGGCCGTCCGGCGCCGAGATGAAGCCTGGCGCGCCGGCCAGCAGGGTCGCCCGGGGCTGGCCATCCGCTTCCACGCCCGCCGCCACGATGAAGGGCAGGCCGGCGAAGAAGTCCCGGTGCTGCTCGGGCATCTCCTGGCGGATCACCCGCGGGCCCACCTCGGCGAGCCGTTCCCGGCTGCCTGCCAGGCCCTGCAGATGCGCCTCTCCGGCGTGGAAGACGTCGGCCATGGTCTTCAGCCTGCGAGGCCGATGGCGGTCTTCGGCATCGGGAAGAAGCCGGGCAGGGCTTCGATGCGGGCCAGCCAGGCGCGGATCGCCGGGTAGGGCTGCAGGGAGACATTGCCCTCGGGAGCGTGGGCGATATAGGTGTAGTTGGCCACGTCGGCGATGGTCGGCGCCTCACCGGGGACCAGCCAGGGGCGGCCGGCGAGCTCCTGCTCCAGGATGGCGAACAGGGCGTGGGCCCGGGCGATCACTTCGTCGGCGTTGAAGTTCATCTTGAAGACGGTGATCAGGCGTGCGGCGCAGGGGCCATAGGCCACCTGCCCGGCGGCCACCGACAGCCAGCGCTGGACCTGGGCCGCCACGGCCGGATCATCGGGCAGCCAGTGGGCCGCACCGTAGCGGCGGGCGAGGTACACCAGGATGGCGTTGGAGTCGGCCACCGTCACCTCGCCGTCCTGGATCACCGGCACCTGGCCGAAGGGGTTCATGGCGAGGTAGGCGGGCGTCTTCTGCTGGCCGCCGAGGAGATCCACGTCCAGGGGCTCGACCGGAAGGTCGAGCAGGGACAGGAATAGCTCGGCCCGGTGGCTGTGGCCGGACAAGGTGAAGCGGTGGAGTTTGATGGGCTGGGCGGGTTTCGTCATGGTGGGCCTCTGGGGTGGGGGATCGGTGAGTCGCAGTGTGCTTTAATGCAGATGGCGGATAAATGCTGCTGCATGTAATTCACTGCTGCGATAAATGGAGTAATGCCTGTGGATAAGCTGAAGGCCATGGCGACCTTCGTGCAGATCGCCGAGGCGGGCAGCCTCAGCGCGGCGGCCCGGAGCAGCGGCGCCTCGCTGCCGGCGGTGGTGCGCAGCCTGGCGGCGCTTGAGGCCGAGCTGGGGGTGCGACTGTTCAATCGCACCACACGCCGCATCGCCCTGACCGACGAAGGCCGCCACTACCTTGACAGCTGCCGCAACCTGCTGGCCGCGCTGGATGAGGCGGAGTCGGCGTTGCGCGACGAGGCGGCCGACCTGTCGGGCCAGCTCACCCTGACCGCGCCGGTGCTGTTCGGCCAGATGTACGTGGCGCCGGCCGTGACGGCCTTCGTGCAACGCCACCCGGGCGTGCGCTGCCGGCTGTTGCTGCTCGACCGGGTCACCAACCTGCTGGAGGAGGGGATCGACGTGGGGGTGCGCATCGGCCACCTGGAGGACTCGTCCCTGATCGCCCACCGGGTGGCTTCGGTGCGCCGCATGGTGGTGGCCAGCCCGGCCTGTCTGGCCCGGGAGGGTCGGCCCGCGCATCCGCGCGATCTGCTCAAGGCCAACTGCATCGGCTTCTCGACGGGGGCGGGGCCGTGGTGGCGTTTCGAGGAGAAGGGGCGCAGCTACACGCTGCCCGTGAGCGGCAACCTGGAGTTCAACCACGTGGCGCCGGCGGTGGATGCCTGTGCCGCGGGCCTCGGCTTCGGCATGTTCATCTCCTACCAGGTGGCCCAGCACCTGGCCGACGGTCGCCTGCAGGTGGTGCTGGAGGCGTTCGAGACCGCCCCCAGGCCGATCAGCGTGGTCTATCCCCACGCCCGCCTGCAGCCGGCGCGGGTGCGGGTCTTCGTCGAATGGCTGCGTGAGGCGTTGGGCAGCCTGCCGCCGTCGAGCGCCCGCTGAAGGGCGCCCGGCCGGGGATCAGCGCTCCCGCTGCCAGAGCATGCCGTGGGTGACGATGAACTGATACTTGCGGGCGTGCTCGCGGATCACCAGCGGTACTTCTTCCTCACGCCGCAGCACGAAGCCTTCGTCCCGCAGGAAGGCCTTGAGGGCATCGGCGCTGCGCACGGCCTGGCCGTCCTTCTCGAAGCCGCCGATCCATGCCTCCTCGGGGGTGAATTGCTCCAGCCACGAATAGGGCGAGAACAAGGCCACCAGTCCCCCCACCCTGACCAGGCCGCGCGGTCCGCCGAGGCGGCCGAGCAGTGACTTGGGGCTGGGCAGGCGGCACAGCAGGTTGGCCATCAGCACGGCGTCCAGGTCCACCAGTTCGGCCGGCAGGGAGCAGGCGTCGGCCTGGCGGAAGCTGACCCGCTGGCGTTCGATGCTTGGATCGATGCGGGCCGTGACGGTGACACCCAGATTGCCCTCGTCGCGCCGGAAGTAGTCACGGCTGCCCTCCTTCTTGAGGGTGTTGGCGGCGTCGATGAAGGCACGGGAGAGATCCACGCCCAGCACCTCGTCGAAGCCTCGGGCCAGCTCGAAGCTGGCGCCGCCCACCGCGCAGCCCACATCCAGGGCGCGGGCCGTGCCGGAGCCGAACTTGCGGGCACCGTCGATCAGCCAGTCGGCGCAGCGCTGCGGAAAGGCGGTGGCGCACTGGGGGCCGCCGGGCCACGGCATCTGGATCTGTGGCTCGCCGTGGTGGAGCAGCATGTAGTCGTCCACCATGCGGGCATCTTCATACACCTGGCTGGCGCTGCCCGCACCGCCGAGCTTCACCACGCCGCCGTCGTGGGCCGCCTGGACGACCCGGAAGCCGGCGTGCTGGTAGAAGTGCGGGCGGAAGTGGAAGCGCGCCCACACGCTGGCCTCGTCGCCGCAGGAAATCCACGAGCCACCCAGGATCATGCTGTGCTGGCCGTCGTAACAGGGGGTGGAGAAGTCGTCGTAATACGGATGGACGCGGGCGCCGGGCAGCGGGTTGAAATCGTCCCCGTGCCACTGGCAGACGTTGCCGAACACGTCGTGGATGCCGGCGGCCGTCGGTCGGCCGGCATCCACCGGCCAGGGCGACCCATGGGCCAGCTGGCTGTTCCAGCCCAGTTCGCGTCCCAGGGCGGCGCCGTCGAGTCGTGAGGGGGGATCGGTGTCGGCCCACGAGGCCTCGCGCAGGGCGTTGTGCTCGGCCTCGGTGGGCAATCTACAGGGGATGCCGTCGCGGGCGCTGCGCCAGGGCATGTCGATGGTCTCGAAGAGGGTGCGCAGGCGGTAGCGATGCAGGCCGGCGGGGCCGTCCGGCACCC
>JAFLDU010000344.1 GCA_017309145.1 Zoogloea sp. | reverse complement strand
CTGCAGGACAGCTCGGGCGCGATCGCCAACCCGGCCGGTCTCGACGTGCACGCCGCCAAGGCCTGGCGCCAGCAGCAGGGCCGCCTGAGCGGTGCCCCAGGCGCCGAGACCATCGACGCCGACCGATTCTGGAGCGTGGAGGCCGACATCCTGGTGGCAGCCGCCATGGAAAACCAGATCACCCCGGCGGTGGCCGAGCGGATCCATGCCCGCATCCTGGCCGAAGGCGCCAACGGCCCGACCACGCCGGAGGCCGACCTGATCCTGCAGGAGCGCGGCATCACCGTGATCCCGGACGTGCTGGCCAATGCCGGCGGGGTGACGGTGAGCTATTTCGAGTGGGTGCAGGACATCAGCGCGTTCTTCTGGACCGAGGACGAGATCAACGCCCGCCTCGACCGGATCATGCGTGAAGCCTTCGCGGCGGTGTGGGACGCCGCCCGGGCCAAGGGCATCCCGCTGCGCACCGCCGCCTTCGTGCTGGGCTGCGAGCGGGTGCTGCTGGCCCACAAGGTGCGCGGTCTCTACCCCTGATCCGCGGGCAAGGGCCCGAGCAGGCGGCGCGCCATATCCCAGGCGCGGGCCGCCGCGCCCGCCGCGTCGCCACTGACCAGGGCCACGCCGATCGCCCCGTCGAGCAGCAGCTTGAGCTCCGCCGCCCGCAGCGGGGCGACCTCCGCCCCGGTCAGCGGGGCCAGCAAGCCGGCCAGAAAGGTCTCGAGAGCCTGCTTGTGGTCCCGCGCGATCTGCGCCAGGCCGGCCTCCGCCCCGTGGAATTCGGCCGCCACGTTAAGGAACATGCAACCCGCGAAATCCGCCTCGGCAAACCAGCGGGCATGCCAGTCGAACACCGCCTGCAGACGGGCCAGCGGCGTCTCTCCGGCGTCCACACAGGCCGCCAGGCTGGCCAGGAAACGACGGTCGCGCTCTCGCAGCACTTCGGCGATCAGCGCGGTCTTCGACGGGAAATGACTGTACAGCGTCTTCTTGGCCACCCCGGCGGCAGCCAGGATGGTATCGATACCGACCCCGTGGTAACCCCCGGCGGCAAACAGACGCAGCGCCGTATCCACCAGATGGGCGCGGCGATCGACACGGGCGGGAGCTTCAAGGGCGGAAAGGGTGGCGGGACGGCGAGGCATGGGCGCACCTTAACCCCTCTCACCGGAGCTTGCAAAGCAGGAGGAAAGCGCTAAAGTAGACAGATCTGTCTACTCAAGGAAATATCCATGTCCCGCTTCCTGTCCCGCCTCCGCGGAGGTGCCGCCCTGCCCCCGGCCCCACCGGCCCGTGCCATCGCCCTGGCCGGCCTCGGCGGCTTCCTGGCCATCGCCCTGGTGGCGGGGCTGGCCGAGGGCTTGTCCCAGGCCTTGATCCTGGGCTCCTTCGGCGCCTCTTGCGTGCTGGTCTTCGGCTTTCCCGAAGTGCCTTTCTCGCAGCCCCGCAACGTGGTGCTCGGGCATGTGCTGAGCAGCTTCACCGGACTGGCCTGCCTGGCCCTGTTCGGCCCCCACTGGTGGGCGGCGGCCGTGGCCGTGGCGCTGGCCATCATGGCCATGATGGCCTTGCGCTGCGTGCATCCGCCGGCGGGCTCCAACCCGGTGATCGTGTTCCTGAGCGCCCCCGGCTGGCCCTTCCTGATCACGCCGACCCTCGTCGGCGCTCTGCTGCTGGTCACCGTGGCGCTGGTCTACAACAATCTGCGCGGGCCTGGACGCTACCCGGCCTACTGGTGAGGCAAGGCCTGCTGTCACAGCCACGTCATGTGCGTCCTTCAGGCTCGCGGTCCGAGCATTTTCCTGCGCCCGCCCCGACGCCCCCACCGTGCTGCCCACCGATGCCGCCCACAACGCCTATGGTTCCGACCGCTCGGGACTGATCTCCGGCTTCCTGTTCCGCCCCGGCGCCAGCGGCGAAGCGATGGACACCCTGGCCGCCGCCGCCTGGCTGCAGGGCGGCGGCCAGGCCTCTCAGGATGGCTTTGCGTGGCTGCACTTCAACCTGGCCAATGCGGCCACCGAGCGCTGGCTGCGGGCGCATCTGGGCGAAGCGGAAGCCTTTTTCGACGCCCTGCACGAGGGCTCCCGGTCGACCCGCATCGAATACGCCCACGAGGCGCTGATCGCGGTGGTCAATGATGTGCACTACCAGTTCGACTTCGAGCCTTCGCAGATCGCCACTCAATGGCTGTGGGTGGACCAGCGCACCCTGCTCAGCGCCCGCCTCCAGCCGCTGCGCTCCATCGACCGCCTGCGCGAGGCGGTGAAGCGCGGCGAGACCTTCGACTCGCCGACCGCTCTGCTGACCCATCTGCTGCGCGACCAGGCCGATGTGCTGGTGCAGATCGTGCGTTCGGCCACCGCGCGGGTGGACAAGATCGAGGACAGCCTGCTGGCCGACCGGGTGCACCAGAGCCGCAGCCGCCTGGGCGCCCTGCGCCGGGTGCTGGTGCGCCTGCGCCGCCTGCTGGCGCCCGAACCCGGCGCCCTGTTCCGCCTGCTCAACCAGCCGCCCGCCTGGATCGCCACCCGCGACGTGCAGGAGCTGCGCCACTCCACCGAAGAGTTCTCCGCGGTGCTGGGCGACATGACGGCCCTGCAGGAGCGCATCAAGCTGCTGCAGGAGGAAGTGGCGGCGCGGGTCACCGAGGAGACCAACCGCAGCGTCTTCGTGCTGACCATGGTCACGGTGCTGGCCCTGCCCATCAACATGATCGCCGGCCTGCTGGGCATGAACGTGGGGGGCATTCCACTGGCCGAGCACGAACACGGCTTCTGGATCGTCGTGGCGATCATCGCCAGCTTCACCCTGGCGGCAGCCTGGTGGGCCTTCCGGCGGCGGGAGGACTAGGCCGAGCGCCGGATCTGCGAGTGCTTGGGGATGTTCTTGGTGAGCAGCTTCCAGGCCACGCCGAAGACGTCGTCACCCCGCGACACGGCCTTGCGCGGCAGGGTCAGGAGATCGTCGGCCGGGGTGGCGGCAGCCCGCACGCAGGTGGTGCCGGTGAGGTAGCCGGCCTCGGCGGCGGCATTCACGGCACGGAGGTCGTGGCTGCCATAGGGGTAGCAGAAGTGGTCGACCGGTCGCCCCAGCAGATCCTCGAGGGCCCGCTTGCTGTCCCGGGCTTCGGCGAGGATGCAGGCATCGTCCTGCTCGGCCAGGCGCAGGTGGCGCTTCGAGTGGGAGCCGATGGTGAAGCCCAGATCCTGCACCTCGCGCAGCTGGGCGGCGTTCATCAGGGGCGCCGGCTCCGGGCCGACGCCCGCATCCCAGCTGGAGGTGGTGCCGATCAAGCCGCTCACCGCATACACGGTGGCCGGGTAGCCGTGGGCCTTGAGCACCGGTGCAGCGTTGTCGAGGAAGTCCACGTAGGCGTCGTCGAAGGTCAGCACCAGGGGCCGCGGCGGCAGGGCGATCTCACCGCGCAGGCCGGCAGCGGCAGCGTCCAGACTGACCACGGAATAGCCCAGCACCTTGAACAGGCGCATCTGGGCCCGGAACCGCGGCAGGTGGCAGTACAGCGCACCGTGGGCCTTGACCCGGCCGGGGAAATGCCCGACCCGGTGATACATGAGGATCTGCACCTGGGTCATCGGGCGCAGGCCTCGCGATACACGGCAATCGTCCTGTCGAACATGGCGTCCTCCGTGAAACCGGCTTCGAAACGCTGACGGGCCCGGGCACCGAAGGCGCGGCGGCGGGCCGGGTCGGCCAGCAGCGGGGCGATGGCCGCCGCCAGGGCTGCAGGATCATCCGGCGCCACCAGGGCCCCGCTGGCCCCCTCCTCCACCACCTCACCGATGCCGCCGACGCGGGTGGCGACGATGGGCAGGGCACAGGCCGAGGCTTCGAGCAGGGTCAGGGACAGGGCTTCCCGCCGGGACGGGGCCAGCAGCAGGTCGGAGGCCGCCATCAGGGCCGGC
>JAFLDU010000036.1 GCA_017309145.1 Zoogloea sp. | reverse complement strand
TGGGCTTTGCCGATGGCGTGCGGGCGCTGATGCGGCAGGACCCGGACATCATCATGGTGGGCGAAATCCGCGATCTGGAAACCGCCGAGATGGCCATCCAGGCAGCTCTCACCGGCCACCTGGTGCTGTCCACCCTGCACACCAACGATGCCCCGTCCGCGGTCACCCGCATGCTCGACCTGGGCGTGCCGGCCTACCTGCTCAACGCTACCCTGCTCGGCATCATGGCCCAGCGCCTGGTGCGCATCCTGTGCCCCCACTGCAAGCGGCCTCACCCCCTGACGCCTGAGGAAGAAGCCATCTGGGATCACCTGGTGACGCCCTGGAAGGCGCCCCGTCCGAGCCGTATCCACAAGGCCGTCGGCTGCATGGAATGCCGCATGACCGGCTACATGGGGCGCATCGGGCTGTACGAGATCCTGCTGATGTCGCCGGAGGTTAAGAAGGCGGTCAGCGCCGAGATGGATATCGCGCGGGTTCGCGACATCGCCATCCGCGAAGGCATGAAGCCCCTGCGCCTGTCCGGTGCCCTCAAGGTGGCGTCCGGGGTCACGACCCTGGAAGAGGTCGTCAAGGTTGCGCCACCGGCCGAGAACAGCGAAATCACCTGACCTGAAGCCGTGCCGGAGGCGACTTCCGGCCCACTTCCGGCCCTTTTGGGCGTACCCTGCGCAGCATCTTCGCCTACTCCTGGAGCCCCTATGGCCTCATCCCCCGAAAACGTCAGCATGGCCCTGTTCTGTGACTTCGAGAACGTGGCCCTGGGCGTGCGCGACGCGAACTACGAAAAGTTCGACATCAAGCTCGTTCTCGAGCGCCTGCTCCTCAAGGGGAGCATCGTCGTCAAGAAAGCCTATTGCGACTGGGATCGCTACAAGGGCTTCAAGGCGACCATGCACGAAGCCAACTTCGAACTGATCGAGATCCCCCACGTGCGCCAGTCCGGCAAGAACTCTGCCGACATCCGCCTCGTCGTGGACGCCCTCGACCTGTGCTACACCAAGAGCCACGTCAATACCTTCGTCATCATCAGCGGAGATTCCGATTTTTCACCGCTGGTGTCCAAGCTGCGCGAGAACGCCAAGCAGGTGATAGGCGTGGGGGTCAAGCAATCCACCTCCGACCTGCTCATCGCCAACTGCGACGAGTTCATCTTCTACGACGACCTGGTCCGCGAGACGCGCCAGGTGGCGGCCCGCCGTGAGCCGAAGGAAAGTCAGCCGGCGGCACCTCGGCGCAGCCCCGAGGAGGAGAAGCGCCGCAAGGAGGAGACCGAGGCCCGGCGCAGCCGCGCGGTGGACCTGGTGGCCGAGACCTTCGAGGCCTTGCTGGCCGAGCGCGGTGATACCGGCAAGATCTGGGCATCGGTGCTGAAGGAGGCGATCAAGCGCCGCAAGCCCGATTTCAGCGAAACCCGCTATGGCTTCAAGGCCTTCGGCAACCTGCTCGAAGAGGCCCAGGCCCGCGGACTGCTCGAGGTTGGTCGGGACGAGAAGTCCGGCACCTGGGTGACCCGTGGCGCAGCCCTGGGTACCCGCCAGGAGGCACCCCCCGTGGTGCAGGAGTTGCCGGTGTCCGCCGAGGCTGTGCCGCCCGCGGAGTCCGGTGGCCAGGCTGCAGCGTCGGAATCCCGCCGGCCCCGGCGCAACGGCCGTGGTGGGCGCAAGGGGGGACCTGCAGAGATGCCGGTCGCAGAGGCTCTGTCCCCGCCCGATGAGTCCTCCGAGGCCATCGAAGCCCGCATCCTCGACGAGGTGGCGGAGTCCGTGGCGCTGGCGCAGGAGTCAGCCCGTGAGACGGGGCGCAAGGGACGTGGCCGGCGCAAGCCTGCCGAGCCGGTGAGCGAATCCGCCGCCTGGCCGCCGCCTGCCGCTGCGCCGGCCGTGGAAGCGCCGCCGCCAGTTGTCGAGGCTCCGGCCGACAGCCCGGTCGCCGTGGCTGCCGATAGCCCTGCCGAGACTGCCACCAAACCGCGCAAGCGCAGCCCGCGCAAGAAGGCCGAGGCCGCAGCCGACGGGGAGGTCGAAGCCACCACTGCGTCACCCGAGGCACCTGCCGAGTCCAGCAGGGACGCCGAGCCCCGTCGCAAGAAGCCCGCACGGGAGCGTCGCCCCAGGAAATCCGGCGAGGGCTGATCTCCTTCCGTACCGATCGGTGCTCCGGCGGGCTGAACTTCCCTTCTGCCCGCCGGTCAGTCTCCTTTGCTCTGTTGTGCGCCGCGTCGGCGCTTCTCCTTATGTCGTCCGCCTCCCCGTCAGCCCGCTGGGTCCCCGCCCTTGCACTTGTCGTCCTGTCCTGTACCTGGGGTTACACCTGGGTCCTGCTCAAGCAGGGCCTGATGTATGCCTCGCCGCTGGCGCTGGCTGCCCAGCGTTGCCTGGGTGGGGCGCTGGCCTTGCTGGTGGCGGTCAAGCTGATGGGCAAGTCGATGCGCCTGGTGGCGCCATGGGAGACCGTGGTGCTGGGCCTGGTCCAGATCACCGGCTTCGTGGCCCTGCAGACCTGGGCTTTGGTGGAGGGCGGACCTGGCAAGACGGCGGTGCTGATCTTCACCATGCCGATCTGGACCCTGCTGATGGCCTGGCCGATCCTCGGCGAGCGGGTCCGCGGCAAGCAATGGCTGGCGGCGGGCTTCACCCTCGCTGGCCTGCTGCTGATCATCGAGCCGTGGAACATGCATTCCAGCCTGTTCAGCAAGATGTTGGGCATCGGCGCGGCGATGTGCTGGGCGGTCAGCACCATCCTGATCAAGCGCCTGCGCAGCCGTGAGCCGGTGGACCTGCTGGTGCTGACCACCTGGCAGATGATCATCGGTTCGGTGCCGTTGCTGCTGCTGGCCGAAATGGTGCCAGGGCACGATACCGACTGGACCGGCCACTACATCGCCATCCTCAGTTTCCTGTCGGTGGCCAGCGTGGCCCTGTGCTGGTGGCTGTGGGTATGGATCCTCGATCGGGTGCCGGCCTGGGAGGCCAGCCTGTCCGTGCTGGGGACCCCGGTGGTGGCCATCCTGTCGTCGCGCCTGACCCTCGGCGAGGAGTTCAAGACCAGCGAGGTCGCCGGCATCCTGCTGATCGGCGGCGGCTTGACCCTGCTCTCCCTGTTCGGCTGGATGTCCAGCCGGCGTGCGGCTCAGGTCCGTCAGTCCTGAGGCGTCTGCCGGGCCAGTTCCTCTGGCGTATTGATGTTTGAAAAGGCGCCGGGGCAATCCGAGAAATCCACCAGCACGTGCCGGGCTTCCCCGACCCAGCGGCGGATCTGCCGTCCGCCCCCATCCAGGAAGGCGGCCAAGCCCGGGGCAATGCGCCGGTGAGCGAGCAGGAAGGCGGGTTCGGGCTGGCCGTCGGCGCTGGCCATGGCCACATCGGCATCGGCCGCGCAGGCTGCGGCCAGCATGCGGGCGGCCAGGTCGAGGGGCAGGAAGGGCGAGTCGCAGGGGCAGGTCAGCACCCAGTCGCCGTCTGCGCCCGGGGCGTGCAGGGCGGCGTCCAGGCCAGCCAGCGGCCCGACAAAACCCGGCAGGCGGTCGGCCAGCACGGGCAGGCCGAAGCGCGCATAGACCTCGACATGGCGGTTGGCATTGATCATCACCCGGCCGACCTGGGGGGCCAGGCGGGCCAGTACGTGGCCGACCATCGGCTGGCCGCGCAACTCGATGAGGCCCTTGTCCTGGCCGCCCATGCGGGTGCCCAGGCCGCCGGCAAGGATGAGTCCGGTGACGGACGGGTTGGTCATGGTGAGGCTCCCCGTTCAGAAGCTCAGGCTACGCCAGGCCGGGTCGAGGCTGCGGCCCAGGTAGGCAGCGGCCCCGGCCTGGCCGGCCAGCTCGTCGATCAGGGTGTCGGCGGCAATGCCGTGGGCGGCCAGGGCCGTCGGGCAGGCGAACAGCCGCACGCCGAAGCCCAGTGCCTCGCGCCGGAAGTCGGCCACCGACTTGCCGCTGCCGGCGGCGGCTTCGAGCCCTTCGGCCACGCCCTTGCGCAGCAGCTCCACCGAGCGGGCCGTGAAGTACATCTCCACCTCCACCTCCATGGCTGCGGCCGCAGCGGCGAAATAGAAGGGGGTGGCGCACAGCTCCGGCCGACCCGGGTCGGCGGCCCAGACGAGGATGGCCAGCTTCTGGCTGGGGGCTTCAGAAGTCACGATCGTCCTCGTGGAACAGCGGGGCCGAGAAATCGGCCAGGTCGCGGAAGGCGTAGCGCTCCATCAGGACCGTGATCGGGCCGGCGGCTTCCTGCCATGGCAGCAGAAGCCCGTCGGCTGGAGCCTGCAGGGCTTGCAGTTCGACCAGCCAGGCCGTGTAGGGGCTGCGGTTGACAGCTCGGGCGGAGGGGTCGAGGTCGGCATTGGCCTGCACCAGGCGGGCGGCAAAGGGGGTCTTGACCGGAAACACGGTCTTGCCGGCTTCGAGCAGGCCGAAGCCGCGGCCGGCATCCAGCTCGACGCCGCAGGGCTTGGGGGAGAACAGCAGGATCTCGCCGGACAGGGCGATGCCGAAGCGGGTCACCCCGATCTGGTAGCGCCCGCCCTCCAGGGGGGCGAACCACAGGTGGCTGTCCGGGTGGTACAGCAGGTCGTCCGGAAACTCGCAGCCGCGGAGCTGGGCCATGGATCGCTCGGCATGAAGAAGGTGGCGGAAGAGAATGGGAGTCGAACCCACCAGGAACCGTTTGACGGCCCCTCCTGGTTTTGAAGACCAGTCGCCCCACCGGGGGTCGTATCCCTTCCGTTAAAAGAAGCTATTTAAGCGTAGTTTAGCGCATTTGTCGTCAATTAACCGGGAGATCGCCGCGGATTATGTGCTGTTCTCCATGCCCATGACCCACCTTGCGGGTAAAGCCGACCCGGTCGAAATACTCGAGGATCTGGATCGCCCGCTTGCGGCCCAGACCCGTGCGGTCGCGGAAATCGGCGGCCCGGATGGCTCCCTGCCCGGCCATCAGCTCGGTGGCGATGGCTCCCAGACGGCGGACCGCCGCCGGTGCGTAGAACAGGTCGCGCACCACCTGGCAGGCTTCGCCCCTTGCGGCCAGGCGCTTGAGCAGGTCGCGGGTGAGGGCCTCGGGTTGGCCCAGGCGGGCGGCGATGTCGCGGACCCAGGGAGGCTCGAAAGCGGTGTCGTGCAGCCAGGGCAGCAGGGTGTCGGCCAGCCGCCGGTCACGGGCGTCCAGCTCGACCCGGTGGTCGGGCAGGTGCCAGGCACTCCCCGTGCGGGCCAGCCGGCCCTCGTCCAGCCACAACGTCAGCCATTCCAGGAAGGCGGCAGCCGGGGCCTGGGGGGCCACCATGCGGCGCAGGCGGTCGCGCTCCAGGCCCAGCTCGTCGCTGTGCTGGGCGTGATGTCCGGCCAGCCGGGCGACGACCCGCTCGGCCAGGGCCGCCAGGGCGCACCGGCCGATCAACCAGCCGGCCTTGTCGCTCAGGTGCAGGCTGTCGGCCGGCAGCCGGGCGAGCAGCGCGGCAGGTGTCTGGTTCTCGGCGGCGGCCAGTTGGGTCAGGTCGAGGCCGAGGGCAGCCTGGGCAAGCAGTGCCTGCAGACGCTCCACCGGATCGGCCAGGGCCTGCGCAGCAAGCACGGCGAGGCGTTCTGGATGACGGCGCTGACGTACCGGGCCGAAGGGGTCGAGGACCCGCCCGCCGCCGAGGGTGTGGCGGCCATGGCCGTCCCGCAGCACGATCAGGTCACCGCGGCAGGCGTGCAGGGGGGCATCGGCCACCACCTGGGCCAGGCTGTGTCCGCCCGGCGGCAGGCCGGTTCGCTCGAGGCCGGCATCGAGCAGGGCGACGCGCCCGAGCAGGTGGCGGGTGCCGTGGTGGATCTGCACTACTGCACCGTGGTTGAGGGCCTTGGGCGCATCGATGGCCAGGTGCAGGTCGAGATCGAGCCGGGTGGCGGGCAGCGCCTGCGCCGGGTCACACAGCCAGTCGCCGCGTTTCACCTGGTCCACCGACAGGCCGGCCAGGTTGAGGGCGCAGCGCTGCCCTGCCCTGCCCACGTCGGCCTTGCGGTTCTGCACGTGCAGGCTGCGCACCCGGGCGCTGGTGCCGCTGGGGGTGACGCGGATCGTGTCGCCTACCGCCACCTGCCCCGCATGCACAGTGCCGGCCACAATGGTGCCGGCGCCTGGCAGGGAGAACACCCGGTCCACGGCGAGGCGGAAGCCGCCTTCCGCGCTGGGCAATGGCAGGCTGCGGGCGGCGTCGAGGAGGTGTTCGCGCAGGGCGCCCACACCGTCACCGGTGATCGCCGATACCGGGAAGATCGGCGCGCCGGCCAGCCGGGTGGGGGCCAGCAGGGCGGCGATGGCGTGGCTGACCCGGGCGATCTGCTCCGGCCCGGCCCGGTCGGCCTTGGTGAGGGCCACCGCACCGCGGCCCAGGCCGAGGAGCTCGAGGATCTGCAGGTGTTCGCGGGTCTGTGGCATGGGGCCATCGTCGGCGGCCACCACCAGCAAGGCGAAGTCGACACCACTGGCGCCGGCCAGCATGGTCGGCACGAACTTCTCATGGCCGGGGACATCGACGAAGCCGATGACCTGTTCCGGTGCCGGGTCGTCGGCGCCGCAGGGCAGGTAGGCGTAGCCCAGCTCGATGGTGATGCCGCGCCGCTTTTCCTCAGGCAAGCGGTCGGTGTCCACTCCGGTGAGGGCACGCACCAGGGTGGTCTTGCCGTGGTCGATATGGCCGGCGGTACCGATCAGCATGCCGGGAAGCCCGGGGTGAGCTGGGCGAGGAAGGCGGCTTCGTCGCTGGTCGGCAGACAGCGCAGATCCAGGTGCAGGGCGTTGTCGGCGATGCGTCCGATGACCGGCACCGGCAGGCCGCGCAGGGTGGCTTCGAGCTTGTTGAGCACACCGCTCCGGCGGCCCTGGGGGCGGAACACCAGCCCGGCGGAGGGCAGGCGGTCCACCGGCAGGCTGCCGGAGCCGATCTGCGACAGCATGGGCTCGATGCTCACGGTGAGGGGCCAGCCGGCGAGTGCGGTGCTGACCGGGCCGTGCAGGCGCTCGGCCTGGGCCAGCATCGCGTCACGGGGGCGGGTCAGCAGGCGCAGGGTGGCCAGGCGTTCGGCCAGGGTGTCCGGGTCCCGGTACAGGCGCAGCACGGCTTCGAGGCCGGCCAGGGTGATCTTGCCGACCCGCAGGGCGCGCTTCAGGGGGTTCTTCTTGATCTTGCCGATGAGGTCCTTGCGGCCGACCAGGATCCCCGCCTGGGGGCCGCCGAGCAGCTTGTCACCGGAGAAGCTGACCAGATCGGCGCCGTTGGCGATGGCTTCGCGTGGCGTGGGCTCATGGGGCAGGCCCCAGCGCTCCAGATCGGTGAGGGTGCCGCTGCCCAGGTCTTCGACGAAGGGCAGGCCGTGGGCATGGGCGATGCGCGCCATGTCGGCCTGGGTGACGCTGGCGGTGAAGCCCTCGACGGCGTAGTTGCTGGTGTGCACCTTCATCAGCAGGCCGGTCCGCGGGCCGATGGCTTCCTCGAAGTCCCGGGGGTGGGTGCGGTTGGTGCAGCCGACCTCGATCAGCCGGGCGCCGGCGCGCTTCATGATGTCGGGCACCCGGAAGGCGCCACCGATCTCCACCAACTCGCCGCGGGAGACGATGACCTCCTTGCGCTGGGCCAGGGTGTTGAGGAGCAGGAAGACGGCGGCGGCGTTGTTGTTGACCACGGTGGCGGCTTCGGCGCCGGTGAGCTCCTGCAGCAGGGCATTGACCACGTCGTCCCGGTCGCCACGGCCGCCCGTATCCACGTCATATTCCAGGGCGCAGGGAGAGCGGGCGGCTTCCACCATGGCGGCGATGGCTTCGTCGGGCAGCACGGCGCGGCCGAGGTTGGTGTGCAGCACGGTGCCGGTGAGGTTGAAGACGCGTTTCAGGCGCGGCGCGGCGCGGGCATCGAGGTAGCGGGCCGCCGCATCGAGCAGGCCTGCACTGTCGGGAGCGGGCTGCCCGCCGGTGATGCCCTGACGGGCGTCGGCGAGGATCCGGCGCAGGGCGTCGGTACATTCCCGGCGGCCGTGGCGCTCGACGAGGCCCGGCGCCGCGGCGAGGAGCCGGTCGAGGCTGGGCAGGGCACGGTAGGCGGTGTTGTCGTCGGACGTGGTGCCATGGACCATGGACGCCATCGTGGGGGTCTCCTAGGGGGTGAACAGGAAGAGGTTGCGGCCGGCGCGATGGAAGCCGGCTTCATCCACCAGCATGTCGAGGGCCAGGGTGGCCAGGTCGTCGGCGAAGGCATCCACGAAGGGGTCCTTCTCCATCGAGACGATCTTGAGGCTGGCCTGGCAGGCAGGGCAGGTTTCCGCCTTGACGCCGGGGTTGAGGGCACCCTCCTCGCCTTCCAGGCCCTGGTAGGCGATGTCCTTGGTGTTGTGGCAGGGCACGCACTTGATGCGGGTCACGTGCCATTCGTTGGCGCACAGGCTGCAGGTGGCGTAACGCACGCCGTGGCCGGCGTCGCCGATGCGCACGATGGAGGCCACCGGGTGGGAGCCGCAGGCCGGGCACAGGCTGTCCTCGAAGCCGCTCGGGATGTCCTGCCCGTTGAGGGCCAGGGCGCGGGCCGTCCAGGTGACCTGCAGGGCGGCGCCCACCAGGGGGGCGAGGGCCAGTTCGATCACGGTGTCGGGGCTGGCTTCGCAGCGCAGGATGCTCCGCGCGAGTGCATCCAGGGCCGGGCGGCCGAGGCCGGGCAGGCTCAGCAGGGCCGACTGGAGCACGGGTGGGGCCCAGGGCTCCAGTTCACGGCTGAGGGTCGTCAGGACTTCGTACCAGGTATCGGGCAGGTCGGCGCCCTGGGCGTCGAGGGGCGGCATGCCGTGCTGGCGGCAGCGCAGCAGCAGGCCCTCGTCGGGCCGTTGGGTCAGGGGACGCAGGCGTTCCAGCGCGGTCTGCTGGACGTCGGCGATGCGGGCGCAGAACAGCAGGAAGTCGGCCATCGCATGTCCGGCGGCCAGGGTCCGCAGGCGATCGGCCCGCTGGGCGAACAGACGGTCGGCGGGCAGGCGGTTGGTGAGGATGTCGCCGGGGGCCTGGGTGGCGATTTCTTCCGGTGAGAGCAGTGGCTGCATGGCGGTCAGAAAAAGATCGGGGCCTGGATCCGGCCCCGAAACAACAGGGAGGGGTGCGTGGCGCCCCGGCCGCGCGCTCGCGGTCGGGGGCGCTTGCGCATTGTGCTACTTGCCGGTCACCTGGCGATACCAGGCCCGGTGATGCTGCTTGGCCCAGGCGCGGGTCACGGTGCCGTAGAGCATGGCCCGGATGGTGCCGCGGACCCAGATGGCGGCATACACGTGGACGATGATGGCGATGATCATCACCGCCGCAAAGGCCGCATGCAGTACCGCCCCGAGGCGGATCACGCCGATCGGGAAGTAATGGGAGAAGTACGCCCGCCAGATGATGATGCCCGACACGAAGAGCACCAGCATGGCCAGCCCGAGGAACCAGAACAGCAGCTTCTGGCCCCCGTTGTACTTGCCCATCTCCGGCATGTTGTGGTCGTCGCCATCCACCATTTCCTTGGCCCGCTTGACCCATTCCCAGTCGGTGTCGCCCATCTGGTTGAGGTGCTTGAAGCGGAAGAACATCACCACGAAGAACAGCATCATGATGACCCCCACGAAGGGGTGCAGGATGCGCGTCCACACCCCACCGCCGAACAGGCCGGTGAGGGGGAACAGGGCCGGATGGAACAGGGCCAGGCCGGACAGCGCGAGCAGGATGAAGCAGATGCCCACGACCCAGTGGTTGGCCCTTTCGGACGCGGTGTAGCGTTGCAGGTCGGACGGATCGCGGATCATTTTTCGGCCTCCAGTTCCTTTTCGACTTCGGCTTCAACCTCCTTAGACACTTCGTTCGGGCCCTTCATCACGTAGTGGAAGAGGCCGCCCAGGGCTGCGGCGGCGATGCCGGCCATGGCCAGGGGCTTGGCGAAGCCCTTCCACAGGGAGACGGTGGGCGAGATCGACGGGTCTTCGGGCAGGCCGCTGTAGAGGCTCGGCTTGTCGGCGTGGTTGAGCACGTACATGACGTGCGTACCGCCCACCCCGGCCGGGTCGTACAGACCGGCGTTCTTGAAGCCACGCTCCTTCAACTCGGTGACCCGCTCCTCGGCCAGCTCCTTCATGTCCTCCTTGGAGCCGAAGCTGATGCTGCCGGTGGGGCAGACCTTGACGCAGGCCGGCTCCAGACCGACCGCGACCCGGTCGGAGCAGAGGGTGCACTTGTAGGCCTTGCTGTCCTTCTTGGAGATGCGCGGGACATTGAAGGGGCAGCCGGTCACGCAGTAGCCGCAGCCGATGCAGTTTTCCTGGTGGAAATCCACGATGCCGTTGGCGTACTTGATGATGGCGCCGGGCGACGGGCAGGCCTTCAGGCAGCCCGGGTCCTCGCAGTGCATGCAGCCGTCCTTGCGGATCAGCCACTCGAGGCCCCGGTCCTCCGACTCCACCTCGGCGTAGCGCATGACCGTCCAGCTCTGGTCGGTCATGTCGGTGGGGTTGTCGTAGGTGCCGCCGCAGCTTCCGACTTCGTCCCGCAGGTCGTTCCACTGCATGCACGCCACCTGGCAGGCCTTGCAGCCGATGCACTTGGAGACGTCGATGAGCTTGGCGACCTCGAGGGTCTTGCGCGCCTGGGGCGGCTCGGTGGTCGTGGCCGAGCGCTTGGCGATATCCAGTGATTGCAGTGCCATGGCGATCTCTCTCCTCAGGCTTTCTCGACGTTGACCAGGAAGGACTTGAACTCCGGCGTCTGGGTGTTCCCGTCTCCGACGAAGGGCGTCAGGGTGTTGGTGATGAAGCCGTTCTTGGCCACCCCCTTGAAGCCCCAGTGGAGCGGAATCCCGACGTGGTGGACTGTCTTGCCGTCAACCTTGAGGGGTTTGATGCGCTTGGTGACCACCGCCACGGCCTTGATGTAGCCCCGGTTGGAGCTCACCTTGACCTTGTCGCCAGCCTTGATGCCCTTCTCCGCCGCCAGCGCCTCGCCGATCTCCACGAACTGTTCGGGCTGGATGATGGCGTTGGACTCCACATGCTTGGTCCAGTAGTGGAAGTGCTCGGTGAGCCGGTAGGTGGTGGCGGCGTAGGGGAACTCCTTGGCCGTGCCGAAGGCCTCCATGTCGCCCTTGAACACGCGGGCCGCCGGGTTGGAGGTGGCCTTTGGGTTCTTCGGGTGCATCGGATTGACGCCGATGGGGGTCTCGAAGGGCTCGTAGTGCTCGGGGAAGGGACCTTCGTTCATCATGCCCCGGGCGAAGAAGCGGGCGATGCCTTCCGGGTTCATGATGAAGGGGCCCATGCCGTCTTCGGGGGCGGAGTCCACCTTGAAGTCGGGCACGTCGGACCCCACCCACTTGCCGGCGGCGGCGTCCCACCAGACCTGCTTGCGCTTCGGGTCCCAGGGTTTGCCGGCCGGGTCGGCGGCGGCGCGGTTGTACAGGATGCGCCGGTTGGCCGGCCAGGCGAAGGCCCAGCCCAGGGTCTGGCCGTTCTGGTAAGGATCGGCGTTGTCGCGCCGGGCCATCATGTTGCCCTTCTCGGTCCAGGCGCCGGAGAAGATCCAGCAGCCGCAGGCCGTGGAGCCGTCGTCCTTCAACTGGGCGAAGCCGTCCAGCAGCTCACCGGCCTTCTTGATGACCTTGGTCGGATCCTTCGGATCGGTCTGGTCGGTGAAGGTCTTGCCGTTGTACTCCTTGGCCAGCTCTTCGGCCGACGGCGCGAAGGGGACTTTATGGGCCCAGGTGAGGTTGAGGATCGGATCGGGGAAGGCCCCGCCATCTTTCTTGTACATCTCCCGCAGGCGCAGGAAGATGCCGGCCATGATCTCCGGGTCGGATTTGGCTTCGCCCGGGGGCTCGGCGCCCTTCCAGTGCCATTGCAGCCAGCGGCCCGAGTTCACGATGGCGCCGTCTTCCTCGGCGAAGCAGGTGGAGGGCAGGCGGAACACCGTGGTCTGGATCTTGGCCGGGTCCACGTCGTTGAATTCGCCGTGGTTCTGCCAGAACTCGGAGGTTTCGGTGGCCAGGGGGTCGATGATGACCAGGTACTTGAGCTTGCCCAGCGCCGCGCCGACCTTCGCCTTGTTGGGGAAGGAGTTGAGCGGGTTGAAGCCCTGGGCCACGTAGCCGGTCATCTTGCCCTGGTGCATCAGCTCGAAGACCTGCAGCACGTCGTAGGTCTTGTCCAGCTTGGGCAGGTAGTCGAAGGCCCAGTTGTTCTCCTTGGTGGCGGCGGCGCCGTACCACGCCTTCATGAGGCTGACGTGGAACTTGCCGTAGTTCTGCCAGTAGGAGAGCTGGCCCGGCCGCATGGGCTTGGGAGCGCGCTTGGCGATGTACTGCTCGTAGTCCGTCTCTTTCTCGCCCGGCAGGGTCATGTAGCCCGGCAGCAGGTTGGAGAGCAGGCCCAGGTCGGTGAGGCCCTGGATGTTGGAGTGACCGCGCAGGGCGTTCACACCGCCGCCGGCCCGCCCGATGTTGCCGAGCAGGAGCTGCACCATGGCGGCCGTGCGGATGATCTGCGAGCCGACACTGTGCTGGGTCCAGCCGAGGGCGTACAGGATGGTCATCACCCGGTCGGGGGTGTGGCTCGAGGCGAGCAGCTCGGCGACCTGCAGGAACTTGTCCTTGGGCGTGCCGCAGATGTTCTCGACCACCTCCGGGGTATAGCGGCTGAAGTGGGCCTTCATCAGGTTCCACACGCAGCGCGGGTTTTCCAGGCTGGGGTCGGTGAGCACGTAGCCGTCGGCGCCGGTCTGGTATTCCCAGGTCGATTTGTCGTACTTGCGCTTGTCCGGGTCGTAGCCCGAGAAGAAGCCGTCCGCGAAGGCGAACTCCTCCTTCACGAGGTAGCTCATGTCGGTGTAGGACTTGATGTAGTCCATGTGCACCTTGTTGTTGGTGATCAGGTAATGGATCACCCCGCCCAGGAAGGCGATGTCGGTGCCGGTGCGGATGGGCGCGTAGAGGTCGGCCAGTGCAGCGGATCGCGTGAAGCGAGGATCCACGACCACCAGGCGAGCCTTGTTCTTGGCCTTCGCTTCGGTCACCCATTTGAAGCCGCAGGGGTGGGCTTCGGCAGCGTTGCCGCCCATGATCAGGATCACGTCCGCATTCTTGATGTCGGACCAGTGATTGGTCATGGCGCCACGGCCATACGTCGGGGCAAGACTTGCCACCGTCGGGCCGTGTCAGACACGCGCTTGGTTATCGAATGCGAGCATCCCCAGGCTGCGCACCACCTTGTGGGTGATGTAGCCGGATTCGTTGCTGGAGGCGGAGGCGGCCAGGAAGCCGGTGGTCAGCCATCGATTGACGGTGGTGCCGTCGGCGTTCTTGGCGACGAAGTTGGCGTCGCGGTCTTCCTTCATCAGCTTGGCGATGCGCGAGAAGGCCTCGTCCCAGCCGATGCGCTTCCATTCCTTGCTGCCGGGTTCGCGCACTTCCGGGTACTTGAGCCGGTTCTTGCTGTGCACGAAGTCGAGCAGACCGGCGCCCTTGGGGCACAGGGTGCCGCGGTTGACCGGGTGGTCCGGGTCGCCTTCGATGTGGATGATCTCGGCATGGGCATTCTTGGCCCGGTCGCCCAGGCTGTACAGGATGATGCCGCAGCCGACCGAACAGTACGGACAGGTGTTGCGCGTTTCAGTGGTGCGCGCGAGCTTGAAGGTTCGAACTTCGGCGAGGGCTGCGGTGGGCGAAAAACCCATCGCAACCAGACTCGACCCAGTCAAACCCCCGGCGGCCACCTTGAAGAACTGGCGCCTGGAGAGTTGCATGGTGACTCTTCCTCCTCCGGTTGTTATGAAAAGACAGCATGGATTCGATGTGCAAGGCCTGCGCCAGCGAGGCGCCCTTTTTAAATCAATGACTTAAAAGGAATTTTATGGAGAAGGGTGAGACATTTTGTCCTTTTGATGGACAAAATGTCCCTTTGGCGCGCGCTGCTGCGCGCCGAGGAGGCGAAGCTCACCTTCCGCTTCATCACCGCGAGCGACAGCATCGAGACCTTCGCCTTCGGGCCCCCTCCTCCACCTCCGGTCATTTGATGCTGCGCTATTCGCTGCGCCCCGGTCCGATCCGCAATGCGGTGAAGCCGGGGGCACTGGGGGCGGCGCTGTAGATGGCCTCGCTGCGCAGGCTGACGCTGAAGCAGGCACCCTTGCCCGGGTGGCTGCTGACGGCAATGCGGCCGCCGTAACGCTCGATGATGGCGTAGCTGATGGACAGCCCGAGCCCGGTGCCCGACCCTTTCTTGGTGGTGAAGAAGGGGTCGAAAATCCGTGACAGGTCTTCCTCGGCGATGCCTTCGCCGGTGTCGCAGACCTCGATCACCGCACCGATGGTCTCGCCGTCGAGCTGCCAGTCGGTGCTGCGGATGCGCAGCGCGCCGCCGCCAGGCATGGCCTGGATGGCATTCACGATGAGGTTGATCAGCACCTGCTGCAGTTCGCTGGGATTGACCTCGATCCGCCGGGTTGCTTCGGGTGTCACGCTGACGCTGATGTTGCGGCGGTCGAGGTTGTGGCGGGTCAGCACCAGGCAGTCGCCGATCACTGCGTTGGGGTCGATGGCTTCGGCGTAGCCGGCGAACTCGCCAGGCCGCGCAAACTGCAGCAGCTTGGTGACGATCAGCCAGATCCGGTGGGTCTGCTCATGGATCAGGCGCATCTCCTCGCGAACCGGGTCGGCGGCGGGGCCCAGGATTTCCTTCATCACGTCGAGGTTGCCCTGGATCACCGCCACCGGGTTGTTGATCTCATGGGCGACACCGGCGGTCAGCTCGCCGATGGCGGCCAGCTTCTCCGTCATGGCCAGGTGGCGGCGGGCCTGTTCCAGGGTGGCCAGGGCTTGCTGCAGTTCAAGGGTCCGTTCGGCCACCTTGCGGTCGAGTTCGTCGCCCCAGCGTTGAAGTTCTGCACGTCGATCGGCCAGGTTGTCGAGGAGACCGTCGAAGGCCGCGGCGAGCTGGCCGATCTCGTCGCGGCTGGCCACCGGGCCGACCCGGGCGTCGGTCTCGCCTTCGCGGATCCGCCCGATGGTGGAGCCCACCTTTTCGAGCGGCTTGAAGATGCTGCGGGCCCAGCGCAGGGACAACACGCTGCCGAGCAGGCTGACCGCCAGGAAGACCCCGAAAAGGACGTACAGGGCGCTGTGCATGGCCGCCTTGAAGGGGGCTTCGAGGAAGCCCACGTAGAGCATGCCGACCCGTCTGCCGAAGCTGTCCAGGACGGGCTCGTAGCCGGATACATAGTCGTCATTCACCACGAAGGCCGTACCCAGCCAGACCTTGCCCTCTTCCAGCACGTGGTTGCGCACGGCAGCCGAGACGCGGGTGCCGAGGGCGCGCTCTCCTTCGAACAGGCGCACGTTGGTGGCGATGCGGGTGTCGCCGAGGAACAGGGTGGCGGTGCCACGGCTGCCGAGGGGCAGGGTGCCGTCCCGGTAGATGATGGCGTTGAGGCGGTCCACCAACTCGCTGTTGCCGTTGAGCAGCACCCCGCCTTCCAGGACGGCGATCAGCCGGCCGCCGTCATCGCGCACCGGAAGGGCGACGTGGATGAGCAGGCCGCGGGTTTCTTCCCGGCGTGGGTCCGGCACGGCGTTGGGGGTGCTGACCAGGGGCAGGCGGGCGCGCTGGCGCAGGCTGGGATCGATGGCTTCCAGGTGGGCGGCGTCGAACACGTCGATGCTCTCGGAGGCCGTGCCGGCGAGTGCCGCCTGGACCACCGGCCAGTGAGTCCGGTCGGCGTGGGTACTGCCCGGTGGCAGGCTGACGGGTTGTGCCCGGCCTTCGGGGTCGAGCAGGTAAAGGAAATCCAGTCTGGCTTGCCAGCGGGCAGCCTCCAGGTAGGCCGGCAGGCTGTCCCGCGAGGTTGCGGCCAGGGCTTGGGCCAGGCGCCGGCTGTCGGCCAGGGCGGCGATGTCCACGGCCACGTTCTGGCGCATCCGGGCAAAGTACTCGTGGGCTGTGACCAGGTCGGAGCCGACCTTGTAGCTGACCAGTCGCTGGTAACCCTGGTTGCCCGAGACCCACACCAGGGTCAGCAGGATGGGCACCCCCAGCAGCAGCGGGGCGAGCACCATGGCGAGCAGCTTGGCGCGTACGGAATGCCCGAAGCGGGTGAGGAGGCGGTCGAACATCGGCGGGGTGTGGGGTCAGCCGAGGCCCCACTCCACCGCCTTGCGGTCGAGGGTCTTGCGCGATACGCCGAGGAGGGTTGCTGCGCGGGATTTGTTGCCACCGCATTGGTCCAGGACCGCCAGGATGTGGCGTTTCTCCACCTCGGCAAGGCTCAGGGGCAGCGGATCGGCCATCCCTTGCGCATGATCCTCGCGGGGCAGGCTGCCGAGGATCAGGGAGCGTTCGATCAGGTTGCGCAGCTCGCGCACGTTGCCCGGCCAGGCATAGGCGGCCAGGCGGGCGAGGTCGAGCTGGGTGATCTCGAGGGGAGGCAGACCCAAGTGCGGGGCAAGTTGGGCGTTGAAGTGCAGGGCCAACTCGGTGACGTCCTCCTGGCGCTCGCGCAGGGGCGGAATTACCAGGGTGACCACTTCGAGGCGGTAGAAGAGATCCTGGCGGAAGCGCCCGGCGGCGACCTCGGCGCGCAGGTCCCGGTTGGTGGCGGCGACGATGCGGACATCCACCGGTACCTCGGTCTCGCTGCCGACCGGACGGATCCGCCGTGCCTCGAGCGCGCGCAGCAGCTTGGTCTGCATGGCCAGGGGCAGTTCACCGATCTCGTCGAGGAACAGGGTGCCCCCGTTGGCATAGTGGAACAGGCCGCGGCGGGCGTCGCGGGCGCCGGTGAAGGCACCGCGGACATGGCCGAAGAGTTCGCTTTCGATGAGTTCGGGCGACACCGCCGCGCAATTGAGGGCCACGAAGGAGCGCTCGGCACGCGGGCTCATCTGGTGCAGAGCCCGGGCGGTGACTTCCTTGCCAACACCCGATTCGCCCAGTATCAGCACGGTGGACGGGGTGGGCGCGACGCGGCGGATCAGGTCGCAGAGGGCGCGCATGGGTGCGGAGTGGCCGATCAGGCCGTCCACCTCACCGCCCAGGCCGGCCACCTGGCGTTGCAGCACGAAGTTTTCGCGATCCAGGCGGGCTCTCTCGAAGCAGCGCCGGAGGGAGTTGATGATCTGGTCCACCCGGAAGGGCTTGAGCACGAAATCGGAGGCGCCGGCACGCAGGGCGTCGATGGCCGTCTCGATGTCGGCAAAGGCGGTGATCAGGATCACATCGCCTGCGAAGCCCTGGTTGCGCAGGCTGCGCAGCCATTCCATACCGGAGCGGCCCGGCAGGGCAATGTCGAGCACGATGGCGTCGAAGTGGTGTTCCCGCAGCCGCTCGGCGCCCTCCTCGGAAGAGCCGGCCACATCGACCCTGCAGCCACGGGCACGCAGGGCCCGCTCCAGGAAGTTGCGGACCCCGGCTTCGTCGTCGACGACAAGCACGGCGTAGTCGGCCCAGGAGGCTTCGCGGGGTGTCGGGGAGGTGGTGGTGCTGGAATCGATGGCGGGTGACGTCATGCGGCCGATTTAACCACGGGGTCGGACTCAGAGAAACAGCTTCACGAGCTCGACCACGGTGCTTACGTGCAGCTTGTCCATCAGGCGGGCCCGGTGATTCTCGACGGTCCGCACACTGATCTGCAGTTCTTCGGCGATCCGCGGGCTGGATTTGCCGTCAACCACCATCTCGGCGATCTGCCGCTCCTTGGGGGTGAGGAGTGCGAGGCGTGCTTCCCGGGTGATGCGGGCCAGGCGGGCCGAGTACAGCTCGCGGCTGTAGGCCAGGGCGCTCTGGGTTTTCTGCAGCAGCACGCTGCCGTTCACCGGTTTCTGCAGGAAGTCGACGGCGCCACGCTTGATGGCCTGCACGGCGGCATGCACCTCGGGGTAGGCCGACACGAAGATGATGGGCAGTGCGTCCCCCTTCTCGAGCAACTGGCGCTGGACATCCAGGCCGCCCAGCTCGGGCATGCGCAGATCGCAGATCAGGCATTCGTGGGGGCCCGGCCGATAGGACTTGAGAAAGGCCAGGGCCGATCGATAGGTGCGGACGTCCGCCCCGATTCCCTGAACGAATTCCTTCAGCATCCACAGGGAGATTTCGTCGTCGTCGATGATGTAGATGATCGGTGTGTCGAAGCTCATGGTGGAGTTCTCTGTTGCGTTGTGAGCCGTGTGCAACCCGTTCCGTCCCTGTCTCTGCGTTGCTGCAGGGCGGGGCTTTAGCAGCATGATGGCTCTTGAGCGCGCCGCTTGCATGGGAAAGTTGCACGGTCAGGCTGTCGGTGGCTCAGGTTGGCTGTGGTTCGAGGGGGATGTTCTGTGCGGGGTCGGCGCCTGTCGCGCTCCGCAGGGCCTGGAGCAGCCTGGCGTAGCCTTCCTGGAAGCGTTTCACGAGTTCGTTCATGTCAGACCCGGACTGGGCCTGTTCCTCGATCGTGATGGCCAGGGCTTCGAGTTCCCGGGCGCCCAGCGTGCCCAGAACAGCGCGCATGCCGTGGGCGATGTGGACTACCGTCTCGATGTCTCCGTCAGCCAGCGCCAGTCCCATCTCGACATCGATCGAGCTGCGCTCGGCAAGGACCTTGGCGATCAGGCGAAGGTAAATGTCCTCCCGTCCCATGGTGTTGCCGAGGCCGGTGTCGAGATCCAGGCCCGGAACACTACGGAGGCCCTGGAGAGGTGGCGAGACCGGAGCCGGATCGGCGAGTTGCGCCGGCGCGGGCTCGGGCGGGCTTGCCGGCTGACCGGCAAGGTGACTCGCCAGCGTTCCGAAAAGAGTGTTGGGATCGATGGGTTTGGTGACATAGCCGTTCATTCCCATGGCCAGGCAGTATTCCCGGGTGCCCTCCAGGGCGCTGGCGGTCAACGCAATGATCGGCAGGCCTGCCAGCGCGGGAAGCTGACGGATCTCGGCCGTGGTCTGCAGTCCGTTCTTGCCGGGCATGTGGATATCCATCAGCACGGCGTCGAAGCTCTGGTGGGTCAGCTGTTCGATGGCCTGGTCACCGCTGGAGGCGAGATCGACGATGGCGCCGGTGGCTTCGAGGAGATCCTTTATGACTTCCTGGTTGATCGGATTGTCTTCGACGACCAGCAGGTGTCGGCCGCGCAGTGTGCTGTAGGACTCTCCGGCACGGCTGGCGGCAAGGCCCTCTTGCGGGTGGGCCAGGCTGCTGAGTGTCTCGCGTACGGCCGAGATGGTCGCAGGTTTGCGCATTATGGCGTCGAAATCGGCTCCATTCGCGCCGTAGGTGGTGTCCAGTCCGCCCGCGAAGAGCAGCACGCGGGGAACGTGAGTGCGCTGTGGGGCCAGTGCATCGAGGGCGGCGGCAGTTTCGGGGCCGGACATGCCCGGCATGCGCAGGTCCATGAACAATGCATGGAATGGCTGGCCCTGGGATTCCGCTGCGCTGACCATGGCAATGGCTTCCTGGCCACTGGCCGCTTCGGTGACCTCGGCGGCCAGGTTCCGCAGGATGCGGGCGAGGATATGGCGGGCCTCGGGGTGGTCGTCCACCACCAGGACGCGCCGCGGCGGCTCGTCAGCGATGAGGGTGGGTGGGTCGCTGATTCCCAGGTCGATCTCGAGGGAGAAGGTGCTGCCGAGGCCTTTGTGGCTTACTACGCCGACTTTTCCGCCCATCAGCTCGGCCAGGTTGCGGCTGATGACCAGCCCCAGCCCGGTCCCTTCAAAGCGCTTAGAGAGCGGATCCTCCAGTTGCTGGAAGGGGGTAAAGAGCCGGGCGATATCGCCCTCGGCGATACCGATGCCTTCGTCCTCGACCTCGAAAAGGGTTCGCAGCTGCTCTCCGTTGCGTTCGCCGGCCCTGACCCGCAGACGGATCGTTCCCCGCTCGGTGAACTTGATGGCGTTGCTGGTGAAGTTGATCAGGATCTGGCCGATCCGCAGGGCGTCGCCGATCAGATGGCCGGGCATCTCCGGCTCGATATCGACAATCAGCTCCAGGCCCTTCGATTCTGCGGCATTGCCGACCATGCCGGAGACGTGGTCCATCAGGAGGTCGAGGGAAAAGTCGCTGTGCTCCACCTTGAGCTTGCCGGCCTCGATCTTGGACAGGTCGAGGATGTTGTTCACCAGCCCCAGCAGGTGACGGCTCGATGACTGGATGCGGCTCAGGTAGTGGCTGACCTTGGGCGTCGTTTCCAGGTGTTCGGCCAAGTGGGTCATGCCGATGATGGCGTTCAGCGGGGTGCGGATCTCGTGGCTCATGTTGGCCAGGAAGTCGGCCTTGGCGGTGGCTGCCTGTTCGGCCTGATCCCGGGCGGCGAGGAGCTCGCGGGTTCTTTCGTCGACCCGCTGCTCGAGTTGGCGGGTCAGCGCCTCGAGGTTCTTCTGGGTCTTGACCAGTTCTGTCACGTCGGTGTCGACGGTGCCTACGGCGATGACCTGGCCCAGGGTGTCGTCCCAGATCGGAAAGTGGATCGAGGTGAATACCGCTTCTTCGCGGTTGCCGTTGCGGCGGGTGCTGGTGGACGAGCACGCCCGCCCGCTGCGCAGGACTTCTTCCAGTTCGGCTTCGTGCCGGCGCGCCAGTTCGGGTGGAAAGACGTCCGCATCGAGTTTGCCGGTGAGGGTGCCCTCCTGGAGATCGAACATGGCGTAGAAGAGCGGGTTGGCGATCATGTAGATCCCTTCCCGCGAGCGCATCGAGAGGCCCGCCGGGACATTTTCGGCGAAGGCGGCGAAGCGCCGCTCGCTGTGGCTGATGGAGCGCCGGGAGCGCCATTCCACGATGGAGAGGATGCCGATCAGCAGGGCACTGCCGGCCAGCAGGGCGACAATGATCCGGCGCACGATCCGCGAGGAATGGAAGGCTTCGTCCATGTCCTGTTCGACGATCACGCCCATGCGGTTTTCCGCCAGCCACTGGCCGGCTCCGATGACTTTGTGCCCGCGGTAGTCCGTGTAGTCTTCTTCGATCCACACGTTTCTGCCCTGCTCTTCGGTGTTACTGAGGGCGCGCGTCGGCGGTTGGTCGATGCTTGCAGGGACGACTTGTTCCGACCTGCCCCGCTGGGTGGCGGGGATGCGGGCATACAGCCTGAACAGGCTCCACCCCGGCTGGGGGCTGGGGGCTCCCGCGAAGCTGCTCTCGAATCGGCTGGGCGAGAGGATCAGACCCTTCTCGCCAATGGCGTAGGTTTCGCCCGTTTCGCCGTTCCGACTGGCCTCGAGGATGGGGTAGAGCTTTGAGTAGGGGTCGATGCGCAGGCACAGGAAGGCGCGTATCTCGTCGTGCTGGCGTACGGGGGTGCAGGCCAGCTGGATGGCTGAGCCTTTAGAGAAGGGGGTGTCATTCTTGAGGAAGGACTGCGGGGCAGGAAAGGGGGCACCCAGCTGGGTTCCTTCCTTGGCGCTGCGCAGGATGAGTTCCCGGGTGCTTTGGCGGGCTACCGGCTTGCCGACGTAGTTCTTGCTGGATGAAGCGATGATGATGCCCTGATCGGCGGTGATCAGTGAAAATCCCTCGAAGCCACGGCTGCGGAAGGCGGGCGTGAGCCAGTCCTCCAGTGCACGCATGCGGGCGGGGTCGCCGGGGGCCTTGAGTAACTGGCTGACATGTGCCTGCAATTGCGGATCAGCGGCGATATCGTTGGTCCGCTGGGTGACGTCGCTGTTGATCAGCCGGATGGTTCGGGTGAGGGTCTCGACCTTGGTCTTGAGGTTGTCATGCACCTTCCGGTGGTTTTCGGACTCTATGGTCTCGATAGCGAGCAGGCCGCCCAACATGAGCACGGCGATGGCCACCACCGCTGGAATGAAGATGATCCGCGAGTCCCGCGCCGCACTCGTCATGGCTTGTACCGTGTCATTGGTGCTCGTCAAATTACTCCGGCACTCCATGCCGGATGCACGATCATGCCCAGTTTGGGTGTGACCGCATAAAGATGACGGATTGCACGGGTCTTGGCAAGCCGCCCAGGGCGATGCCCGGTCGTTCAGGCGGCGTCGAGGGTTTCCAGGAAGTTAACGACCTTGCGGTCCTCTTCGGTGAGGTGACGGTAGAGGGGAATGCAGATCCGGTCGAGAAAGGCGTGCCAGGGGGATTCGTGGGATTCCATGATCAGGAAGCACACGTCCGAGAAGGTTTCCACCAGTGAGCGGTGTGCCTGACTGTGACGGCTTGCCTCTGGGTAGCCGATCTCCGCAAGCCAGGTGTCCTCGGCTTCGAAATGGACGATCGCGTGCTCGAAAAACTCACTCATCATTTCCGAGAGCGCGCTGCGGGTAGGGGGGACCTCGGCGGCCAGCAAGGTGTCGATGAGCCGGAGCAGCCTCTGCCGATTGTATCCCGTCAGCATGTTCAGGCAGGACTGGCGCAGGGAGCGGCCGGGGGCGGAGGCACTGTGCGGCATTGAGGAGTGTCGGGGCATGGGTGTTTGCGCGGTGCGTTTCGACAGCCCCATCTTCGCGCGATGCCCTTGTCTGATGAAGGTGGGGATTACCTCGAATCGATAGGTAAATCCACTCTGCTGAGTGCATTGGCACAGCCCTAGGATTCGCTCATGCCGAGATTCCGGGCCTGGGTGACCACGCCACGGGCCGGCGTCGACTGTGCAAGCCGATTGACTGTCGCTTCGGCTGCCCTTCGATTCTCCCTGGCCGTACGCATCACGGAAATTGAATCCATGACTGAATCCATGAGTATTGGACGACGGATCCTTGTTCTCGTTGCCGTTTCGCTGTCCCTGCTGCTCGTCCTGCTTGCCACCTCGCTGATCCTGACCAACCGGATGAGTGCCCAGGTGACGACATTGACCGGGAATGTCATCCCGAGCCTGGAGATCATCAATGGGGTTACGCTCAAGTTCGCCTCCATCCGGACGACGACCCTCCGCTATATGCTGGCCCAGGACGATGCCGATCGTGCGGATCAGGCGCGGAAACTGGTCTTCTTTCGCCAGGGGCTGGAGCGTGACCTGAGCCGCTACGAGTCGGAGTTCGTGGTGAGTCAGCGTGAGAAGGCACTCCTCCAGCAGGTTCGGCAGGCTGTTGAGGTATTCGATACCCACCAGTCCGACATCCTTGCCGTATCGGCTGCTTCGCGGGATGTCCATTCCGCACTCGCCGACGCCCAGGCAGCTCTCGGGCAAGTGTCCAGCGCACTGCGCCGGCACCACGACTACAATCTCCAGCTTGCCGCAAGTGCCCAGGATGCGTCCCGTATCAGCCTGCGCCTCGGCATGGCTGCCATGCTTCTGGTGACCTTGGTTGCGGTGCTGGCGGTGCCGGTCCTCGGAAGTCGGATCCGCCGTGCCCTCCAGGCGCTGGCGGAGGGTTTCAGGAATAAGCTGTTCACGCTCGGTGACCACGGGGCACAGCTTGTCGCCGCAGCCGGCGATCTGCTGATCGTGTCCCGCAAGCTCTCCGAGATGGCCGATCGTCAGCGCATCCAGGCCGAGCAGCTGGACGCCACGGTGGACGATATCGAGCTTGGCATTCCAGCGGTGCGCGACCTGCTGGCCGAGGCGCAGGAGCAGTTTGCCCATGCGGCCCTGAGCCTGTCTCAAGTGAAGGCCGCTCTGGAGGAGCGGGTCCGGCATGGTGGCCAGGCGCAGACCGAGGAGGCGGATGAACTGCTCAGCGCGGCCGTCGCCCTGGTGGGCAAGCTGGAGGGGGATGTGCAGCGCAGCGGCGCCGCGGTGGCCGCGGTCGGTGGCGTCGTCGAGACGCAGTGCCGCAACATGACGCTCCTCGTCGAGCAGGTCGGCAAGGTGTTCCGCCTGGCGGTGGAGAACAGCTCTGTCGCCGCCAGCGCGTCGGCGAGCGCGATGAACCTGTCCGTGACCGCCCGGGCCCTGCACGATGAAGCGGGCCGCTGCGCTGCCTGATGCTATGAAGCACATCGTGCGCATTTCCGAGTACTGCGTCAGGCTGGCGAAGCTGCGCTACCGCATCAGTCCGTTGGCTTCCGGCTACATTCTGGTCACCCTGATCGTGGCCGCCGCCCTGATCGAGGGCTATGTCTCCTATACCGGCTTCAAGGCAGAAACCAACCGGGAACTGACGATCTTTTCCGACATGGTGGCGCGGAACCTGCAACGCAGCGTGCAGGAAGCCGATGGGATCCTGCGCCAGGTGACGGTGGCTTTCGATAACGGACAGATGTTGGGTGACAGCGGCCGCGGGCTGCAGGCCGATGACTTCAAGGCGCTCCAGGAGAATTCGTCGGAGGTGGCCGAGGTCTTCCTGATGGGGGCTGACAGCACGCTGATCACAAGGCGCAACAAGGGCATTGAGCAGGGCCTGGCATCGACCGAGTTCGATTTCTTCCGGGCGCACCGGGATACGCCCGACATGGGGCTGTTCGTTTCCGATCCTTTTCTCGATTGGGTCTCGGGTGAGATGAGTTTTGTCGTCTCCCGGCGGCTCAACCATGCGGACGGCAGTTTTGCAGGTATTGTCGGTGCCCGCTTTGCGGCCTCGAAGGTTGAAGCCCTGGTGGCTGGCTTGTTGTCCGGCAAGCCCTTTGCGGTGCTTCTCTGCAAGGCCAATGGTCGCGTGTTGGCCCGTTACCCGTTCAGTGAGCAGGCTCTGGGCCTGGATGTCAGCGCTGATCCAGGACTGGTCCGCGCCCTGCTGAGAAAGCCCGTCCTGGGGGAGGATGGGCAGCCCGTGCCGAGTAACCCGGATGACGTTGTTGAAGTGGTCAGTCCCGTTGATCGGGCGCTGCGCCTGGCCAGCTTTTCCTGGATTGGCGGCCTTCCCATGCTAGTCGGCGTGTCCACCCGGGAGGGCGATCTGACCGAACGTTGGGTGGGGCGCCTGCAATGGATCGGCATCACCAGCTTGTCGGCGATCGTCATCGTGCTCCTGCTGCTCCGCACCATCCAGCTCCAGTTACAGAAGATCCAGCGTGAAAAGCGACGTCTCGAGACGATCACTGATGCGGTGCGTGATCCCTGGCTGATCCTCGACGAGGATGGCACCATCATCCGGGCCAACCCCGCCGCCCGGCGCGAACTGTGCCTGCCGGAGGCCAGCGAGCAATGGCGCAATGCCCTCGCGTCAGACAAGTCGGTGCTGGACTGCCTGCCTGCGCTCGACGGCGCCCCCGAGAAGCAGCAGTGCCGGCGCTACGACGGAAGTGCCTTCCCGGCCGAAGTCAGTGCCGCCCGACTGCAATGGCAGGGACGCGCGATGATCATGCTGCAGCTCCACAACGTGGAGGAACGGGAGCGCTACCAGGCGTCGCTGATGCGCCAGGCCTACTGCGACGAGGTGACGGGCCTCCCCAACCGCGCCCTGCTGGCGGAGCGCATGGCCCGCGGTTTGGCGGCGGCCAAGCGCTATGGTTACTTCTGTGGGCTGCTCTTCATCGATCTGGACCATTTCAAGCGGGTCAACGACTCCCTCGGCCATGCCGGAGGTGATGCCCTGCTGCGCAAGGTGGGTGAGCGCCTCAAGGAGATCGCCCGCCACTCGGATACGACGGCCCGCTTTGGTGGCGACGAGTTCGTGATCTTCCTCGACCGGATCTCCGGCCGGTCCGAGGCGGTCAAGTGTGCCCGGCGGGTGCTCGATGCCTTCGAACAGCCGGTGCTGGTGGATGACCGCCAGCTGGTGGTGTCGGCCACCGTCGGTGTCGCGCTCTTTCCTGCCGATGGAGAGACCCCCGAGCAGCTGCTCAAGAATGCCGATGCTGCCATGTACGAGGCCAAGGCCCGGGGACGCAAGCGCATCGGCTTCTACGGACGGGAGACCGGATTGCGCATCGAGCGCCACCTGGAGCTCGACATGGCCCTGCGCGGCGCCCTCGCTCGTCAGGAGATCTGGGTGGCCTACCAGCCCATCGTCGATGCCCGAAGTGGCGAGGTGGTGAAGGCCGAGGCCCTTCTGCGCTGGAATCATCCGACCCTCGGTGCGGTACGGCCGGACGAGTTCATCGCCATTGCCGAGGAGAACGGCAGCATCCTCGATCTGGGTGCATGGGTATTGCAGGAGGCCTGCAACCTGTCCCGCGAGTTCAAGGCCCGCAGTGGCCGTCCCCTCCGGGTGTCGGTCAACGTGTCGGCCGCCCAG
>JAFLDU010000343.1 GCA_017309145.1 Zoogloea sp. | reverse complement strand
ACCCTCCGTATCCGAGACGGTCGAGATCCTCAAGGGGCTCAAGTCCCGCTTCGAGCAGCATCACGGCATCAAGTACTCGGCCTCGGCCCTGTCCAGCGCCGCCGAGCTGTCGGCGCGCTACATCAACGACCGCCACCTGCCCGACAAGGCCATCGATGTGATCGACGAGGCCGGCGCCGCCCAGCGCATCCTGCCCAAGTCCCGCCAGAAGAAGCTGATCGGCAAGGGCGAGATCGAGGAGATCGTGGCCAAGATCGCCCGCATCCCGCCGCGCAGCGTCTCCAACGACGACCGGGCCGCCCTCAAGACCCTTGAGCGCGACCTCCGCAACGTGGTCTTCGGCCAGGACGCCGCCATCGAGGCCCTGGGCAAGGCCATCAAGATGTCCCGATCCGGCCTGGGCAACCCCGCCAAGCCCATCGGCGCCTTCCTGTTCAGCGGCCCCACCGGCGTCGGCAAGACCGAGGTCGCCCGTCAGCTCGCCTACACCCTGGGCATCGAGCTGGTGCGCTTCGACATGTCCGAATACATGGAACGGCATGCTGTTTCGCGCCTGATCGGCGCCCCGCCGGGCTATGTGGGCTTCGATCAGGGCGGCTTGCTGACCGAGCAGGTCACCAAGAAGCCGCACTGCGTGCTGCTGCTGGATGAGATCGAGAAGGCCCACCCGGACATCTACAACATCCTGCTGCAGGTGATGGACCATGGCACCCTGACCGACAACAACGGACGTCAGGCGGACTTCCGCAACACCATCATCATCATGACCACCAACGCCGGCGCCGAGAACATGCAGAAGGCCGTGATCGGCTTCTCCGCACGGCGCGAACAGGGCGACGAGATGGCCGACATCAAGCGCCTTTTCTCGCCGGAGTTCCGCAATCGCCTGGATGCCATCATCTCCTTCAAGGGCCTTGATCACGACATCATCACCCGCGTGGTCGAGAAGTTCCTGATGCAGCTGGAGGCACAGTTGCACGAGAAGAAGGTGGAAGCCCACTTCACCGACAAGCTGAAGGAGTGGCTGGGCCAGAAAGGCTTCGACCCGCTGATGGGGGCCCGCCCGATGGCACGCCTGATCCAGGACACCATCCGCTCGGCCCTGGCGGACGAGCTGCTGTTCGGCCGCCTGGCCAATGGCGGGACGGTGACCATCGACTTGGACGACGACGGCAAGGTCAAGCTGGTGTTCGAGGAAATGGCAGAAGCTACGGTATAGTTTTCACCACCGCATCACCATCCGACGGGCGGCCCTTGGCCGCCCGTTGTCATTTTCAACCCCTGTTTTGTACGGAGGCACCACCATGGAATTCCAGACCACCGATCTCTGCGACGCCAACGAGGGCAAGGTCCGCGCCGTCGCCCCGATGTTCCGCAGCTTCGGCGGCAAGCAGCGCTTTGCCGGACAGATCCGGACCCTCAAGGTCTTCGAGGACAATGCCCTCGTCCGTTCAACCCTCGAAACCCCGGGTGAGGGCAAGGTGCTCGTGGTGGATGCCGGCGGCTCCCTGCGTTGCGCGATGCTCGGCGACCAGTTGGCCCTGCTCGGCGTGAAGAACGGTTGGGCAGGCGTGATCATGTACGGCTGCATCCGCGACTCCGGCCCGATCGCCGGCATGGACATCGGCGTATTCGCCCTGACCACCCACCCCATGAAGAGCGTCAAGAAGGGTGCCGGCGACCTGGACATCCCGGTCACCTTTGGCGGGGTCACCTTTACGCCGGGACAGTGGCTGTATGCGGATGAAGACGGAGTGATCGTCTCCGACACCGCCCTGCTCTGAACGCCCCGAAACGACGCAGCGCAATGTTTTTTCATTTCACCATCGCCAGCGCCGTTTCACAATACAAAAAAATAGCAGCAGATCTTTGATATATATAGAAAAATAATTTCTTATATCTTATATAAGACCTGTTGCTGCCGTGCAAAATCACCCCTATACTTCTCACCACTGACCCGAACTCCAAAGCAGCCAACACAGCAGGCTTCGGACCCCGGTCAAACGGCTCAGGCGCGAGCGAGAAGCAGCAACAGGCTTCCGCCCCCCGGCTTCCCCCTCCCCACTTTGTTTTTAAAGGATCTCGTATGTCTCTGACTCGCGAACAGCAAATCGCCGCTCTGGAAAAAGACTGGGCCGAAAACCCCCGCTGGAAGAGTGTCAAGCGCGGCTACTCCGCCGCTGACGTCGTGCGTCTGCGCGGCAGCCTGCAGCCGGAGTACACCCTGGCGCAGCGTGGCGCCAAGACCCTGTGGGACAAGGTGAACGGCGGCGCCAAGAAGGGCTACGTGAATGCCTTCGGCGCGATCACCGCCGGTCAGGCCATGCAACAAGCCAAGGCTGGCCTGGAAGCCGTGTATCTGTCCGGCTGGCAGGTCGCCGCCGACGGCAACACCTCCGAAACCATGTACCCGGACCAGTCGCTGTACGCCTACGACTCCGTGCCGACCATGGTTCGCCGCATCAACAACACCTTCAAGCGTGCTGACGAGATCCAATGGTCCCGTGGCATCAACCCGGGTGACGAAGGCTTCGTCGACTACTTCCTGCCGATCGTGGCCGACGCCGAAGCCGGCTTCGGCGGCGTGCTGAACGCCTTCGAACTGATGAAGAACATGATCGCCGCCGGCGCCGCGGGTGTGCACTTCGAAGACCAACTGGCCGCCGTGAAGAAGTGCGGCCACATGGGTGGCAAGGTGCTCGTGCCGACCCAGGAAGCCATCGAGAAGCTGATCGCTGCCCGTTTCGCCGCCGACGTGATGGGTGTTCCCACCCTGATCCTGGCCCGTACCGACGCGGAAGCCGCCAACCTGCTGACCTCCGACCACGACGCCAACGACAAGCCCTTCTGCACCGGCGAGCGCACCCAGGAAGGCTTCTACCGCGTCAAGAACGGCCTGGAGCAAGCCATCAGCCGTGGCGTCGCCTACGCCCCCTACGCCGATCTGGTGTGGTGTGAGACCGGCACCCCGGACCTGGGCTTTGCCCGCGAGTTCGCCCAGGCCGTGCATGCCGCCTGCCCGGGCAAGCTGCTGTCCTACAACTGCTCCCCGTCCTTCAACTGGAAGAAGAACCTGGACGACAAGACCATTGCCGCCTTCCAGGACGAGCTGTCCGCACTGGGCTACAAGTACCAGTTCATCACCCTGGCCGGTATCCACATCAACTGGTACAACACCTTCCAGTTCGCCCACGCTTACGCCCGCGGCGAAGGCATGAAGCACTACACCGAAATGGTGCAGGAACCCGAATTCGCCGCTCGCGACAAGGGCTACACCTTCGTGTCCCACCAGCAGGAAGTGGGTGCTGGCTACTTCGACGACGTGACCACCGTGATCCAGGGCGGCTCCTCCTCCGTCAAGGCCCTCACCGGCTCCACCGAAGAAGAACAGTTCCACTAAGAAGATGCCCATCGGCCGGTAACCCTCGCCGGCACGCTTGGTTGAAACCCCCTCGGGCTCACGCCCGAGGGGGTTTTTCGTTTTGTACGGACAACACCCGTCCCTCCAGTAGAATTCCCGCTTCCTTTCTGCTGCGACGCACCATGCAATCCCTCTGGATGATCCTCGCCAGCCTGCTCTTCGCCTGCATGGGCGTCTGTGTCAAGCTCGGCTCCGCCCACTTCTCCACAGGGGAGTTGGTGTTCTACCGGGGCTTCATCGGCTTCCTGATGATGCTCATCCTGTTGCGTCTGCAGGGCATCTCCCACGCCACGCCGCACTGGCGCCGGCAACTGTCCCGCGGTATCTCCGGCACCATCGCCCTGATGTGCTACTTCTTCGCGCTGGGCATCCTGCCTCTCGCCACAGCGGTCACCCTCAGCTACACCTCGCCTTTGTTCGTCGCCCTGCTGCTGGCCTGGTGGTTCAAGGAGCGGGTGGGCAAGCACGCTTTCGCAGCCGTTGGACTGGGCTTTGTGGGGGTGGTACTGCTG
>JAFLDU010000342.1 GCA_017309145.1 Zoogloea sp. | reverse complement strand
CAGGCGCAGGAACATCACCGACAGCAGCCCCACCAGCACCACATACACCGCCGCCGCCCTGCCACCACGCCGCAGGATGCCGGCCACGCCGCCCTGGTAGCGCTGGCTGCCCCGGTCGAACACGCGGTTGAACCACGCGAAGAAGCCGGTGTGATGGGTATGCCCGGGCTTGAGCAACGCGGCGCACAGGGCCGGGGTGAGGGTGAGCGCCACCAGCACCGACAGCAGCATGGCCGCCACGATGGTGATCGAGAACTGACGGTAGATCACGCCGGTCGAGCCGCCAAAAAACGCCATCGGCACGAACACCGCCGACAGCACCAGGGCAATGCCCACCAGCGCGCCGGTGATCTCGCCCATCGACTTGCGGGTGGCCTCGCGGGGCGACAGGCCCTCCTCGCTCATGATCCGCTCGACGTTCTCCACCACCACGATGGCGTCGTCCACCAGCAGGCCGATGGCCAGCACCATGCCGAACATGGTGAGGGTGTTGATCGAGTAGCCGAACGCCGCCAGCACCCCGAAGGTGCCCAGCAGCACCACCGGCACCGCCACCGCCGGGATGAGCGTGGCGCGCAGGTTCTGCAGGAAGAGATACATGATGAGCACCACCAGCACGATGGCCTCGATCAGGGTCTTCACCACCTCCTCGATGGAGATGCGCACGAAGGGCGTGGTGTCGTAGGGCACCACCACCTGCAGCTGCATCTCGGCCGGGAAGAAGCGGCCGAGCTCGTCGAGCCGCGCCTTCACCCGGTCGGCGGTCTGCAGCGCGTTGGCGCCGGCGGCGAGCTTGATGCCGATGGCCGCCGAGGGCTTGCCGTTGTACTGCACGCTCACGTCGTAGCTCTCGCCGCCCAGCTCGATGCGGGCCACGTCGGAAAGATGCACGACGGCCCCGTCGGCAGTGGTCTTGAGCACGATGGCACCAAACTGCTCGGGCGTCTGCAGCTTGCTGCGGGCGGTGATGGTGGCGTTGATCTGCTGGCCGCCCCGGGCCGGCAGGCCGCCCACCTGGCCGGCGGTGACCTCGGCGTTCTGGGCCTGGATCGCCGACTTCACGTCGGAGGGCATCAGTGCGTACTTCTGCAGGCGCGCCGGGTCGAGCCAGATCCGCATGGCGTAGCCGCTGCCCAGGGCCTGCACGTCGCCCACCCCTTCCACGCGGCTCACCGGGTCGAGCAGGCTGGTGGCGATGTAGTCGCCGATGTCGATGGCGCTGGTGCGCGGGTTGTCGGACACCAGCGAGACGACCATCAGGAAGTCGGTGCCGGTCTTGGTGACGCTCACCCCCAGGTTCTGGACGATCTGGGGCAGGCGCGGCTCGGCCTGCTTGAGCTTGTTCTGCACCTGCACCTGGGCCACGTCCGGGTCAGTGCCGGCGTCGAAGGTCAGGGTGATCGACGCGGTGCCGGCCGAGGTGCTGCTGGACGACATGTAGGTGAGGTGGTCGAGGCCCTTCATCTGCTGCTCGATCACCTGCACCACCGAGTTCTCGATGGTCTCGGCCGAGGCGCCGGTGTAGGTGGCCGAGATGGTGATCTTGGGCGGGGCGATGTTGGGGTACTGCTCGAGGGACAGCCGGCCGATGGACAGCGCGCCGGCCAGCATCACCACGATGGCGATGACCCACGCGAAGATCGGGCGGTCGATGAAGAAGCGGGCCATGGTCAGACTCCCGGCTTTCCGTCGGCCGGGCTGTTGCCGGCCAGTTTGGCGTCCACCGCCACCGGCGCCACCACGGCGCCCGGGCGGGCCTTCTGGCTGCCCTCGACGATCACCCGTTCGCCGGCGGCGAGGCCGGACGTCACCAGCCAGCTGTCACCCACCGGGCGGCCGACCGCCAGCACCCGCTGGCTCACGGTGTTGCCCTCACCCACCACCAGCGCGGTGGCCTCGCCCCGGGCGTTGCGGGACACCGCCCGCTGGGGCACCAGCAGCGCGGTGTCGGTGACGCCTTCCTCCAGCACCGCCCGCACGTACATGCCGGGCAGCAGCTCGCCCTTCGGGTTGGGGAAGACCGCGCGCAGGGCCACGGTGCCGGTGCCTTCGTTCACGGTGATGTCGGCAAACTGCAGCCGGCCTTCGCGGGCGTAGGCGCTGCCGTCCTCGAGGATCAGCTTGACCGCCGCCTGCCCCTGCCGGCCGCGGCGGATCTGCCCGGCCTCGAAGACGCGCTTGAGGCGCAGGGCGTCGGCGCTGGCCTGGGTGAGATCCACGTAGATCGGGTCCATCTGCTGGATGGTGGCGAGGGCGGTGCTCTGACCGGCGGTCACCAGCGCGCCGGGGGTCACCGCCGAGCGGCCGATCCGGCCCGACACCGGCGCCGTCACCTTGGTGTAGGCGAGGTTGATGGCGGCGCTCTCCAGCGCGGCGCGGGCCGACGCCACCTCGGCCTCGGCTTCCTTCAGCGACGCCTGGGCGTCGTCGGTGTCCTGCTGGGAAACGGCCTTGATCTCGGCCAGCTCCCGGTAGCGGCTGGCCTTGGGGCGCAGGGTTTCGAGGTTGGCCTGGGCCTTGGCGAGCGCCGCCCGGGCGCTGTCGTGGGCGGCCTGGAAGCTGGCCGGGTCGATGCGGTAGAGCAGCTGGCCGGCCTTCACGTCGGCGCCTTCGATGAACAGCCGCTCGCGCACGATGCCGCCCACCTGGGGCCGCACCTCGGCCACCACCGTGGACGCGGTGCGGCCCGGCAGTTCGGAGGTGAGGGTGAGCGGCCGGGCCTGCAGCGTGACCACGCCGACCTCGGCCGGGCGCGGCGCAGCGGCGGCGGGCGCCGCCGACGAATTGCAGCCGGCCAGCAGCACGGCCGACAGGGCCGCGGCGAGGGCCAGCAGGCGGGGCGCTGCGGGGATTTCAAAGGGGGTTCTCACGGGGTTTCCTTTCCAACATATCCGGTGGAGGCCGGCCTGTCGCCACAATGCCGCGACGGCCGATCTTTGATGACCCCGATTGTGGAAACCGAATGTGCAGAAAAATTGGAGACATTGTGGAGATCGCCCCGCCCCCGTTGATCTCCGCCCCCGGCGGGGGCTTAATGGCGTCCCGGCCCCTGCCCAGACTCATCACTCCACCGCTCGCGCCCATGAAACCCGGAATCACGACCAAGGTCTTCCTCGCCGTCCTGCTGGTGGCCCTCGCGGTGCTGCTGGCGATGGGCGTGGCGGGCCGCTGGAGCTTCACCCGCGGCTTCATCGGCTACATGGACGAGCTAGCCCTGCAGCGCCTCGAAGACAGCATTCCGCGCTTCACCCAGGCTTACGCCCGCAACGGCAACTGGGATTTCCTGCGCGCCAACCGCCGGGCGTGGTTCCATCTGTCGTCGCCCCACACCCGCGAGGAAGACCAGGACAAGACCATGGCGGAGATGCCGCCGCCGCCCGAATCCGACCTCACCGGCGCGATCTTCCGGCTCAGCCTGCTCGATGGCGAACAGCGCTTCGTGATGGGCAACAGCCACAGCGCCGAGGAGGCCAACGCCGTGCGCCGCCCCATCGTGGTGGACGGGCGCACCGTGGGCTGGCTGGTGATGGCGCCCTTCCAGAGCGCCAGCGGCACCGGCGTACAGCGCTTCTTCGACGAGCAACTCCACGCCACCCTGGCCATCGGCGGGCTGGCGGCGCTGTTTGCGGTGGCGATCTCCCTGTGGATCGCCCGCGGGCTGGTGGCGCCCCTCAAGCAGGTGGCCGCCGCCACCCACCGGCTCGCCGCCGGCGACTACGCCGAGCGCGTCGAATCCACCACCAGCGACGAGGTGGGCCGGCTGGCGCAGGATTTCAACCGCCTCGCCCGCACCCTGGAAGCCAACGAGCGCATGCGCCGGGATTTCATGGCCGACGTGTCCCACGAGCTGCGCACCCCGCTGGCGGTGCTGCGGGGCGAACTGGAAGCCATCGAGGACGGCGTGCGCCCGATGAACGCCACCTCGATCGAATCCCTCA
>JAFLDU010000341.1 GCA_017309145.1 Zoogloea sp. | reverse complement strand
GAACAGGGCGTGGCTGTGGGCGATGTCCGCGTAGCTGCAGGGCGGGGCGTCGGCCCCGAGGCTGAGCTTGTAGCCCGCCACGGCGCTGGACATGCACAGGCGGGAGTTGGTATCCAGGTTGTTGGTGCCGATCAGGCCCTTCACCAGCTTGTTGAAGACGTAATAGTCCTCGGTGAGCAGCTGGCCGGCGCCATACACGGCCACGGCATCCGGGCCGTGCTCGGCAATGATCGCGGCGAAGCGTTCCGCCGCGGTATCCAGCGCGGTGTCCCAGCTGACCCGCTGGCGGGAGGCATCACGGCTGGGGCGCAGTTCCGGGTACAGGGCCCGGGCGATCAGGGTGTCAGCGGACGCCGACAGGTGCAGGGTGGAGCCCTTGGTGCACAGCCGGCCGAAGTTGGCGGGGTGCTCGGGGTCGCCCCGCACGCCGGTGATCCGGCCGGCCTCGTGTTCGATTACGACACCGCAGCCTACGCCGCAGTAACAACAGGTGGACTTGGTTTCTGCCATCACGACTCCTCTTGGAGTCTGATAAGCAGGGAGCGTGCCAGTGGCCGTGCATGTGTCTGGCAGCGGCTTCTGCCCGTATCGGGTGGAAATGCCGGGTAGGGGATGCACCAGCACGGGGCCGGGTGGCCTGCTAGTGGTGCGCGTCCCTGGGGCGCCGCACCATGCCAGGGCATGGTGCGCAGCGGGGTTCAGTGGCGCGGGATGAGGCTCAGCTCGCGCAGCGCCGTGACCTGATCGAGGATGGGCTGCGGGATGGGACGTTCGCCCGCCAGCATGGCGCGGATCAGCGCGGCGTTGGCAGCCACCGCGGGGTCGTCGGGCAGGCCTTCGATGGGCGGTGCGCCCCCTTCCTCGGCGGGGAAGGCGACGCGCGCCTCGCCCCCCGAGAAGACCTCCAGCAGCGGGCGCCGGCGGGGGTTGGCGAAGGCTTCTCCCTCGGTGCCGCGCAGCAGCATGGCAACGGCGCCCTGGGCGACCAAGTGGGCGTGGATCCGCTCGAGGTACTCCGGGTGGGTCATCGAGGCCACCCGTACGCTGTGGCCGGGTGCCGGATCGAGCAGCTTGGCCAGGGTGTGGGCGCTGTTGCGCACGCCCAGGCGGGGGCGCAGGGCCAGCAAGCGGACGAGGCCGGGCGCAAGGCTGTCCAGATTGAGGCAGGCCAGGCGGTTTTCAGCCAGGGCCGCTTCGGCTGTAGTGATATCGGCGGCCGGCTGGATGTCCAGCGCAGCGAGCAGTTCGAAAGGGCTGATCCGGCTGTCGAAGTCATGCCGCCCCTGGATCAGCACGGGAACCCCTTCGCGGGCCAGCAGCAGGGCCAGCAGCGGCATCAGGTTGGCCTGGCGGCGGGCGCCGTTGTAGGTGGGCAGCACCACCACACGGGGGCCGGGCGGCACCTTCACATGGGCGGTGCGGGCGTCCAGGGCACGCTGGAAGCCGATCAGTTCGTCGAGGGACTCGGCCTTGATGCGCATGGACAGGATGATGGCGCCCAGCTCCAGGTCCGGGACCAGGCCGTCCATCATGTCGGCAAACAGGGATTCGGCCTGATCGGTGGTCAGTGGGCGGGCGCCTTTCGGCCCGCGCCCGATTTCCTTGATGAGGGGCGCGTAGGAGCGTGATGCGTTGGGCATGATTGACGGCTAAAGCGGGTGATCAGGCGTTCGAGTGTAGCGGATGCGGCACTGCATCAGGCAAATTGCGGCATGGACGAACGGCCGCTCGGGCGTGCTGTCCATTCGATTGAATCCATGGTTCGCGGGAGGTCTGGATGGGCAGGCGGATTGGAGGGCGTCCAGTGGCGATGGGGCGCTGGTGGGCGGGTTTGTGTCTCATGGCGGCGGCGTGGGCCTCCCTGGCCGGGGCGTCGCCGGCGGTGCACCTTAAGGTGCCGCCGGGCTTCCGCATCGAGGTCCTGACCGACCAGGTGCCCGGTGCGAGGGGGCTTGCTCTGGGTGACTTTTCCGGTGGCAAAGGGGTCGTCTTTGTGGGCAGCCGGAGTGAAGGCAAGGTGTACGGGGTCGAGGTGGATGGTGCCCGGGCCTCGCGCGTGCATGTGCTGGCGAGCGGCCTCGAACAGCCCGTTGGCGTGGCCTACCGCGACGGCTCACTGTTCGTATCGGCGCTGTCGCGGATCGTGGCCTTGGACGAGGTCGCCCGCCGCCTGACCGATCCGCCGGTGCCACGGGTGGTGACCGAGCGCTTCCCCTCGGAGCGGCACCATGGCTGGAAGTTCATCGCCTTCGGGCCGGATGGCTGGCTGTACGTACCGGTGGGCGCGCCGTGCAACATCTGCGAGCCGGACCCGGAGCGCTACGCCAACATCCAGCGCATGCGGCCGGACGGCTCGGCGGTCGAGGTGGTGGCGCGTGGCGTGCGCAACACCGTGGGCTTCGACTGGCATCCGGAGGATGGCCGGCTGTGGTTCACCGACAACGGCCGTGACATGCTGGGGGATGACCTGCCTTCCGATGAACTGAATCGGGTGGCCCGGCCGGGCGATCATTTCGGCTATCCCTATTGCCACCAGGGCGATCTGCCGGACCCGGATTTCGGGCGGAAGCAGCGCTGCGGGGCTTTCGTGCCGCCGGTGGCCCGCCTGGGGGCCCATGTGGCAGCCCTGGGCATGCGCTTCTACACCGGCAGCATGTTCCCGGCGGCTTACCGTAACAATGTCTTCATCGCCGAGCATGGCTCCTGGAACCGCAGCCGCAAGTCGGGCTACCGGGTGATGCGGGTGGAGGTCGATGCCTTGGGGGGCCGGGCGCGGCAGACGGTGTTTGCGGAGGGCTGGCTTCAGGTGGATGCGCTGGGCCGGGAGCGGGTGCTCGGTCGCCCCGCCGATGTGCTGGTGATGCCCGATGGGGCCCTGTTGATCAGCGACGACCAGGCCGGCGTGATCTACCGGGTCAGCCATGGCGGTTGAGGCGCGAGGGGGGCGAGGGTCTGCGCGGATTGCGCTGGCGTCCGGCGGGGGCTAGGCTCGCGGTTTTTCCCCGGTAACAAGGACAGGACATGAAAGTCGGCTTCATCGGTCTCGGCATCATGGGGCGCCCCATGGCCCTCAATCTCCTCAAGGGGGGCTTCGACCTCACCGTCTGGGCGCGGCGCGCCGAATCCATGGCGCCGCTGCTCGAAGCCGGTGCCAAGGGGGCTGCCAGCGCCGCCGCGGTGGCGGCGTCCTGTGATGTGGTGTTTTCCATGGTGGCCGACGCGGCCGACGTGGAGCAGGTGGCCCTGGCCGCTGGCGGGGTGGCGGAAGGTGCGCGTGCAGGCCTGATCTATGTGGACATGAGCACCATCGCCCCGTCCGCGGCGCAGTCCATCGCGGCGCGTCTGGCGGAGCGGGGGGTGGTGATGCTCGATGCGCCGGTGTCCGGTGGCGAGGTGGGGGCCATCAGCGGCGGCCTGACCATCATGGTCGGCGGCGATGAGGCTGCCTTCGAGACGGTGCGCCCGCTGTTTGCCTGCATGGGCAAGGCTGCGACACTGATCGGCGCCTCCGGGGCCGGCCAGGTGGCCAAGGCCTGCAATCAGATCCTCACTGGCGTGGGGGTGCTGGCAGTGGCGGAGGCCTTCAATTTCGCCCGCAAGAGCGGGGTGGATGCCGGCAAGGTGCGTGAGGCGCTGCTGGGGGGCTTCGCCTACAGCCGCATCCTCGAGAACCACGGTCAGCGCATGCTGGACCGCAATTTCAAGCCCGGCTTCAAGGCCTGGATGCACCAGAAGGACATGAACATCGTCATGCAGGAGGCCCACCGCCTGGGCCTGATGCTGCCCAGCAGCGCGGCCACGGCCCAGTTGTTCAACGCCCTGGTGGGCAGCGGCATGGGTGAGGATGACTCGGTGGCGGCCCTGAAGCTGCTGGAAAGCCTGTCGGGAGAATGAGGTGAAGGTCGGCTTTGTTGGATTGGGCGTCATGGGGCGCCCGATGGCCGGCCACCTGCTGGCCGCCGGCCATGAGCTGGCGGTCTGGGCGCGCCGTCCGGACAGCGCGGC
>JAFLDU010000340.1 GCA_017309145.1 Zoogloea sp. | reverse complement strand
TGCATCTTCTCCAGGGTGGAGCCAGCGAAGTTCTCCATGTCGCAGGCGACCGACCAGCCCAGGGCGGCCAGCTTGCCAGCGTCGGAGTGCTCGGGCGCTTTCTCCTTGATCGTGAGCAGAAGGGCGGCGAGCTGGGCGAAGGCGTCGGCGCAGCTGTTCAGGCAGCCTTCCACGTCGTTCATGGTGATCGGATTGAAGCCGGTGGTGGTACTCATGCTGCAGCCCTCCCAGCGAAAACCAAGCGAAAGGCCCGGACAGGGCCGGCGATTGAGCGCAGGGCGCGGTACAGGGTCATGCGGGCCCGGGCGTTCATTGCGTCACCTCATCGGCCGAAAGCAGATCGAGGACGCCACCGACATGATTTTCCATGTCACCGGCCACGTGCCACCCCAGCTCCAGCAGCTTGCGCAGCCGGGAGTGTTCCGGAGCCATGTCCTTGGCGACGCAGAGCAACGCACCGAGTTGACCGAAAGTGGAGAGGCTGCAACACAGACCATCCTCCAGACACTCCTTGAGTGGGGCAGGCCGCTGCTCGGCCGCATCCGTGGTTCTGTTGGTCATGATCAGCCCTCCAGCGCAGCGATGGCGATCTGAAAGGCGGAGGCCCGGCCGTCGTGGTAGGTCCGCATCTTGGCCGTGCGCGCCTGGCCGGCCTGCTTCTGGCTGTCGACCAGGGCTTCGCGCAGGAAACCCAGCGGGCTCTCGTCGGCCTTCGATTGAACGGGGCTCAAACCGCACTCAGCGGCATTGACGAGCCCCTGCGCCAGCTCGATCAGGTAGGCCGCGCCATGGGCAACGTTGTCCTGATGTTCATCCGCCACGCTCAGCACGGACGCACGAGCGGTGTCCAAGAGGCACGACGCATGAATGAGCGTGGCGGACAAATCGGCACCCTGGCGGACCTGGAGCAGGTTGCCGTCGATGGAGTGGAAAAAGTCGTGGGAAGCGGTGCCCCGCCTGGGTGCGGGCGCAACAAGGGCAAGGTGAGACATGGTAGATCTCCTGTGAAGCGGTCTTGTTCTCCGCTTCCCAGCCGCCAAGCTGGGTGAGCGGAACCGTGCAGGTTGGCGGACCGGTCACAGGGCCGGCAGGGTTTCCCCTCCCACACGGCCCGCCCAAAGGGCGACACCATGCTGCGGACGCAAAAAAACCGCTCGAAGCGGCGGTTGTCCGCCTGTGAGTCCGGGCCGCCAAGCCCGTGCGCCGTTGTTTGCGGCGACAGTTGAAGGCTAGCCGGTCACGCAGCCGACGTCAACGGGAGTATTGCTCCTATTCCGTACGCATCAGCCGGCACCCCGGCGTCAAGAAACATTTTCCACAAAGACAGCGTGAGGCCTTTCGCCAGCCTTTCATCGCCCGGAGGTTTATCGTCGACTCCTCGATATGGATCTAGGGGCAGAATTGTGACTCGGGACATTGTGGAGCGGATGCTGTCTCACCAATACCCGCACTCGATGCGGCACCTTCAGCAACTGATCATGGATGCAGAGCGGTGCCAACAAAACCACGGAAAGAAAGGTTGGTTTGGCGGCGACAAGTATCAGCCTGCGCTTGAGCGTTTCCAGAACACGCTGGGGCGCTGCATGGTCGCGCTCGTGGATGACAGCAAGCTGGCCAACTTAAACGACCCTATCGCCGCCATCGAAGCGGTGAACACCGCGATGGGGATGTTTCAGATGGCCTACAACAACTGGCCGGATGGGTTCTCGTTTTGGCGCGCGTATCACGCAGCCTACCGACTTCATCCACCTCAGGTGTAAGCAGCGAATCTATCAGCCACGAACTGCGAGATCGCTCCCCCAGCGGATTAGGGCTTCCAGGAGCAAGCTAGTCTCTCAGAGCCTGTAGATCCTCATCCCCCGCCCCACGCGCCCTCGTCCTGCCCTCGGCGGACTCGGCTCTGCCACCTGCTGAACGAGCGGAGAGGGAGCGCTTTCCAGTCATCTCACCTCAACGCCTCCATCCCATCAGCAACCGCCGCCCGCCCCCTCGTTTGCCGGGCTCCATTTTCCCGCTTCTGCGCCGTCTGGCTGGTGATCTGCTCTTCGATGTAGGCCAGCACGTCCCGCTCCATCAGCACGTAGGCGCGGCCGATCCTCGCGGCCGGGAGGATGCCCCTTGCGATCATCTTCTCGGCGGTTCGCGCATGGATGTTCATCAACTGGGCGGCGCCCTCGATATCAACGGTGGTGGATTTCACAGGCATGACTTGTTGTCCTCGGTCAGCGTGGTGGTGCCATTCACTTCCAGCACCCCGGCGTCCATCATCTGCATCAGGAGGTCGTGGAAATTCTCCTGCACGTACTCGATGCGAGCGGCTTTGGGGTGCTTCGCGGCTGCCCGCCGGGCCTTGTTGCGTTTGCGGGGGGAACTGGAGTTGAGACCGGCGAAGAGGGATTCAAGCGCCACGGAGGCTTCGCCACCCGAAGCCGAGCTGGCTGCTTGAGCCTGGGCCGGTTCTTGATTGGACTGCGCCGTCTCTGCCGCGGGCCCAGCGTCAACGCGGGAGTCGCTCTTGATCGTGTCTTGATTCTTGTCGGTGCCTTCGCGCTGGCCCAGGGGCTCAGCGGTGTTGCCGTTCTTCGCCCAGTCCTTGAAGGCATCAAAGCTCATGGGCGTGATGGCGCCCCGCCGCTCCGGCCCCTTCCCATCGGAGAAGTGCGCGTCGTACAGGGCTTGAGCCTCCTTCAGGGACGAAGCCCCCAGGATGGCCTTGTGCTCGTCAAACTTCCCTGTGCGGTTGTCGAACTGGTCCACCACGAAAACCGGCCCGGCTACAGGGTCGGCCTTGCCGAGATAGACATCCACCTGGTCGCCGTCGGCGCCCTGCGTGCGCTTCACGTAGCCGTAGTGGGCGGTCATGGTCACCGACCACGGCTTGCCGCCGGGGTCGATCCCCGAGCGGGTGGAGCCCTCAGGGTTCTCGATGGCAATGTCCAAGCCGCCGACGCTCACATGGCCCTTCTTGTAGTTCCCGGCCTTGGCCTGGGCCTCGGTGGGCTGGGGCCGGTCATTCCTGGGGGAGGTAGCAGCTTCGTGGGCTGCCGCGTCGATCTCCGCCGGGCCGGCAACCTGGGGCTGCATGGCCTCCGCCAGCTTGGCCTGCAGCGCCGGATTAATCTTCCCCCACTCGGCCCGGGGCACATTCTTGCTGACGATCGGGGGCACGCCCTGCAGGCGCCCGGCCAGGTCCGCCCGCTGCTTGGTGTCCAGGCTGGTCCAGGCCTTGCCCGGGTCGAAGCTGGGCGCAGCAGTGGGCGGGGCTGCCTGGGGCATGCTCCCGCCCTCCGCTGCGCGGGCCGCCTGCGCCCGGGCCATCCCTTCCCGCAGGTTCTTCGGAGGGGCCGGAGCCCGGCGCTCCCGAATGCCCACCGCAGCCGGGTCCAGCTCGTTCGGGGCCGACGGCTCGACCTCCGGGGGCGCCGGCTTCGCCGCGCGCACGTCCTCGAAGCGCTGAATGGTCCGCAGTTCGTCCTCGGTCGGGGTGCTGTCGCGGTAGCCCTCCCGGCGCAGCGTCGCCGCGAACCGCCCGGTAGGGTTCTTCGTCTCCGGGTCGGCCAGCACTGCATCGAGCACTGCCCGGCGCCGAGTCTGCGCCTCCCGCTGCATGGATTCCGCCGTGCGCCGGTCCGCTTCGGCCAGGTCGAACGCCCGGCGCTGCCCCTGGCGCTCGGCGATGCCGGCCCGGCGCCGGGTGACGTCCTGGCGCTCCTGGTCGAGCAGGTCGGCGAAGTCGTTCATCGCGCCGAAGGAACCGGCGGGCTGCTGCTGGGCAGCGGGGGCCGGCCTGCTCTCCTGGCGCGCCGGCTGCACGGGCTCATACGGGATGCCGGGATTGGCCGCTTCCCACGCGGCGCGCTCGGCCTGAGCCTGCTGGGCACGCGCAGCACCTTCGGCCAGCACGGAAGCGGCGCCGAGGCGCACCTCCTCTTCTGCCTGGCTTTCCACCGCGATGGCGGCGGCGGCTGAAAGCGGCCCCGCGGCCGGGTCGATGCCCATGGCCGCCTTGCGCTGGGCGGCCAGTTCTTCAGCTGGCGTGCGGTCAAACGGGATCGGCGC
>JAFLDU010000339.1 GCA_017309145.1 Zoogloea sp. | reverse complement strand
GGCGCAGACCACGTCGGCGCCGGCTTCCGCGTAGGCCAGGGCAATCGCCCGGCCGATGCCGCGGCCGGCGCCGGTGATGAGGGCCACCTGCTGGTGGAGGGAGAAGCGGTCGATCAGGGGCATCGGAACATCCTTGCTGTCAATGTCGGGAGAAAAGCGTGGTCGGAAGAAATTACGGGAATAGATCGCGTGGGCTCAGGCCAGGGCGGCGGGCTCTGGCAGCGGCGCCCACAGGTCGGGCAGACCGGGGTCGGTACAGGCGATCAGACGCTTGAGCAGCAGCTTGAGGGCCATCACGTCGCCGGCCCCGAGGGTGTCGGCGAGGTCCTCCTCGACCGCCTTGGCGTGGGCGATCTGGCGCAGCGAGGCCTCGCGGCCATCGGCGGTGAGCACGAAGCGCAGCGTGTCGCCGTCCTCCTCCCGGGCGATGAAGCGCTGGGCTTCCAGGGCGTCGAGCTGGGCGGCGGTGACCACGAAGCCGGTGTAGCCGATGATGGCGTTGAGTTCGTCCAGGCTCAGGCGGTCGCGCACGCTGAGGGTGGACAGGATGAAGAAGGCCGGTTCGTCCAGGGCGTGGCTGGCCAGCAGCTGGCGCAGGGCGTGAAGCATCTGGTAGTGGGCGCGGCCGAGCAGGTAGCCGAGCAGGTCTTCGGTGTAGCTGCATTCTGGCGGCGGCGTGGCCCCCAGGCGGACCTCCTGGCGCGGCTTGCGGGCGGCGATGGCGTACTGGCCGGCCTGGTAGACCAGGGGTGGAAGCTCGCTGCGGTCGTAGGCCAGCACCTCGCCGACGAAGATCACGTGGTCGCCGCCGTCATAGCGGAAGGCCGTGCGGCACTGGAAGCGCGCAGTGCAGCCGGGCAGTAGCGGCGCGCTGCTGATCCCCGGGTCCAGCGCCAGTCCCGCGAACTTGTCGCTGCCCTGGGTGGCGAAGCTGCCCGACAGCGCTTCCTGGTCGGCCGACAGCACGTGCACGTTCCAGTGCAGGCCTTCCTCGAAGACCGGCAGGCTCCTGGCCGTCTTGGCCAGACTCCACAGCACCAGCGGTGGGTTGAGGGACACCGAGTTGAAGCTGTTGGCGGTGATGCCCACGGGCGCTCCGTCGGCGCTGCGCGTGGTGATGATGGTGACCCCGGTCGTGAAGGTACCAAGGGCAGCCCGGAAGGCCTGGGGATCAAAGCTGGCTTGGGTCATGTCATGCCTCGCTGGGGCGGTGGGTCATGACCGGAGTATCGGCAGCGCACCCGGCCAGGGCATCGTCCCAACGGACTAAGGGCACGGCCGGCTGGGCCGGCTCTCCGCCTCATCCAATCGGACGATGGGCTGCTCCGTCGCCCTTGCTATGGTGCGGGCCAATCCGACTGCCCGGTCCATGCCATGCTCGACAAGCTCACCATCGCCCAACGCCTGTGGTTATGGGCCATTCTTGCGACGCTGCTGTTCTTCGCAGCCGTCGGCTTCGGCTGGTACGCCTTGTTCCATGCCCGCGAGACGCTGCGCGTGGTGCACGAGGAAAGACTGGTCGCGCTGCAGCGTTTCGAGGCCATCGAGCAGCAACTGCAGGCCGGCCGCCGCCTGGTGTTGCTGGCCTTCCAGCTCGACCCCGACAGCGGCTTCGCCTCGGCCCATGTGCGCCCCCTGGCCTTTTACCTGGAACAGATCGATGCCAGCAGCCAGCGCATCGAGGCCCTCTGGAAGGCCTCCCTCCAGACTGCGCCGCGCGACCCCGAGGAAGCCCGTCTGCGCGAAATCTTCACCGCCCGCTATGCCGACTGGGCGAAGGAACTCGACGAGGTGCTGGCCCCGCTGCGCATCGGCAGCTTCCGTCTCAACAACATGAGCTACTTCGTGCAGACCGGCGAGCCCGCCGGGGAGGCTGCCTCGGAGGCGCTGGCCGCCCTGTACGAGCACCAGTCCGTCCTCACCCGCCAGGACTACGAAGCGGCCGGCGAACGCTACGATGCAACCGTGCTGGCCTATGCGGTGCTGGCCCTGATCGGCGCCCTCGCCGGCACCCTGATGGCGGTGAACACCCTGCGGCGCATGAAGCTGGCCTTCGGCGTGGCGGCCCGGGTGACCCGCGCCATCGCCGACGGTGACCTGGCCCAGCCGGTGCCCGCCCTGGGGCGCGACGAGTTCGGCCGCCTGCTGGTGGACGTGGGCCAGATGCGCGACGGCCTGCACCGGCTGGTGGACGAGATGCGCCATCAGGTCGAGCAGCTTGGCACCGAGGCCCGTCAGCTGTCCTCCACCGCCACCCACGCGGCCAGCCATGCGGATGCCCAGGCCGAGGCCGTGCTCAGCATGTCCGAGGCGGCGCGGGAGCTCGACCAGTCCATCGACCGGGTGGCCGCCCACGTGGATGCCTCCCTGCACACCAGCCGTGAGTCCTTCGGCCGTTCCGAGGAGAGCGAGCGCCACATCCGCAGCATGGCCGACGAGATGGGCGCGGTGGCCAGTGTGGTGGAGCACACGGCCAGCCACGTGCGCGAGCTGGACAGTCTGTCGGAGCAGATCAGCCGGGTGGTCCAGGTGATCCTCGACGTGGCCGACCAGACCAACCTGCTGGCGCTCAACGCCGCCATCGAGGCGGCCCGGGCCGGCGAGCAGGGCCGGGGCTTTGCGGTGGTGGCCGACGAGGTGCGCAAGCTCGCCGAGCGTACCGCCCAGTCCACCGCCGAGATCACTGCCACCATCGGCGACATCCAGCACCGTACCCGCAGCGTGTCCTCGGGCATGCAGGCGGCGGTGGACCGGGTGCGCACCGGCGCAGGCCTGGCCGTAAGGGCCAGCGAATCGGTGGAGGGCATCCGGGCCGGCAACAGCCAGGTGATCGACGCCGTGCGGAGCATCGGCGAGGTGCTGCAGGAACAATCCGCCGCCACCCGCGAGATCGTCCGCCGGGTGAACAGCGTTTCCGAGGGCACCACCGTGCTCAGTGCCAGCGCCGCCCGCAATGCCGAGTCCGCCGCCGGCCTCGACCAGCTGGCCAAGACCCTCGACCGGCTGTCGGCGCGCTTCCGGCTGGGTTAGGCCGGGCCGGTCCTTTTTTCTTGATTCCCCCATACTTCCCCCCATACCCCCTAGAGGTGATCCGGAGACCATGAACACACACCACCACACCCCCGCCCAGCTGGCCTCATGCCTTGCGGCCCAGCAGCAGGCCTTCCGCGCCGCCGGTGCCGTGGACGCGGCCACCCGCCGCCGCCGCATCCAGACCGCCATCGACCTGCTGGTCAAGTACCACAAGCCCCTCGTCGCGGCGATGGACGAGGACTTCGGCGGGCGCCACCCGGGCTTCTCCCTGATGAACGACGTGCTTGGTTCGCTGGCCTCCCTCAAGCACGCCCGCGACCACTTCGAGCCGTGGATGGTTGCCGACAAGCGTCAGCCCTTCATGCCCTACGACCAGCTGGGGGCCGAGGCCTGGGTGCAGTACCAACCCAAGGGTTCGGTGGGCATCATCGGCACCTGGAACGCGCCCTTGTTCACCCTCTTCGCACCGCTCGCCTACGCCCTCGCGGCCGGCAACCGGGCCATCCTCAAGCCCTCCGAGATCGTGCCGCGCACCGCCGCGGTGTTGGCCGAGGCAGTGGCCGACCTGTTCGACCCGCTGGAGGTGGCCGTGGTCACCGGCGGGCCCGACTTGGGGGCGGCCTTTTGTGCCCAGCCCTTCGACCATCTGGTGTTCACCGGCAGCACCGAGGTCGGCAAGGCCGTCATGCGCAATGCCGCGGCCAACCTGGTGCCCGTCACCCTGGAGCTGGGCGGCAAGTCGCCGACCCTGATCGGGCGCAGCGCCGACCTGGCCACTGCGGCCTTCCGCATCGCCGCCGCCAAGGGGGCCAATGCTGGCCAGCTGTGCGTCAATCCGGACGTGGTCTATGTGGCCGGCGAGCAGCGCGAGGCCTTCGTGGCGGCCCTCAAGGCGGCTTTCGCCGGGCTCTTCCCCACGGTGGACGGCAACGCCGACCTCACCGCGGTGGTGAACGACACGCACCTGGCCCGCATCGAGGGCTACCTGGCCGATGCCCGCGCCCGTGGCGCGCGGGTCGAGGCCAGCCCGGCCGAGGCGCCGGA
>JAFLDU010000338.1 GCA_017309145.1 Zoogloea sp. | reverse complement strand
CGATCAGGCCCTGACGGCAATCGTCACGCCGGGCTTCGCGCCGGCCGAGCAGTATCACCGGCACGGCAAGCAGGGGCCCTGGACTGACCTGTATGCCCTGGCCGGCGTGATGTACTGGATGGTGACCGGCAAGCTGCCCCTCGAGGCCTTCGCCCGCCTGCGCGAGGACGGCATGCCTTCTGCCAGCAGCATCGGCAATGTGGATGCCTTCGGCCCCGGTCTTCTGAAGGCCATCGACTGGGCCCTCAACCCGGACGAGAACCGCCGCCCCCGCCAGGTGGCCGATTTCCGGCGGGCCTGCCTGGCGCCGCCGACCGGCGGCGAGGGACCGGTCGATCCCCCGGTGGAGGCGCCGCTGCCCCTGGGGCTCTCGGCGGCGGAGGCGCGCACCTTCATCGGCGCGGTGCTCTTTGCAGATGTGGCCGGGCCTGCCGAGGACATGGCGGCACGCAGCGAGGGACGGTCGCGTCTCGTGCGCATGCTGAGCCAGGCCATTGCGCCGCTGTCCCCCACCACCCGCCTGGCGGTGAACACCAAGGAAGGGTGTGCAGTCTGTTACGTCGGCGACCCCGAGGATGCCCTGCGCACGGCGGTGCAACTGCACGGTGCGGCGGTGGAGGACGGCCTGGGCGTGCATGTCGGCATCAATCTTGGCCCGGTGCGGGTGGCGCCCGATCCCAACGGCCGTTCGCGCATCCTCGGCGACGGCATCACCACCGCCTTCCGGGTCATGCGTTTCGCTGAGCCCGGCCAGGTGCTGGTGGCGCGCGCTTACTATGAGGTGGTGCAGCACCTGCGCCGCAATGCCGGCGAGTGCTTCCGGCATCTGGGCCTGCGCCGTGACCCCCAGGCCCGGGATCACGACGTGTATGCCTGGAGCGGCGAGGGCGTGGCCCTGTTGCCGGGCAGCGCGGGTGAGGCCTCGGTGAGCCGCCCGGTGGCTGGGTCCGACATCAGCCCGGCCTGCATCGATGCCGCCGAGCGGACCCTGGCCCAGCACATCGGTCCGATGGCCCGGATCCTGGTGCGCAAGACCGTATCGAGGGCGGCCAGCGTGGCCGACTTGCACCAGCAGCTGGCCACCCTGATCCCCGACCCTGCGCCCCGGGCCGCCTTCTTGGCCGGCGTGGCAGCAGCCTCCGGGTTGCCTGGGACGTCGCGTGCCACGCTGATGGGTCAGGCGATGTCCCGGCCCGTGACCACGGGAGGGCCGGCCTCGGCATGGGGAGGGGCCTCGACGGGCAGCGAGCCGGCGGCGCAGGCCGCCGGGTTGGTGCCGGAGGAGGACCTGGCCCGTATCGAAAAACTGTTTGCGCGGCACATGGGGCCGATGGCCCGGGTGCTGGTCCGCCGCGAGGCGCGCAGCGCCCACAACCTCGAGACCTTGTGCCGGGCGCTGGCGAGCCATCTGGACCAGGACGCCGAGCGCAGGCGTTTCCTGACGGAAGCGGGTTTTGCAGGAGCGGGATGATGGAAACGACGATGACGCCGGAGCGCAGCGACATGGAGATGCGGGCCCTGCGCCTGACCCCGGGGCAGGACCTGCGCCGGGCCCTGGAGTGTGCGGTGTATGCGGAGGGCTGTTCGGCGGCCTTCGTGTTGTCAGGGATCGGCAGCCTGGAGCGGGCCCATCTTCGGCGTGCCGGTGCCGATGATGCGGAAGCCCTGCACGGGCCCCTGGAGGTGCTGACCCTGGCCGGGACCATCGCCGCCAACGGCTCCCACCTGCATGCCTCCCTGGCTGACGCCAGTGGTGTGGTGCAGGGAGGACACCTGGCCTATGGATGTCTGGTCAGGACCACTGCCGAGGTTCTGCTGGGCCTGTTGCCGGGGCTCAGTTTCCGGCGTGAGCCGGATCTGCGCACCGGCTTTGCCGAGCTGGTGGTGCGGCCCGAGGAAGGGCCGGCCGGTCCGGCCTGAGCGCGCCTGCCGTCGCTGGTGAGCGGCGTCAGGGGGCGGAGGGCTTACTTGCTGCCGGATTCGCTCGAAATGGCACTGTCGAGGCGCCGGGCTTCCTCGTCGCTGATGTACTCGAAGACTCGAACGACTTTCTGAACGCCGCTGGTGGTGCGCGTGATCTCGGTGGCGGCCTGGCCTTCCTTCTCGGTGACCAGGCCCATCAGGAAGACCGTGCCGGCTTCGGTGATGACCTTCACCTGCTGCACCCGGAAGTCCTTCTGGTCCACGAAGCGGGCCTTCACCTTGGAGCTGATGTAGGTGTCGTTGCTGCGCGCCGACAGGGTGCTGGTGGGTGCGATGCGCAGCTCGTTCACCACTTCCTTGACGTTCTCCACGGCCGCCGCGACACGACCGGCTTCGTCACGGCTGGCTTCGTTGAAGGCTTCGCCGGTGAGCAGCAGCTTGCGGTTGAAGGCGGTGGCGTTCACATGCACCTTGTCGCCGAGGCGGTCCTCGATGCGCTTGACGGCCTTCCACTCAATGCTCTCGTCCTCGACGTAGGTGCCCGAGGTGCGGCGGTCGGAGACCATGGCCACGGCCATGCCGGTACCGCCGACGATGACCGGGATGCAGCCCTGCAGGCTGCCAAGGGTGCCGAGGGCCAGGGCGGCCCAGGCCAGTTGCTTGCGGATCAGTTTCATTCTTCGACTCCAAGGAAAAGACAGTCGATGCCGTCGCACAGACAGTGGAGGGTGATGAGGTGGACTTCCTGGATGCGTGCCGTTCGGTCTGAGGGCACGCACAGGTGGATGTCGTCGGGGCCGAGCAGGTCGGCCATCTGGCCGCCGCCCTTGCCGGTGAGGGCCACCACCCGCATCTCGCGCTCATGGGCGGCGTGGATGGCCTCGATCACGTTGGCGGAGTTGCCGCTGGTGGAAATGGCCAGCAGCACGTCGCCGGGCTGGCCGAGGGCGCGGACCTGCTTGGAGAAGATCTGGGTGAAATCGTAATCGTTGGCGATGGAGGTGAGGGTGGAGCTGTCGGTGGTCAGGGCGATGCCGGCCAGGGGCGGGCGCTCCATCTCGAAGCGGTTGAGCAGTTCCGCCGCGAAGTGCTGGGCGTCGGCCGCCGAGCCACCGTTGCCACAGGCGAGGATCCTCCCGTTAGCCATCAGGCTGTGGGTCATGGCTTCGATGGCCGCGGCAATGGGTTCGGCCATGAACTCCAGTGAGGCCAGCTTGGTCTGGGCGCTGTCGGTGAATTGCTGGGCGATGCGGGCAACGAGATCCATCAAGAACTCCGGGAAAATTGCCCCCGATTCTAACATTCGCGCCGACTGCCCCACCCGTCTGCGATAGATCCGCTTACAAACCCACCAGCACGTCGACGCGCAGGCGCTTCCATGGGTTCGGATCATCGCTCAGCCTGCCGATGCGGGCGCTCAACGGCGTGCCCTGGTCCATCTCGCGGGCGACCTCCCGGTTCTCTGCCCGGGGCAGGTAGCCGAGCATGATGCCGCGCCACTCGACACGCACAGCGCGGGGGTCGTGAGGGTTGTCCGGCTCGCGTACCAGCTTCAGCGGGTCGCCTTCCCGCAGGGCATCCCAGTGGATGGCTGCGCCGTGATACTGGAAGCCGGCAAGGGGCGAGCGCTGCACCAGGACGCGGATGTGCTGGGCGTCGGCGGGCAATGCTCCGAGGAGGCCGGCCAGGGCCGTGCCGGCGAGGAGCGCGGATCCGGGCCTAGCCCGCATCAAAGGCCCCGCGGATCCACTCGAGGCGGGGCGGCTCCAGGCTGTCGAGCAGCACCGCGTCGAAGCGGCAGGGCTGGGCAGCATGGCGACGCCCGGCGCCGGCCAGCCAGTAGCGGGCGGCCAGGATGACCCGCTGCTGCTTGGTGGCGGTGATGCTGCCGGCGGCGCCGCCGAAGCGGCTGTTGCTGCGCAGGCGCACCTCGACGAAGACGATGCTGCCCCGGTCGCGGGCGATCAGGTCCACCTCGCCTCCACGGCAGCGCACATTGCGGGCCAGCACGACCAGCCCGCAGGCGCTCAGGTAGGTCTCGGCCAGCGCTTCGGCGGCAGCGCCGCGGCGCAGGTGCTCGGCTTGCTTAGTCGGAGCCCCGCCCCCACAATCGGGCTCCCCCGCACCCCGACTTCGGCTTCCCCATGCTTGCACATCCTTCCGAATCATC
>JAFLDU010000337.1 GCA_017309145.1 Zoogloea sp. | reverse complement strand
CGCCGTGCTCGGTTTCGGCCGCCGGGGCGATCCGCAGGCCGGCATCGCCGCCGAGGGCCCGGAAGAGGATACCGGCGCTGCGCTCCATCTCGGCCAGCCGCACGGCGGCGGAGGGGTGGCTGCGGTTTGCCGCGCGGGTGATGAAGCGATGCCAGAGGCCGCCGATGAACTCTTCCATGTCTGCTTTCGTTGTGGAGCCCGAGGTGCGGTCGCAGGACCGGCCCAGCCCCTGTCGAGGGGCTGCCTACCTCGCGGTCCAGCCCCCGTCGATGAGTTGTACCGAGCCGGTGACGGACTTTGCCGCATCGGAGCACAGGAACACCGCGAAGGCGGCGACTTCGTCCGCCTCCACGAACTGCTTGGTGGGCTGGGCGGCCAGGATCACCTCGCGGATCACCCGGTCCTCCGGCATGTTGTGCACCTTGGCCTGGTCCACCACCTGCTTGTCGATCAGCGGGGTGCGCACATAGCCGGGGCACAGGGCGTTGCAGGTGATGCCCTGCTCCGCCACTTCCAGCGCCACGGCCTTGGAAAAGCCGACCACGGCGTGCTTGCTGGCGGTGTAAGGGGCCTTGAACGGGGAGGCGACCACGCCATGGGCCGAGGCGATGTTGACGATGCGTCCCCAGCCCCGCGCCTTCATGCCGGGCAGGGCGGCCTTGGTGGTGTGGAAGACGGAGGACAGGTTGAGGGCGATCAGGGCATCCCACTGGTCGTCGGGGAAGGCGTCCACCGCTGCCACGTGCTGCATGCCGGCGTTATTGACCAGGATGTCCAGGCTGCCGAACGCGGCGATGGTGCGCTCCACCAGTTCGCGGGCCGAAGCGGCCTGGCCCAGGTTGGCCTGGGTGTAGCCGATCTCCGCGCCGGTCTCGGCGGCCAGTCCGGCGCGGAGGTCTTCCGCCTCGGCCGCCGCCCGCGAGCCGTTGAGCATCACCTTTGCGCCGGCCCGGGCCAGGGCCCGCGCCACCGCCAGCCCGATTCCCGAAGTGGAACCCGTCACCAAAGCCGTTCTACCTGCCAGCATCGTTCTCTCCTTGTAGGGTGCCGGGCGATTGCCCAGGCAAAGGCAGGATGCTAGCGCAGGGGGATGACCGTGCGGAGAACTCCGGCATCACCCGGGCCGGTGTGGGCGAGGTGGCGGGCAGAGAGGGGAGGCGGGGCTCGGAGGGCGCATGCGTCATGCTGCGCAGGCTAGCGTGCTGCGGGTGGTGTCACCCTGTCCTGGCTCAAGTTTTCGGGCTGATTCAGCTTGCGACCCGGTTCCGCCCCTCGTGCTTGGCCTGGTAGAGGGCGCGGTCGGCATGGCGGAACAGGTCTTCGGCGGTGGTGCCGTGGTCGGGGCAGGCGGCGATGCCGATGGACAAGGTGGCCCGCAGCTTCAGGTTGCCGAAGGGGATCTCCATGGCGCCGAAGGTGTGGCGCAGCGCTTCGGCCCGCTCCCGGGCGGTGGCCAGGGACATGGTGGGCATCAGCAGCAGGAACTCCTCGCCGCCATGGCGGCTGGCCACGTCACCGACGCGGGCCATGTCGGTGAGGAGGCGGGCCAGCTGCAGCAGAACTTCGTCGCCGGCCTGGTGGCCGTAGGTGTCATTGACCCGCTTGAAGTGGTCCAGGTCCATCAGGATCAGGGCCAGGGGCTGCCCGTCGCGCTGGGAGCGGGCGAGCTCCCGCTCCAGGGTGGCGTCCAGGTAACGGCGGTTGTACAGACCGGTCAGGGGGTCGCGGATGGCTTGTTCGCGGAGTTGCTCCTGCAGGGCGTCGATCTCCAGCAGGTTGCGCTGCAGCGCCGCGTTGGCGGCCATCAGGTCACGTTCGCGCTGCTGCAGGGCTTCGCGGGTGTCGCGCAGGCGCTGGATGCGGGTGAAGGCGATGTGCCCCATCGCCACCAGGTAGGCGGTCAGGCAGACGATGCACAACAGGGTGGTGGGCAGGTCGTTGCCGGGGACCAGGCGGAAGCCCCACACCGTGCCCCCGAGCAGGGCACCGGTGGAGAAGGCCAGCAGGGTTTCCGCGACGCCCGGCCAGCCCTTGTTGGCGGTGTTGTTGGAGAGCGTGCCGAGCAGCGTCGAGAAGGTGATCCACAGGGGGAAGCCGAGGGCCGCGGCGGATATCCCGAGGAGGAGTGAGTCGGCACTCAGGTTATGCATCTCGGTGTCCAGCGGCGCGCTGGAGCGCTGCGCCCGGCGGAACTGCAGGTGCGGATAGGCGATCAGCAGCAGGCCGAGGAACAGCCAGACGTCGATGCGGACCGTCTCGACCCGGGCATGCAGGCAGACCGCCAGGAAGAGCATGCCGAAGGCGGCAGTGCGCATCCGGTAATGCATCCGCACCACCCAGGACAGGCGCTGGGCCGGCGTCTCCGGGCGGTCACCGTCCCGCGTGTCGGGCACGGGGGCGCGCGGGCTGGGGGGGGCAATGGGCAAGACAGGCTCTCTTCACGTCATCCGGGGTCAAGGGATCGATCGTTCCCCGAAATGCAGGGGGAGAAGCCCTAACGGCGTGTTGAGAGCGGTCTTGAGTGCTTACTGCGGTTTGGCGAAGCCGCTGTCCACCCAATTCTGGGCGCTGCGTCGGTCGAACTTGAAGGCTGCCGCGACCCGGACTTCCGCCAGCAGTTCGTCGAAGCCGTTGCGGGCCGACAGGGTGGCATAGGGTTCGTACTCATCGGGCACGATGTCGAGGAAGACATCCACCGGCCCATCGTCGGTGCTGACGCTGATGCGCTTGTGGTACAGCGCGTGAAGGTGCTGCTCGTGGCGGCGCAGCACCTCGGAGGCGGTCTTCACCAGGGTCTGGAAGGCGGGGGCGTCGAGGGGTTTGGGGTTCTTCTTGTCGCGGCCCATGGTCCACGGGCCGACCAGGGCGGGTTCGGCCTCGCCGTCCTTGATCATCTCCACGGCCCAGCCGTCGTCGTCCTCATTCTTGATGACCCGGGCGGTCCAGCCGTTGTCCCGCCACAGGCGCGCCTCATGGATGCGCTCGGGCTCGCCGGTCTCGTCGAAGTGCTGGGCGTCCATCAGGCCTCCGGGCGGCGGCTCAGCATGAGGCCGCATTCCAGGTGGTGGGTGTAGGGGAACTGGTCGAACACCGCTGCGGCGCGGATCTCGTGGGTGGCGGCCAGCGCCGCCACGTTGGCATGCAGGGTCTGCGGGTTGCAGGAGATGTAGAGGATGTTCTGGAAGCCCCGGGCCAGGGCCACGGTGGCCTCGTCCAGGCCCATCCGCGGCGGGTCCACGAAGAGGGTCCTGAAGTCGTAGCCGGGCAGGTCCACGCCGCGCATGCGTGTGTATTCGCGGCCACCGGCCAGGGCGTCGCTGATCTCGTCGCTGGACATGCGCACCATGGTCACGTTGGTGACGCCGTTGGCTTCCAGGTTGTAGTGGGCCGCCTTCACGGAGGACTTGCTGACCTCTGTGGCGAGCACCCGGCCGAACTGCGGGGCCAGGGCCATGGTGAAGTTGCCGTTGCCACAATACAGCTCCAGCAGGTCGCCGCCCACGCCGTCCACCTGGCGACAGGCCCAGCCCAGCATCTGACGGTTCACGCCGCCGTTGGGCTGGGTGAAGCTGCCCTCGATCTGCTGGTAGCGCAGCCGTCGGCCGTCCAGCTCGAACTCCTCGAGCAGCCAGTCCTGGCCGATGACGATCTTCTGCTTGCGGCTGCGCCCGATGATCGGTGCGTCCATCGCCACGGACAGCTCACGGGCGGCGGCCTCCCAGGCTTCGTCCAGCGGCCGGTGGTAGACCAGGCAGATCATCAGCCGGCCGCTCAGCGTGGCGAGGAAATCCACCTGGAAGATCTTGCGCTTGAGGGGCGGGCTGGCCATCAGGTGAGCACGCAGCACCGGCATGGCCTGCGCGATGGGTTCGGCGGCGGCGGGAAAGTCCTGGATGATCACCGGGGTCTTCGGCGCATCCGGGTCGAACATGGCGTAGTCCACCTGGTCGCCCTGGTGCCACATGCGGAACTCGGCGCGCAGCCGGTAGTGGAAGGGCATTTCGTGTCTGCCAACAGCCTGGGTTTCATGGGCGGCTACCCGACTTCGCGGCATTACCTGTCGTGTTCGATGATCGCCGGCAAGGACGAGAACATGCAGCGCGACGACTGGTACTC
>JAFLDU010000336.1 GCA_017309145.1 Zoogloea sp. | reverse complement strand
TCATCACCCACGACCACATGGCCGCCATGAAGGACCAGGCCATCGTCTGCAACATCGGCCACTTCGACAACGAGATCGACGTCGCCTCCATCGAGAAGTACCAGTGGGAAGAGATCAAGCCCCAGGTGGACCACGTGATCTTCCCGGACGGCAAGCGCATCATCCTGCTGGCCAAGGGCCGCCTCGTGAACCTGGGCTGCGCCACCGGCCACCCCAGCTACGTGATGTCCAGCTCCTTCGCCAACCAGACCATCGCCCAGATCGAGCTGTTCACCCGTACCGCCGACTACCCGGTGGGTGTGTACACGCTGCCCAAGCACCTGGACGAGAAGGTCGCCCGCCTGCAGCTGAAGAAGCTCAACGCCAAGCTGACCGTGCTGACCGCCCAGCAGGCCGCCTACATCGGCGTGCCTGTCGAAGGTCCGTACAAGGCCGACCACTACCGCTACTGAGCCCGGAATCCGGCGCGCCCGCCCCCGCGGGCCGCCGGCATCCCTTCCCGCCGGCCCCCCGGCGGGTTCCGCGAGGAATCACCGTGTCCACCAAACCTCCCATCTCCATCGAATTCTTCCCGCCCCAGACCTCCGAGGGCGTCGAGAAGCTGCGCGCCACCCGCGCCCGGCTGGCCACCCTGAAGCCCGAGTTCTTCTCGGTGACCTTCGGGGCCGGCGGCTCCACCCAGGCCCGGACCTTCGAAACGGTCTTCGAGACCCAGCGCGAGGGCTACCAGGCCGCGCCGCACCTGTCCTGCATCGGCTCCACCCGCGCGCACATCCGCGAGATCCTCACGCGCTACCAGGAGGCGGGCATCCATCGTATCGTCGCCCTGCGCGGCGACCTGCCCTCCGGCGTGGGTGACCCGGGCGAGCTGCGCTACGCCAACGAGCTGGTCGAGTTCATCCGCGCCGAGACCGGCGACCACTTCCACATCGAGGTGGCAGCCTACCCGGAGTACCACCCCCAGGCGCGCAGCCCGAAGGATGACCTGCTCGCCTTCAAGCGCAAGGTGGATGCCGGCGCCAACTCGGCGATCACCCAGTATTTCTACAACCTGGACGCCTACCTGCACTTCCGCGATGAGTGCGCCGCCCTCGGCGTGAACGTGCCCATCGTGCCGGGCATCATGCCGATCGTGTCCTTCTCCAAGCTGGCCCGCTTCTCGGATGCCTGCGGGGCCGAGATTCCGCGCTGGATGCGCCGCAAGTTCGAGAGCTTCGGCGACGACTCCGAGTCGATCAAGGCCTTCGGGCTGGACGTGGTGGGCGAGCTGTGTGCCCGCCTGATCGAAGCCGGCGCCCCCGGCCTGCACTTCTACAGCATGAACCAGGCGGGCCCCACCCTCGCCCTGTGCGAGCGCCTCGGCCTGCAAGGCTGATGCCACCGGGCTCCCCCTGGGAGCCCGGTTTCAAGTTTCAGGTCGCGGGGCCGATATCTACCGGGCAAATCACCACTCGCCCGGACATGGACCTGCCACCGCTCTTCCAGCACCTGCCCGACACCTGCCTCCCAGCCCGGGAAGCGGTCTATCGCGACGTGATTGCGCGGACCACCGACGGCTTCTTCATGGTGGACGCCCGGGGCTGCTTCACCGAGGTCAACGACACCCTGTGCCGCCTGCTCGGGCATGCCCCGCACGAGATGATTGGACGGACCTCCCTCGACTTCGTCAGCGCCGGCAGCCGCGCCCTGCTGCGCCAGCAGATCAGCCGCATCCCGACCACCGACCGGCGCAACTACCGCCTCGAGCTGCTGCACCGGGACGGGCAGGTCATTCCGGCCCTGATCAGCACGGTGTCGCTGCACCCGGCCCACCCGGAAGGCAGCATCAGCGCCTTCGGCTTCGTCACCGACCTGCGCGCCATCGAGGCCACCAGTGCTGCTCACGAAGCCGACGTGCGCGCCATCCTCGACAACCTGCAGGACACCTACTACCGCTCCGACGCCAGCGGCCGCCTGCTGCGCCTGTCCCCCTCCGTCCGCCAGCTCCTCGGCTATGAACCCGAAGAGCTGATCGGAACCCGCATCGACAGTCTCTACGTGGATGGCGCCCGCGCCCGGGAGACCTTCCTGGCCGCCCTGTCGGCCGCCGGCGGCCAGGTGAGCGGCTACGAGTACCGCATGCGGCGCAAGGATGGCAGCGAGGTCTGGGTGTCCACCAACGCCCACTACCTGCGGGATGCCGACGGCACCCCCATCGGCGTCGAAGGGACCTCCCGCGACATCAGCGCTTCGCGCCGCCAGCAGGCCGAGCTGCAACTCGCCGCCACGGTGTTCAGCGAGAGCCGCGACGCCATCCTGATCACCGATGGCGCGCAGCGGGTCATCTCGGTCAACCGCGCCTATTCCGACGTCACCGGCTACACCCCGGAAGAGGTCATCGGCACCCACGCCGAGCTGATCGCCGTCAGCCACCACGAAGCGGGCTTCCACGAGCACCTGCTGGCCGAGCTGGCCAGCACCGGCCACTGGAGCGGCGAAGCCTGGGCCCGGCGGCGCAACGGCGCGATCTTCCCCCAATGGCTGTCGATCTCGACGGTGCGCGATGACCAGCAGCAGATCCAGCACTACGTGGCCATCTTCTCCGACCTCACCGACCGCAAGGCCGCCGAGGAGCGGGCCGACTTCCTGGCCCGCCACGACCTGCTGACCCGCCTGCCCAACCGTTTCCTGCTGCGTGACCGGGCCGAGCAGGCCTTCGCCCATGCCGTCCGGGCCGGCACCAAGGTCGCCCTGCTGCTGCTCGACCTGGACCATTTCAAGCACATCAACGACAGTCTCGGCCACCCTGCCGGCGACGCCCTGCTGCAGACCTTCGCCGACCGCCTGCGCACCACCACCCGCGACACCGACACCATCAGCCGCCAGGGCGGCGACGAGTTCCTGGCGCTGCTCACCGACATTCGCGAGACCGAGGACATCGCGCCCATCGTCGAGAAGATCATGCTCACCCTGGGCCGCCCCTGCGCCCTGGCCGGCCAGGAGATGAGCATCTCCTGCTCGGTCGGTCTGGCGGTCTACCCGGAGGACGGCAGCGACTTCGACACCCTGATCCGCAATGCGGACGCGGCGATGTACAACGCCAAGGCGGCCGGGCGCAACACCTTCCGCTTCTACTCCCAGCAGATGAACGAGGACGCGGTGCAGCGCCTCGACATCCAGAACCGCCTGCGCCGGGCCCTGGAGCGCCAGGAGTTCATCCTCCATTACCAGCCCCTGATCGACCTCGGCTCCCACCGCATCGTCGGCGCCGAAGCCCTGATCCGCTGGAACTGTCCGGACCTGGGCATGCAGCCCCCCGGCCTGTTCATCCCCGTCGCCGAGGACAGCGGCCTGATCGTCAACATCGGCGAATGGGTCCTGCAGGAAGCCTGCCGGCAGGCCCGCCTGTGGAAGGACGCCGGCCACGGCCGGCTGGTCATCGCGGTCAACCTGTCCCCCCTGCAGTTCACCCGCGGCAACCTGGTGGAAACGGTCACCCGCGCCCTCGCCGAGAGTGGCGCAGACCCGGCCTGCATCGAGCTCGAGATCACCGAGAGCATCCTGATGAAGGACACCGAGCAGGTCCTCGCCACCGTGCGCCAGCTGCACGCGATGGGCCTGCGCCTGGCCATCGACGACTTTGGCACCGGCTACTCCAGCCTCGCCTACCTGCGCCGCTTCGCCGTCGACAAGCTCAAGATCGACCAGTCCTTCATCCGCGACCTGCCCACCGACCCGGACGCCGGCGCCATCGTCCGCGGCGTCATCCAGATGGCCAAGAGCCTCAAGATCGCCGTGCTGGCCGAGGGCGTCGAAACCGCCGACATCGCCCACGACCTGGTGCTGCTGGGCTGCGACTACGCCCAGGGCTACTATTTCGGCCGCCCCATGCCGGCCGACGCCTTCGCCACCCTGCTCCTCCCGTCCAGCCTCTGACCCCCCGCGCAGCAGGCGCGACGCAGGCGCGGCGGGCATTTATAATGGCGGGCTTCCCGTCACCCCTGCGGCGGCACCCCGGGAGCCATCGTCCGGCCAACCGGGCAGCGACGCCTCCCACCCGCACCGAAGACCATGCGTGATCCCTACGAAACCCTGGGCATTTCGCCGACGGCCGCGGCCGACGACATCAAGACGGCCTACCGCAAGGC
>JAFLDU010000335.1 GCA_017309145.1 Zoogloea sp. | reverse complement strand
GCTGCCCGAGGTCGTGGTCCAGGACGAGTTGCACCATGGGCTGCTGGTCAGCGTGGGGCGGACTCCCCAGTTGCAGGAGCACTTCTACGCCATCACGACGCCCCGGCGGCTACGTATCGACCGACTCGAGGCCCTGCTGGCGGGCGCGACCACGCTACCGGCCGGGCCGGGAGCGAGGCCGCAATCTCCCCCGGCAGCGGCCTGAACCGGAACGATGGCGGGTGGCAGCGTGAAACCCGGGGTGGCCGCTGGCAAGCCAGCTGCGCGGACCACGCCCCCATCCGCTCCTTCGGGAGCCATCAGCACACTTCGAACAAGCCCGCCGCGCCCATCCCGCCGCCGATGCACATCGACACCACCACGTAGCGCACCCCACGACGGCGGCCTTCCAGCAGCGCGTGGCCGACCATGCGGGCGCCGGACATGCCGAAGGGATGGCCGATGGAGATGGCGCCGCCGTTGACGTTGAGGCGCTCGTTGGGGATGCCGAGGGTGTCGCGGCAGTGGAGGACCTGGCAGGCGAAGGCTTCGTTGATCTCCCACAGGCCCACGTCGCCCACCGCCAGGCCGAAGCGCTCGAGGAGCCTGGGGATGGCGAATACGGGGCCGATGCCCATCTCGTCAGGGGCGCAGCCCGCCACGCTGATGCCCCGGTAGATGCCCAGGGGGGTGATGCCCCGCCGCTCGGCTTCATCGCGGCTCATCAGCAGGGCGGCGGAGGCGCCGTCGGAGAACTGCGAGGCGTTGCCGGCGGTGATGAACTCGCCCTGGGCGATCCACTTGCCGTCCTTCCACACGGGCTTGAGCTTGTGCAGGTCTTCCAGGGTGGTGGAGGCGCGGTTGCACTCGTCCTGGGTGGCGGTCACGTCCTCGTGGCCGGTCGGGTTGCCTTCCTTGTCGAAGACGAGCTTGCGGGCGGCCAGGGGCACGATCTCGGCGTCGAACAGGCCGGCGGCCTGGGCGGCGGCGGTGCGTTGCTGGCTCTGCAGGGCATAGGCGTCCTGGGCCTCGCGGCTGATGCCATAGCGGCGGGAGACGATCTCGGCGGTCTCCAGCATGGGGATGTAGGCGCTGGGCACCACCTCCTGCACGGCCAGGGACTGGGCGCGGTAGGTGTTCTTGTGCTTGGTCTGGGTCAGGGAGAGGGACTCGACGCCGCCGGCCACGGCGATCTTCATCTCGCCGGCCAGGATGTTCTTGGCGGCGACGCCGATGCTCATCAGGCCGGAGGCGCACATGCGGTCCAGGGCCATGCCGGGTACGCTGTCGGGCAAGCCGCCGGTGTAGGCGCACAGGCGGCCGATGTTGTAGGCCTGGGTGCCCTGCTGCACGGCGGCGCCCATGATCACGTCCTCGACGGCGCCCGGCTCGATGCCGGCCCGCTCGACGACGGCGCGCACCACGTGGCCGCCCAGCACGGGGGCCTCGGTGTCGTTGAAGGAGCCCCGGAAGGACTTGGTCAGCGCGGTGCGCGCGGTGGAGACGATGACGGCTTCGGTCATGGCAGTGCTTTCAGGAAACCGCCGGAGCGGTGGAGTGGAAGGTGTAGCGGCTGATGGTGTCGATGACGCAGCCAGGGCGGTCGCTGCCCTCGATCTCGATGCTGACGCGGACGGTGGATTGCACTGCATCGCCGAGCGCCTCGACCTTGAGGATCTCGCCGCGGCCGCGGATGCGCGCGCCCACCTTGACGGCAGCCGGGAAGCGCACCCGGTCGCTGCCCACGTTGACGCCCATCTGCATGTTGTCGATGTGGATCAGCCGGGGCAGGAAATAGTTGGCCAGGGACAGGGTCAGGTAGCCGTGGGCGATGCAGCCGCCGAAGGGGCCGTCCTTGGCGCGCTCCGGGTCCACGTGGATCCACTGGTGGTCGCCGGTAGCATCGGCGAAGCGGTTCACCCTTTCCTGGGTGATCTCCAGCCAGTCAGTGGTGCCAAGGTCGGTGCCGGCGGCGGCGAGGAGCTCGGCCGCGCTGCTGAATACATGTGCCATGGCGCCCCCGTCAGGCGTGCTGGGAACTGACCGACAGCACCTCGCCGGTCATGTAGGAGGCGTAGTCGCTGGCCAGGAAGACCATCACATTGGCCACCTCCCACACCTCGGCGGCGCGGCCGAAGGCTTCGCGGCTGGCCAGCTGGGCCAGCAGTTCCTCGCTGGAGGCCTTCTTGAGGAAGTCGTGCAGGGCGATCGACGGCGAAACGGCGTTGATGCGCACACCGTACTCGGCAGCCTCCAGCGCGGCGCAACGGGTCAGGGCCATCACGCCAGCCTTGGCGGCGGCATAGTGGGCCTGCTCCTTCTGGGCCCGCCAGCCCAGCACCGAGGCGTTGTTGACGATGGTGCCGCGGCCACGGGCCTGCATGTGGGGGAGCATGGCGCGGGTCATGCGGAAGGTGCCGGTGAGGGTGATGTCGAGCACCCTGCTCCACTCCTCGTCGCTCATGTCCACCACGCGCTTCTGGCCCCCCAGGCCGGCGTTGTTGATGAGCACGTCCACACCACCCAGCCGGGCTTCGGCGGCGGCCACCAGGGCCTGCACCTCTTCCTCGACGGTCACGTTGCAGAGCTGGCCATACACCTCGGCAAGGCCGGTTTCTTCCTTGAGCTTGGCGACGGCCTCTTCGAGGCGACGCGGGTGGATGTCGGAAATCATCAGGGCGCGGCAGCCCTCTTCGGCGCAGCGCCGGGCGGCCGAGAAGCCGATGCCGGCGCCGGCGGCGGCGGTGATCAGCACCGAGCGGCCCTTGAGCAGGCCGTGGCCGGGAACATATTGGGGGTTGAGGCTCATGGATCTGTCTCCTGGAGGAATCGTTGTCGTTGTGGGGGTCAGGCCGGCCGGCGGTCGCGCCAGGGGGCGGCGGCCTCCAGCTGGGCGGCCAGGGCCAGCAGGCAGGCCTCGCCACCGAAGGGGCCGGCGAACTGCACGCCGATGGGCAGGCCGGCGGCGTTCCAGTGCAGGGGCACCGACATCGCCGGATGGCCGGACATGTTGAAGATGGCGGTGAAGGGCGAGGCCAGCACGGCGGCCTTCACGAAGCGCTCCCAGGGCTGGTCGAGGGACAGCTCGCCCAGCAAGGGCGGCGGCGCAGCGGTGACCGGCGAGAGGATCAGGTCGTAGCCCTCGAAGAACTCGTCGAGGCTGCGGCCGGCCTGGTCGAACGCCGAACGCGCGGCAAACACCTGCTCGGCCGTGTAGCCCTTGGCCAGCTGCAGGCTGCGCCAGTTGAGGGGTTCCAGCTCGTCCTCGCGCACCGGGCGGCCGAGGGCCTTCTCGCGGGCCTGCACGGTGGTGAGCATGCCGGTGCCGGTCATCACGCCCATGCCGGCGAACATCTCCTGGATGGGCAGGCGCGGCGCGGCGGCTTCCACGTGGTGGCCGAGGCGGGTGCACAGGGCGGCGGCCTTGCGCACGGCGTCGAGGCAGTCGGCATGCACGCCCATGCCGAAGGGGTTGCCCTCCATAAGCGCAATGCGCAGCCCGCCCGGCCGCTTGCCCGTGGGCGCCCGCCGAATGGCGGCCAGCAGGTCGTGAGTCGGTGGCAGCACCCGGGAGCCGGGCTCAGGGCCCTGGCTGAACTGCAGCAGCAGGGCCGAGTCGCGCACGCTGCGGCTGATCACGTGATGCACCGACAGGCCCATCCAGCCCTCCAAGGCCTTGGGGCCCATCGGCACCAGGCCACGGCTGGGCTTGAGCCCGAAGACCCCGCAGTGGCTGGCCGGGATGCGGATCGAGCCGCCCCCGTCGCTGGCGTGGGCCACCGGCACGATGCCCGCCGCCACCGCCGCCGCCGAACCGCCCGACGAGCCGCCGGTGCTGTGCGCCAGATTCCAGGGGTTGCGGGTGGCACCGAACAGGCGGGATTCGGTGGTGCCGGTCTGGCCGAACTCCGGCGAGGTGAACTTGGCGAAGATGTTGAGGCCGGCGGCCTGGTAGCGCTGCACCAGGGTGGAGTCGTGGTCGGCCACCGCGTCGCGGAAGAAGGCGCTGCCGTGGGTGGTCACCGTGCCTTTCAGGGACAGATGCAGATCCTTCAGGCCAAAAGGCACGCCGGCCAGCGGCGGCCGCGCCAGGCGTTCGGCCCGCCCCGCGCGGGACAGCAGCCGGGCCTGCTCGCGGGCCATTTCATAGTGGCGGGCGGCC
>JAFLDU010000334.1 GCA_017309145.1 Zoogloea sp. | reverse complement strand
GACCCGTACACGCGGATGTCACTGCAATTGCAGGCAGCGTTCGGATTGCGGCGCGGGGAGTCGATCAAGATTCGGCTCGAGTGGGCGGATCGTGGCGACAGGCTCGTTCTGAAGGATACCTGGACCAAGGGCGGCCGCGAGCGGGAAATCCCGATCCGCAATGAAGAGCAGCGCCGGGTACTCGACGAGACCAAGCGCTTCGCCGGCAGGGGCAGCCTCATCCCGGCTGACAAGCGCTACGTGGAGCAGCTCCGACGCTTCGAGTATCAGTGCGCCAGGGCCGGCAGCCACCGGGTGCACGGCCACCGCCACCAGTATGCGCAAACGCGCTACCGGGAACTCACCGGTTGGGCTGCGCCGGCCGCTGGCGGACCATGCTCCAAGGAATTGACCGCGGCGCAAAAGGTGATTGACCACGAGGCACGGCTAGCGATCAGCCGGGAACTGGGGCATGAGCGCGAACAAATTACATCCATTTATTTAGGTAGGTAGATTCTTATGTGGAGTTGCTCGCTAAGAGCCTTCTGGATCAATGCCTTCGCTTCAAAGTACTGCACATAAAAAGCTGATGATTGATCTCCTGTGGCCCATCCCGGGCCACCTCCTCAGGAGATCGATCATGAATGCTCCCACCAACCGATTCGCCGAACTTCCCCTGGAACAATTGATTGAGCATGCGTTGTACCAATTGCTCAAGTTGCGCTACAGCAGGAATGCGCTGAAGAGATACCGTACGGTCTGGCAACATTTTGCTGCGTTTTGCTGTGAGGCAGGCCAAGTCGGAGGGTATTCGGAAGAGATGGCCACACGCTTCATCGAAAGATATCAGGCAGCACGCAGCGAGCGCCTGACGGCGCAAACAGGCTGGCGCCGACATGTTAACTTTGGGGTGCTGGTGCTCCGCGCCTTCGCGCGTGAAGGGCGAGTTGATCGGCCAGTGGTGTACACCGAGCAGTTTCACATTCCGCAGCCGATGAAGAAGCCGCTATCTGATTTCGAGCAATTCTGCCGTGAGCGCCTTCATCTGCGGCCGACCTCTCTCAAAGAGCGTATGCGGACCATCGCGGTGTTTCTGAACTATCTGGAAGCAAGCGGGATCACCGCTCTCGATCAGCTTCAACCCGACCAGGTAACCTCCTTCGTCATCTCACGAGGCCCCCGGAGCCCGAGGTCTGCCTCCCGGGGCACGTCCGATCTTCGCAGTTTCCTTCGCTATCTTCTCCAGCGCCAGATTGTGCACCGCGATCTCGCTCTGGTGTTGCCGACCATTCGGGTGCCGCGGGACGGGACCATTCCTTCAGTCTGGGACCCGGAATTGGTTGGTAAACTGCTCAAGGTGATTGATCGCACTTCGCCCCGGGGCAAGCGCGACTACGCCATCCTGCTGCTGGCTAGCCGCTTGGGTCTGCGGTCAGGCGATATCCGAACTCTGAAGCTGGACGATCTCCAATGGGATACGGCCACCATCGAAATCAGGCAGTCGAAGACAGGTGGACCATTGTGCCTGCCGATGTCGGAGGAAATCGGCGAAGCCTTGATCGATTACCTCAAGGCAGGCAGGCCCCAGACGCCCCATCGCGAAGTGTTCCTCAGGGCGAAGCTTCCGTTTACGCCTATTGGCGCGGATAGCCGACTTCATCATGTCGTAAGCGAATGGCGACAGCGAGCTGGAATTGAATTCCGAACTCCGCAGCGCTGCGGGCTGCACTCGCTGCGCCACACGCTGGCGACGCGGCTTCTACAGGAGCAAACACCACTGCACGTCATTTCCGACATCCTGGGTCACGCCACCACCGCGTCAACCATGATCTATGCCAAGGCCGACGTGGAATCGTTGCGCGGCGCGGCGCTCGATCCCGAGGAGGTGTGCCATGGCGAATAGCAAATTCCCATTGCAATTCCGCAGCCCGGTAGCGCCCCTGATAGAACGGCTCATCCAGGAAAAACAGGCGGTCGGTTATAAATATCGTTCTGGCGCCGAGGCGCTGGAGCGCCTTGACCGGTTTCTCGTGAGTGAAGCCTTGGCGAAGTGCGAACTTCCCCGTGCGTTGGTCCTGAAATGGCTTGCCAAGCGGCCTCACGAGAGCGCGGTAAACCATAGCAAACGTAGCCACACGATCCGCCAGCTCGCCATCTTCATGGTCAAACAGGGCTGTGCCGCGCACGTACCGGATCCTCATCAAATGGCAAAAGGCGGCAGCAGCTTCTCGCCGCGCATCCTGACTCATGCCGAAGTACGGCGCTTGCTTGATGTAGTCGACCACTTCAAACCCAGTGGGCATTCGCCACTGCGTCATTTGATCATGCCCGAGGTGTTTCGTCTGCTCTATGGTTGCGGTTTGCGGGTGAGCGAGGTGTTGAATCTGAAGGTCGGTGACGTGGATCTTGGTCGCGGTGTGCTGACGTTGCGCCAGACCAAATTCGGCAAGGACCGCCAGGTCCCCCCGGCGGTCAGCCTGGTGCAACGGTTGCAGAGGTTCGACCAGGAGTTTGGCCGCCGGCCGGAAAGCGCGTACTTCTTCCCAAACCTGTGCGGCGGCCACTGGGCCATATCGTCGGTTTATGAAACCTACCGGAAGCTGTTAACGCGCAGCGGCATATCGCACGGCGGTCGAGGAAAGGGCCCGCGTGTGCACGATCTTCGGCACACCTTCGCTGTTCACAGCCTGTTGCGTTGGTATCGTCAGGGCGCGGACCTCGACGCCAAGCTGCCGGTGCTGGCGACCTATATGGGGCATCTGTCGGTGGTGGGGACACAGCATTACCTGCATCTGACAGCCGAACTGTTCCCTGAAATCACAGCCCGCTCCGAGACTCACTTCGGCGATGTCATTCCGCGGAGGGTCATATCATGAAACCCACCGACTTCTCAACGCACCTGACGCACTACCTGACTCACTATCTGGCCGCGCAACGCAACCTCAGCCCCAACACCATCCGTGCCTATCGCGACGTGTTCACGCTGCTGCTGCGGTTCTGTCGGGACCAGCGCGGCATCGCCCTTGAACGGCTCTGCCTGGCACACATCGACAGCAGCCTGGTGGAGGCGTTCCTCGACTATCTGGCTAAGGAAAGGCACGTGTCGATTGGCACACAAAACCAACGCTTGGCGGTATTGCATTCCTTCTTCCGCTATGTCCAGTCGGAAGTGCCCGAAATCATGTTGCAGTGCCAGCGCATTCTGGCCATCCCGCTGCAGAAGCAGCCTCGCGCCAACGTGGGCTACCTGGTCAAGGAAGATCTTGCCCAGATTCTTGCACAACCAGACCTCCGTTCACGGGAGGGGCACCGGGATGCTGTGCTGTTGAGCCTTCTATACGACACCGGCGCTCGCGTCCAGGAATTGATCGACCTGAGCGTCGGCGACGTGCGACTGAGTTCCCCGGCGCAAGTGCGACTCACAGGCAAAGGCAGGAAGACCCGTGCCGTGCCCCTGATGGATGCCACGGTACAAATGCTGCGCGATTACCTTGGCGACAATGACCTCGACCGGCCTGAGTGCTCGGACCGGCCATTGTTCCAGAATCGACGAGGCACACGCTTCTCGCGCTGGGGCATCCGCTATTTGCTGAACAAGTACGTCCAGGCTGTGCGAAGAGATCGCCCCGGGTTCATTCGATCAGTCAGTCCGCATAGCATCAGGCACACCAAGGGAATGCATCTGCTTCAAAGCGGTGTCTCGCTTGAAATCATCCGCGACTTCCTGGGACACGTGGACGCGCAAACCACCCAGATCTACGCGCGCTCGAACCTTGAGATGAAGCGACGAGCGCTTGAGAAAATCGAAGACGGTGTGCCACCACCGAAAATCCCTTCCTGGAAGCAGAACAAGACGCTGCTCGAATGGTTGCATTCACTCTGACCATAGGAGTCACATATGACATACGTAGCCCGGAGCCAAGTATCCGGCGGAGAAATATTATGTTGCGTTCCCAGCTCCGGGATACGTGGTCGATCATGGACTTAACGTTGCAACTCCACATAAGACTTTACCTACCTAAATAAATCTTATGTGTAGCTCACCATTTCATTTACGTAGGCAGATGATCTGCCTGGTCGAAGGCGATGTTCTTGCGAAGTCAGATGGCTGTTAGCACTGCTGACGCTGCGCAGCGGCGCCTACCGAAGCGTCAATGCAAAATCGTCGGTGGCTCGT
>JAFLDU010000035.1 GCA_017309145.1 Zoogloea sp. | reverse complement strand
TGGTGATGCCTGGCGACAACATCTCCATGACGGTGAAGCTGATTGCTCCGATCGCCATGGAAGAAGGTCTGCGTTTCGCGATCCGCGAAGGTGGCCGTACCGTTGGCGCCGGCGTGGTGGCCAAGGTCATCGAGTAATACTTTTGATGGGCCTGGCGCATGGTGTGCCAGGCCGACTGCTCTTTGGGAAATAAAATGCAAAACCAAAAGATCCGTATCCGTCTCAAGGCTTTCGATTACAAGCTGATCGATCAGTCTGCTCAAGAGATCGTGGATACCGCGAAGCGTACCGGTGCAGTCGTCCGTGGTCCCGTGCCGCTGCCGACCCGTATCGAGCGTTTCGACCTGCTGCGTTCCCCGCACGTCAACAAGACCTCCCGTGACCAGTTCGAGATTCGTACTCACCTGCGTCTGATGGACATCGTGGATCCGACCGACAAGACGGTTGATGCACTGATGAAGCTGGACCTTCCGGCTGGCGTCGACGTCGAAATCAAGCTGCAGTAATTCAAAGCTATTGCGCCGATGGCGCAAGGGCCGGTATAATCCGGCCCTTGCGCTTTTTGGCGCAGTTTGTAATGACAATCGGTCCTGGTCAATCGCAACCAGGGTAAGGAGAATAAAATGAGTCTAGGCCTTGTCGGGCGCAAGGTGGGCATGACTCGCATTTTTGCCGAGGATGGTCAGTCCATTCCGGTGACTGTGCTGGATGTGTCCAACAACCGTGTGACCCAGATCAAAACGGCTGAAACGGACGGCTATTCCGCCGTTCAGGTGACCTTTGGCGTTCGGCGTGCAAGTCGCGTCAATAAGGCGGCTGCCGGGCATCTTGCCAAGGCAGGTGTCGAAGCGGGTCACGTCTTCAAGGAATTCCGTGTTGACGCTGATCGTCTGTCTTCTCTGAAGGCGGGTGATGTGGTTGGCGTCGATATCTTTGCTGTCGGTCAGAAGGTTGACGTGAGTGGCGTGTCCATCGGTAAGGGCTACGCCGGCACCATCAAGCGTCACAACTTCGCGTCCGGTCGTCAGACCCACGGTAACTCCCGTAGCCACAATGTCCCCGGCTCCATCGGTATGGCGCAGGATCCCGGTCGTGTTTTCCCGGGTAAGCGCATGACCGGTCACCTGGGTGCTGCGAAGTGCACGGTGCAGAACCTGGAAGTGGTTCGCGTGGATGTCGAGCGCGGCCTTTTGCTGATCAAGGGCGGTGTGCCTGGTCATGATGGTGGTGACGTGATCGTTCGTCCCGCTGTCAAGGCTGGCAACTGACGGAGGGCGTGATGGAACTGAAGCTGTTGAATGAACAGGGTCAGCCGTCTGCGACTCTGCAGGCGTCCGATGCGCTGTTTGGCCGGGAATACAATGAAGCCCTGATTCATCAGGTCGTCGTTGCCTATATGGCCAATGCCCGTTCTGGCAATCGTGCCCAGAAGGGTCGGGATGAAGTGTCCCACACCACTCACAAGCCCTGGCGTCAGAAGGGTACGGGTCGTGCTCGTTCCGGTATGGGCTCCAGCCCGATCTGGCGCGGGGGCGGTCGTGCCTTCCCGAACAAGCCGAACGAGAACTTCTCTCACAAGGTTAACCGGAAGATGTATCGCGCCGGCGTGGCTGCGATCCTCTCCCAGCTGGCCCGTGATGGTCGTCTGTCGGTCGTCGAGGGTTTTGCTGTCGAAGCGCCGAAGACCAAGCTTCTGTCCCAGAAGCTGAAGGGTCTGGGTCTGGATTCCGTCCTGGTGATCACCGATTCCTTCGACGAGAACCTGTACCTGTCGTCCCGCAATCTTCCGAATGTCCTCGTTCTCGAAGTCAGCGAGACTGATCCGGTTTCCCTGGTGCGCTTCCCGAATGTGCTGGTCACGAAGGGTGCGCTGGCCAAGATGGAGGAAATGTGGCAATGAGCGCATTCAAGGAAGAGCGCCTGATGCAGGTGCTGCTCGCTCCGCAGATTTCGGAGAAGGCTACCGATATCGCCGAGAAGAACGAGCAAATCATTTTTCGCGTCGCTAGCGATGCGACCAAGCCCGAAGTGAAGGCGGCCGTCGAGCTCCTCTTCAAGGTCGAGGTGAAGGCTGTGCAGGTCGCCAACGTCAAGGGCAAGGAAAAGCGCTTTGGCAAGATGACTGGCCGTCGCAAGGGCTGGAAGAAGGCGTACGTCTGCCTGAAGCCGGGTCAGGAAATCAACTTCGCGGCGGGGGAATAAGAGATGGCACTCGTTAAAGTCAAGCCGACTTCCGCTGGCCGTCGTGCCGTCGTGAAGGTCGTGAATGCTTCCCTGCACAAGGGCGCGCCGGTCGCGTCCCTGGTGGAGAAGCAGTCCAAGACTGCGGGTCGTAACAACAACGGCCACATCACTACCCGTCACAAGGGCGGTGGTCACAAGCAGCACTACCGCCTGGTGGATTTCCGTCGCAACAAGGACGGCATCGTTGCCAAGGTCGAGCGTCTCGAGTATGACCCGAACCGCTCCGCCAACATCGCGCTGCTGTGCTACGCGGATGGCGAACGTCGTTACATCATCGCTCCGAAGGGCCTGGTTGTCGGTCAAACCGTCGTTTCCGGCTCCGAGGCTCCGATCAAGCCGGGCAACACCCTGCCGATTCGCAACATCCCGGTCGGTACCACCCTGCACTGCGTCGAGATGATCCCGGGTAAGGGTGCTCAGCTCGCCCGCGCCGCTGGTACTTCCGTGCAGCTGCTGGCTCGTGAAGGCATCTACGCTCAGGTTCGCCTGCGCTCCGGCGAAATCCGCCGCGTTCATATCGAGTGCCGCGCGACCATCGGTGAAGTGGGTAACGAAGAGCACAGCCTGCGCAAGATCGGTAAGGCCGGTGCGAACCGTTGGCGGGGCATCCGCCCGACCGTTCGCGGCACGGCGATGAACCCGGTTGATCACCCGCACGGCGGTGGTGAAGGTCGTACTGGCGAAGGCCGCGTGCCTGTCAGTCCGTGGGGTCAGCCGACCAAGGGTTATCGTACCCGTAGCGTCAAGCGTACCGACTCCATGATTGTTCAGCGTCGGCACAAGCGATAAGAGGTAAGACATGGCACGTTCTATTAAGAAGGGCCCCTTTGTCGACGGTCACCTGCTGAAGAAGGTGGATGCGGCGCGGGCCTCGAATGACAAGCGTCCGATCAAGACCTGGTCGCGTCGCTCCACGGTGCTTCCGGATTTTGTCGGTCTGACCATCGCCGTTCACAACGGTCGTCAGCACATTCCGGTGTACGTTTCCGAAAACATGGTTGGTCACAAGCTTGGCGAGTTCGCGCTCACCCGTACCTTCAAGGGTCACGCCGCCAGCAAGAAGGCCAAGCGCTAAGGAGAGATGACGATGGAAACCAAAGCCATTCTCCGCGGCGTTCGCCTGTCGGAACAAAAGGGTCGTCTGGTTGCGGACCTGGTCCGTGGCAAGACTGTTGAACAGGCTCTCAACATCCTGACCTTCTCGCCCAAGAAGGGCGCGAAGATCATCAAGAAGGTTGTTGAGTCCGCTATCGCCAACGCCGAGCACAATGACGGCGCCGATATCGACAGCCTGCGCGTCAAGACCATCTATGTTGAGCAAGGTACGACGCTGAAGCGTTTTACCGCTCGTGCAAAGGGTCGTGGCAATCGCATCAGCAAACCGACCTGCCACATTTACGTGACGGTCGGAGAGTAAGGAGAACCCATGGGACAGAAAATCCATCCGACTGGCTTCCGCCTGGCGGTTACGCGTAACTGGGGCTCCCGCTGGTTTGCTGCCGGTAGCGACTTCTCCACGATGCTCAACGAAGACCTGAAGGTCCGGGCGCATCTGAAGAAGAAGCTGGCCCACGCTTCCGTGAGCCGTGTGGTCATCGAGCGTCCTGCCAAGAACGCCCGTATCACCGTGTTCAGCGCCCGTCCGGGTGTTGTGATCGGCAAGAAGGGTGAGGACATCGAGAAGCTGAAGGCCGATCTGCAGGGCATCATGGGTGTTCCGGTTCACGTGAACATCGAAGAAGTCCGCAAGCCGGAAACCGATGCTCAGCTGATTGCTGACTCGATCTCCCAGCAGCTCGTCAAGCGGATCATGTTCCGTCGCGCCATGAAGCGCGCGATGCAGAACGCCATGCGTCTGGGTGCCCAGGGCATCAAGATCATGAGCTCCGGCCGCCTGAACGGCGCGGAAATCGCCCGTACCGAGTGGTATCGCGAAGGTCGTGTGCCCCTGCACACCCTGCGTGCTGACATCGACTACGGTGTTTCCGAGGCTCATACCACTTATGGTGTCATCGGCATCAAGGTGTGGGTTTACAAGGGTGAGGCTCTCGCCCGCAATGAGCAGCCTGCTGCGACGGAGAACGAAGGCGATGCTCGCCGTGGCCGTCGTCGCAACGAGGGTGCCGACAGCAAGCCGGGTGCCAAGCGGCCCGCGCGCCGCACTGGCGGCGAACAGGCTGATGGCGCAAAACGGACCAAGAAAGAAGCAGGAGTGAATGATGCTGCAGCCGTCGAGAAGGAAGTATCGTAAGGAGCAGAAGGGCCGCAACAAGGGTCTCGCCACCCGCGGCGCCAAGGTAAGCTTTGGCGAGTACGGTCTGAAGGCGGTTGGGCGTGGTCGTCTGACTGCTCGCCAGATCGAGTCTGCTCGTCGTGCGATGACCCGTCATATCAAGCGTGGTGGTCGCATTTGGATTCGCGTTTTCCCGGACAAGCCGATCTCTTCGAAGCCGGCGGAAGTGCGGATGGGTAACGGTAAGGGTAGCCCGGAGTACTGGGTTGCCGAGATCCAGCCCGGCAAGGTTCTCTATGAGATGGATGGTGTTGATGAAGCCCTGGCCCGCGAGGCGTTCCGCCTGGCCGCTGCCAAGCTCCCCATCGAAACCGTCTTCGTTGTCCGGATGGTGGGGTAAAACATGAAAGCTTCGGAATTGAGGGCGAAGGACGCCGACCAGCTCAACGCTGAACTGCTTGAACTGCGTAAGGCTCAATTCAGCCTGCGCATGCAGATCGCGACTCAGCAGCTTGGCAACACTTCGCAGCTCGGCAAGGTTCGCAAGGACATCGCCCGGGTCAAGACCATTCTTCGCGAGAAGGCGGGTGCGAAATGAACGATCAAGTCAAGAAGATCAAGCGTGTTGAAGTTGGCCGCGTCATCAGCGACAAGATGACCAACACGGTCACCGTACTGGTGGAACGTCGTGTGAAGCACCCGCTGTATGGCAAGGTGATCACCCGTACCGCCAAGTACCATGCCCACGTCGAGGGTGGTATTGCGAAGCAGGGCGATCTGGTCGAGATCGAGGAGAGCCGCCCGATTTCCAAGACCAAGACCTGGCGGGTGACTAAGGTTCTCGAGCAGGTTGTGGCAGTTTAAGTAGCGCTCGTTGTACAAATGGCTTGCCAAGCGATTGGCAAGCCATTATTATTGCTGTCTTTGCTCTTGCACGGTTCCTGTGCAAGTCCAATCAACCCGAACGGGATCCAAGACTGACCGCGCCTAGCGTGTCAAGTTGGAGAGTTTAAATGATCCAAATGCAAACGATGCTGGACGTCGCCGATAATACCGGCGCGCGTTACGTGATGTGCATCAAGGTGCTTGGCGGCTCTAAGCGTCGCTACGCCGGTGTGGGTGACATCATCAAGGTGAGTATTAAAGATGCGGCCCCGCGTGGTCGTGTCAAGAAGGGCGACGTCTATAGCGCCGTGGTGGTTCGTACCGCCAAGGGTGTGCGTCGTCCGGATGGCTCGCTGATCAAGTTTGACCGCAATGCTGCGGTCCTGCTTAACAACAAGGGCGAGCCGATCGGTACGCGTATCTTCGGACCGGTGACGCGTGAACTGCGTACCGAAAAGTTCATGAAGATCGTTTCCCTGGCGCCTGAAGTTCTCTAAGGGGTTATTGTGAATAAGATTCGCAAAGGCGACGAAGTCGCCGTCCTTACGGGCAAGGATAAGGGTAAGCGCGGCACCGTTCTGCGTGTTCTCGACGGCACTCTCGTGGTTGAAGGTATCAATCGCGTTAAGAAGCACGTCCGTCCGAACCCGATGAAGGGTGAAGTCGGCGGTATCGTCGAAAAGGAAATGCCGATCCAGGCTTCCAACGTGGCGCTGTTCAACGCGGCCACCCAGAAGGCTGATCGCGTTGGCTTCAAGGTTCTTGAGGATGGCCGCAAGGTTCGCGTCTTCAAGTCCAATGGCGAAGTAGTGGATGCGTAAGGGGTAGTCATGGCGCGCCTGCAAGAATTCTATAAAGAGACCGTTGCGCCTGAGCTTCTTTCGAAGTTCGGCTACAAGTCGGTCATGGAAGTGCCCCGCATCACCAAGATCACCCTGAATATGGGTGTCGGTGAAGCTGTGGGTGACAAGAAGGTCCTGGACTACGCTGTTGGCGATCTGCAGAAGATCGCTGGTCAGAAGCCCGTGACCACCAAGGCGAAGAAGTCGATCGCCGGCTTCAAGATCCGTGATGGCTATCCGATCGGCTGCATGGTGACCCTGCGTGGTCCCCGCATGTACGAATTCCTCGATCGCCTGGTCACCATCGCGATGCCGCGTATCCGTGACTTCCGTGGTATTGCCGGCAAGGGCTTCGACGGCCGCGGCAACTACAACCTGGGTGTCAAGGAGCAGATCATTTTCCCGGAAATCGAGTACGACAAGATCGATGCTCTGCGCGGGATGAATATCAGCATCACGACGACTGCAAAGTCGGATGACGAGGCGCGCGCTCTGCTCGCCGCGTTCAAGTTCCCTTTCAAGAACTGAGGGTGTTATGGCGAAACTGTCCCTGATCAATCGCGAAGAGAAGCGCGCTAAAACGGTTGCCAAGTTCGCGGCCAAGCGTGCTGCTCTGTTCGAGCAGATCAACAACGCCAAGCTGTCGGATGAAGAGCGCATGATCGCGCGTCTCAAGCTGCAGCAACTGCCGCGCAATTCCAGCCCGAGCCGTCAGCGTAACCGCTGTGAGCAGACTGGTCGCCCGCGTGGTGTTTTCCGTAAATTCGGTCTGTGCCGTAACAAGCTGCGTGAAGTTGCCTTCCGCGGTGAAGTGCCCGGCATGACCAAGGCAAGCTGGTAAGGGGTCGAAGATATGAGCATGTCTGATCCGATCGCCGATATGCTGACGCGTATTCGTAACGCGCAGCAGGCGCAAAAGAGCTCTGTCGTGATGCCCTCTTCCAAGCTGAAGGTTGCCATCGCCAAGGTGCTCAAGAGCGAAGGCTACATCGACGATTTCGCAGTCACCGAGAGCGCCGGCAAGGCCGAGCTCGCGCTGTCCCTCAAGTACTACGCCGGTCGTCCGGTCATCGAGCGCATCGAGCGTGTCAGCCGTCCTGGCCTGCGCGTGTACAAGGGTAGCGACGATCTGCCTCGCGTGATGAATGGCTTGGGTGTGGCGATTGTGTCCACCCCCAAGGGTGTCATGACCGATCGCGCTGCGCGCGCTGCCCGTGCCGGCGGCGAAGTGCTGTGCATCGTGGCTTAAGGGAGAGAATCACATGTCCCGTGTAGCCAAGAATCCGGTAATTCTGCCCGCTGGCGTGGATGTGACGGTGAATGCTGGTCAGGTTGTGGTCAAGGGGCCTCTGGGCTCCCTGGTTCTGCCCCTGCATCCCTCCGTCAAGGTCGAGCGTCAAGGCGATGCCGTGCAGTGCTCCGCCATTGAGGGTGCTGTGAATAGCAAGGCCATGTCCGGCACCGTGCGTGCTCTGGTGAACAACATGGTGACCGGCGTATCCAAGGGTTTCGAGCGCAAGCTGACCCTGGTCGGCGTGGGTTATCGTGCTCAAGCCCAGGGCGACAAGCTGAACCTGTCTCTCGGTTTCTCCCACCCGGTGGTGCATACCATGCCCGCTGGCATCAAGGTGGAAACCCCGACTCAGACCGAAATCGTCATCAAGGGTGTCGACAAGCAGGCTGTCGGCAAGGTAGCCGCCGAAGTTCGCGCGTACCGCGCGCCGGAGCCCTACAAGGGCAAGGGCGTTCGCTACTCCGACGAAGTGGTGTCCTTGAAAGAAACCAAGAAGAAGTAAGGGCGGATCATGATCACCAAGAAGGAAACGCGTTTGCGCCGGTCACGGAAAACCCGTGCCAAGATTGCGGAAATGAAGGCAGTCCGTCTGTCCGTGTTCCGTTCCAACTCCCACATCTACGCGCAGATCATCGCCGGTTGTGGTTCCAAGGTTCTGGCTGCAGCTTCGACCGTCGAGGCCGACGTGCGCGCCCAGGTGTCGAACGGTGGCAACACGGCCGCCGCAGTGGTGGTGGGCAAGCTGATTGCCGAGCGTGCTAAGGCCGCCGGCATCGAAGCCGTGGCGTTCGATCGCTCCGGTTTCCAGTACCACGGCCGCGTGAAGGCGCTTGCCGATGCCGCCCGCGAAGGCGGGTTGAAGTTCTAAGCGAGGTTTAGCATGGCTAAGCAGCAAGGTAACAAGAAACCGCAGGCCTCCGAAGAGCGCGACGACGGCCTGCGCGAAAAGATGGTTTCCATCAACCGCGTCACCAAGGTTGTGAAGGGTGGCCGGATTCTCGGCTTCGCCGCTCTGACCGTGGTCGGTGATGGTGATGGCAGCGTCGGCATGGGCAAGGGTAAGTCCCGTGAAGTGCCGGTGGCTGTGCAGAAGGCTATGGAAGAGGCTCGTCGCAAGATGGCCAAGGTGTCCCTGAAGAACGGCACGCTGCATCACTCCGTGATCGGCAAGCACGGTGCGTCCTCCGTGCTGATGCAGCCGGCTCCCCAGGGTACCGGCATCATTGCGGGCGGTGCGATGCGTGCTGTGTTCGAAGTGATGGGTGTCACCGACATCATCGCCAAGTCCATCGGCTCCACCAATCCGTACAACGTGGTTCGTGCCACGCTTAACGGCCTCCTGGCTACCAACGCTCCTTCCGTCATCGCTGCCAAGCGCGGCAAGACGGTTGAAGAGATCCTGGGGTAAGTCATGTCCGAAAAGAAAATCAAGGTCACGCTCGTCAAGAGCGTCATCGGTACGAAGCAACCCCATCGTGCAACTGTGCGCGGACTTGGGCTTCGCCGTCTCCACCAAACGGTGGAGCTGCAGGATACTCCTGCAGTGCGGGGCATGATCACCAAGGTCGCCTACCTCGTTAAGTGGGAGGCCTGAAAATGCGCCTGAACGCCATTAAACCTGCAGCGGGCGCCAAGCACGCTGCGAAGCGAGTTGGTCGTGGTATCGGCAGCGGTCTCGGCAAGACTGCCGGTCGCGGTCACAAGGGTCAAAAGTCCCGTACCGGTGGTTTCCACAAGGTTGGCTTCGAGGGCGGTCAAATGCCCATGCAGCGTCGTCTGCCGAAGCGTGGCTTCGTGTCGCTGACCCGTGCCCGTATTGGTGAAGTGCGCCTGTCCGAGCTGGAAGCCCTCCCGGTTGATCAGATCGACCTGCTCGTGCTGCAACAGGCCGGCATCGTTGCTGCCGACGCGCTTGCCGCCAAGGTGGTGCTGTCCGGTGCGATCACTCGCAAGATCAGCCTGCGCGGCGTCGGTGTCACCAAGGGTGCCAAGGCTGCCATCGAGGCTGCCGGTGGTTCTGTCGAGTCCGCCGAGTAAGGTTCAGCGTGGCAAATCAACAGTCTGCGCTGGCTGCTCCGGGTAAGTTCGGGGATCTCAAGCGTCGCTTGATGTTCCTGCTGGGCGCGCTGATCGTTTATCGGATCGGCGCGCACATCCCGGTGCCCGGAATCGATCCCGTTGCCTTGGCTGAGCTGTTCAAGAGCCAGAAGGGCGGGATCCTGGGGGTTTTCAACCTCTTTTCCGGTGGGGCGTTGTCGCGTTTCACTCTCTTCGCGCTGGGGATCATGCCGTACATTTCGGCATCGATCATCATGCAGCTGCTTACGGTTGCTTCGCCGCAGCTCGAGGCGCTCAAGAAGGAAGGTGAGGCAGGGCGGCGCAAGATCACGCAGTTCACCCGATATGGCACGCTCGCACTGGCGCTGTTCCAGGGGCTTGGTATCGCGATTGCGCTGGAATCCCAGCAAGGTCTGGTGCTCGAGCCCGGTGTGATGTTCCGCTTCGTCACGGTTTCCACGTTGGTGACTGGTACGATGTTCCTGATGTGGCTGGGCGAGCAGATCACCGAGCGCGGACTGGGTAACGGGATCTCCATCATCATCTTTGCGGGTATCGCGGCGGGTCTGCCGAACTCGCTGGGTGGTCTGTTCGAGCTGGTTCGCACCGGCGCAATGCATCCCTTCACGGCCTTGGTCATCTGCATCCTTGTGGTTGCGGTTACCGCGGTGGTTGTCTTCGTGGAGAAGGGGCAGCGCAAGATCCTGGTGAACTATGCCAAGCGTCAGGTCGGCAACAAGATCTACGGTGGTCAGAGCTCGCATCTGCCTCTCAAGCTGAACATGGCGGGTGTGATTCCTCCGATCTTTGCTTCGAGCATCATTCTTTTTCCGGCTACCCTGGCCCAGTGGTTCGGCTCGTCGGAAAGCATGACCTGGCTCAAGGATCTCGGATCCACGCTGGCCCCCGGTCAGCCGATCTACGTGATCCTGTATGCGGCTGCGATCGTGTTCTTCTGCTTCTTCTACACGGCGCTTGTCTTCAATTCGAAGGAGACGGCGGACAACCTCAAGAAGAGCGGAGCGTTCGTTCCCGGTATTCGGCCTGGTGACCAGACTGCACGCTACATCGACAAGATCCTCATGCGGCTCACGCTGGCCGGTGCGGTGTACATCACCCTGGTCTGTCTGCTGCCTGAGTTTCTGATCCTCAAGTGGAACGTACCGTTCTACTTTGGCGGGACGTCCTTGTTGATCATCGTGGTGGTGACGATGGACTTCATGTCCCAGGTTCAGGCCTACATCATGTCCCACCAGTACGAAAGCCTGTTGAAGAAGGCTAACTTCAAGGGCTCGCGGGTGCCGCTCAAATAGTCTTATGTCGAAGGAAGATTACATCGAGATGCAGGGTGAGGTTCTCGAAAACCTCCCCAATGCCACCTTCAAGGTCAAGCTTGAAAATGGGCATGTGGTCTTGGGCCATATTTCCGGAAAGATGCGCATGCATTACATCCGTATTCTTCCCGGCGACAAGGTGACAGTTCAGCTGACGCCGTACGATTTGAGCAGAGCCCGGATCGTTTTCCGAGCGAAATAACAGATACGTAGTTAGGAGCAAGAAATGAGAGTTCAAGCATCGGTCAAGCGTCTTTGCAGAAACTGCAAGATTGTCCGTCGCAAAGGTGTCGTTCGCGTGATCTGCACCGATCCGCGTCACAAGCAGCGTCAGGGTTGATGCGGTCACCCGCATTCTTTATAATTTAATGTTTAGCATTTTGGGGTGAACGCATGGCCCGCATTGCAGGGGTAAACATTCCCAACCACAAGCATACTGAGATTGCTCTTACCGCGATCTTCGGTATTGGTCGCACTCGTGCGCAACAGATCTGTGATGCGGCCAATGTTGCCCGCTCCACTAAGATCAAGGATCTGACTGAATCCGACATGGAACGGCTTCGTGACGAAGTCGCGAAGTTCACCGTCGAAGGTGACCTCCGCCGTGAAGTGACGATGAGTATCAAGCGCCTCATGGATCTGGGGTGCTATCGCGGGGTGCGCCATCGTCGTGGTCTGCCCCTTCGTGGCCAGCGCACGCGTACCAATGCTCGTACCCGCAAGGGTCCGCGCAAGGCGATCGCCGGCAAGAAGTAATAGGGATAAGACATGGCAAAGACTGCTGCGAAGGTTCGCAAGAAGATCAAAAAGAACGTGGCTGAGGGCATTGCCCACGTTCACGCTTCTTTCAACAACACGATCATCACGATCACCGATCGCCAGGGCAACGCGCTGTCGTGGGCTACTTCCGGCGGCGCCGGCTTCAAGGGCTCCCGCAAGAGCACCCCGTTCGCTGCCCAGGTTGCTGCTGAAGCGGCCGGCAAGGTGGCCGTCGAGTGTGGCATCAAGAACCTGGAAGTCCGCGTGAAGGGCCCCGGCCCCGGCCGCGAATCCAGCGTTCGCGCGCTGAATGCGCTCGGTATCAAGATCACCACGATTACCGATATCACGCCGATCCCGCACAACGGCTGCCGTCCGCCGAAGAAGCGTCGTATCTGACAAGGAGTTGAACAGTGGCTCGTAATCTCGACCCCAAGTGCCGTCAGTGCCGACGCGAGGGTGAAAAGCTCTTCCTGAAGGGCGAAAAGTGCTTTACCGACAAGTGCGCCATTGAGCGTCGTTCCTACGCTCCTGGCCAGCATGGTCAAAAGTCCGGCCAGCGCCTTTCCGGCTATGGCGTCCAGCTGCGTGAAAAGCAGAAGATCCGTCGCCTGTACGGTGTGCTCGAGCGTCAGTTCCGCAAGACCTACGCCGAAGCCGACCGCCGCAAGGGTCAGACCGGTGAGAACCTGCTCCAGCTGCTGGAAGGCCGCCTGGATGCCGTGGCTTACCGCATGGGTTTCGGTGCTTCCCGCGCCGAAGCTCGTCAGGTGGTTCGCCACAACGGCGTGCTGGTGAATGGCAAGCGGGTGAACATCCCCTCTTACACCGTTCGCCCCGGCGACGAGATCCAGCTGACCGACGCTGCTCGTAACCAGCTGCGCGTCAAGGCTTCCCTGGAAGCCGCCGAGTCCCGTGGTTTCCCGGAATGGCTCGCGATGGACGTCAAGGCCGGCAAGGGCACGTTCAAGGCTTATCCGCAACGTGCGGAGCTGCCTGCGACCCTGAACGAAGGTCTGGTCGTCGAACTGTATTCGCGTTAATGGTGGTCGCGCCCTCTGAGGCGCGACTCTAGAGAAGGATTGTCGATGCAAAGTAATGCTCTGCTGAAACCGCGCATCATCGAGGTGCAGAATGTTTCGCCGGTGCACGCTCGTGTGACGATGGAGCCGTTTGAACGCGGCTTTGGTCACACCCTGGGCAACGCGCTCCGTCGCATTCTGCTGTCCTCGCTGCCGGGCTACGCACCGACCGAAGTTTCGATCGAGGGCGTACTGCACGAGTACTCCACGCTGGACGGCGTTCGGGAAGACGTTGTTGATCTTCTGCTGAACCTGAAGGGCGTTGTTCTCAAGCTGCATGGTCGGAACGAAGCGACCCTGTCCCTGACCAAGTCTGGCGAAGGTGTTGTCACCGCTGCCGACATCGAGCTGTCGCACGATGTCGAGGTGATCAACCCCGATCACGTTCTGGCGCACCTCGCGCCTGGTGGCAAGCTGGATCTGCAGGTCAAGGTCGAGCAGGGTCGTGGTTATGTTCCTGGCAACCAGCGTCCGGCTGCTGGCGAATCCAAGACCATTGGTCGCATCGTTCTTGATGCCTCCTTCAGTCCGGTTCGTCGCGTCAGCTACACGGTTGAGAGCGCTCGCGTCGAGCAGCGTACCGACCTGGATCGTCTGGTCCTCGATATCGAGACCAACGGTGCTGTTGATCCTGAGGAAGCCGTCCGTTTCGCTGCTCGTGTGCTGATGGATCAGCTCTCGGTGTTTGCGGATCTGGAAGGTACGCCGACCGCGATCGAAGCGCCGAAGGCTCCGGCCATCGACCCGATCCTGCTGCGCCCGGTGGATGACCTCGAACTGACCGTTCGCTCCGCGAACTGCCTCAAGGCCGAGAACATCTACTACATCGGTGATCTGATCCAGCGCACCGAAACCGAACTGCTCAAAACGCCGAACCTTGGTCGTAAGTCTCTGAACGAGATCAAGGAAGTCCTGGCCTCCCGTGGCCTGACCCTCGGCATGAAACTTGAAAACTGGCCGCCGGCCGGGCTGGAAAAGCTCGGTTGAGCGTAACGAAGAAGAGGTAATTCCAAATGCGTCACCGTAACGGTCTTCGCAAGCTCAACCGCACCAGCAGCCACCGTCAGGCTATGCTGCGCAACATGGCGAACTCCCTGCTGCGTCACGAGGTCATCAAGACCACCGTGCCGAAGGCCAAGGAACTGCGCAAGGTTGTTGAGCCTCTGATCACTCTCGGCAAGAAGCCGAGCCTGGCCAACCGCCGCCTGGCTTTCGATCGTCTGCGCGATCGTGAGATCGTCGTGAAGATCTTCGACGAACTGGGCCCGCGTTTCGCGACCCGCAACGGCGGTTACCTGCGTATCCTGAAGTGTGGTTTCCGCGATGGCGACAACGCCCCGATGGCGTTCGTTGAGCTGCTGGATCGTCCGGATGGCGAAGTGGCCGCTCCGGAAGCGGAACAGGCTGCAGCCTAAGTAATACCAATCTGCGGGTTACTGCGGATGCACAAAGCCGGCGAAAGCCGGCTTTTGTGTTTTCTGGGCTACCGGATGTTCGGTTGTAGCGGGCCGGGGGATAAAAGTAGCTCGGGTGTTCTGTTGCGGGTCTCCCGCAGGCGGCGCGACTTTCCGGATACGGGTGGTTCCGTGGGGGCTCCTCCCGCGATGCAAGACAACAAAAGGCCCTTCGGCGTTGCTGCCGAAGGGCCTTTTGCTCGATGCTTACCTGCCCGGCAGAGGTCGGGCGATGGTCAGCCGATGATCATCCCTGCACCCACCGTGTTGTTGGTGGATTCGTCGATGATGATGAACGCGCCGGTGGCGCGGGAGGCTTCATAGGTGTCGGCGAAGATCGGCTGGGCGAGCTTGAGGGTCAGGCGGGCGATGTCGTTCATCGCCAGGGTGCTGGCCGACTCGTTTTCCAGGGAGTTGATGTCCACTCGGTGCGCGATTGCCGCCACCTTGGCCTTCACCTCGCGGGTGGTGTGACGCAGCCAGTAGGTGCGTGCCGGCGACAGGGGCGTTTCGGACAGCCAGCAGACAACCGCATCGATCTGCTTGGTCTGGGTCGGCAGCTCGTCGCTATTGACGATCATGTCGCCGCGGGAGATGTCGATCTCGTCCTCGAGCAGCAGGGTGACGGATTGCTCGTGGATGGCCTTGTCGAGGGAGGCGCCGTACAGCTGGATGTCCTTGACCTTGGTGGTGAGCCCGTTGGGCAGCACGGTCACGCTGTCGCCAACCTTGATCTCGCCAGCCTCCACGCGGCCCATGAAGCCCCTGTAGTCGTGCAGCTCGGGGTTGTCGGAGGCCTGCGGGCGGCACACGTACTGCACCGGGAAGCGGAAGCTCTCAGCCTTTTCGGTGTGGGCGGCGGGGGCGCTTTCGAGGATGTCGATCAGCGTCGGGCCGTCATACCAGTCCAGGCGTTCGCCACGATCCACGATCATGTCGCCGTTGAGTGCCGACAGGGGGATGAAGCGCACGTCGGTCAAGCCGATCTGCTCGGCAAAGGCCTTGTAGTCGGCGACGATCTGGTTGTAGGTGGCCTGGTCATAGTCCACCAGGTCCATCTTGTTCACGGCCACCAGCAGATGGGGGATGCCCACCAGCTTGGCCAGGTAGCTGTGGCGGCGGGTCTGGGTCAGCACGCCCTTGCGCGCGTCGATCAGGATGATCGCCAGGTTGGCCGTGGAGGCCGCGGTGAACATGTTGCGGGTGTACTGCTCGTGGCCGGGCGCGTCGGCAATGATGTACTTGCGGGTGCCGGTGGAGAAGTAGCGGTAGGCCACATCGATGGTGATGCCCTGTTCACGCTCGGCCTGCAGGCCGTCGGTGAGCAGGGACAGGTCCACCGCGGTCAGGCCGCGCTTGTTCGAGGTGCGCTCGATGGCGGTCAGCGTGTCGGCGAGGATGGCCTTGGTGTCGAACAGCAGGCGGCCGATCAGGGTGCTCTTGCCGTCATCGACGGAGCCACAGGTCAGGAAGCGCAGCAGGCCCCGGTCTTCTACGTGGTGGGCGCTCATTTAGAAGTAACCCTCTTTCTTGCGTTGTTCCATGGAGGCGTCGCTGGTCTGGTCGTCCAGGCGGGTGGCGCCGCGCTCGGTGATGGTGGTGGTGGCGGTTTCCAGCACGATCTTTTCGACGGTGTCGGCATCCGATTCAACCGGAGCGGTGCAGGAAATGTCGCCAACGGTGCGGAAGCGCACCTGCAGGTCGATGATCTCCTCGCCAGCCTTCGGCAGGTTGGTCAGCTCCCCGTTGGTCAGGGGCACATTCACCGGCACGATGGCACCCTGGCGCAGCACCACAGGGCGGGTGTGGGCGAAGTAGATGGAGGGCAGTTCGAGGCCTTCGCGCTCGATGTATTGCCACACGTCCATCTCGGTCCAGTTGCTGATCGGGAAGGCGCGGATGTTCTCGCCCTTGTGGCTGCGGGCGTTGTAGAGGTTCCACAGCTCGGGGCGCTGGTTCTTCGGATCCCATTGGCCGAATTCGTCGCGGAAGCTCATGGTCCGCTCCTTGGCGCGGGCCTTCTCCTCGTCGCGGCGGGCGCCACCGATACAGGCATCGAAGCCGAACTCCTCGATGGCCTCGAGGAGCGTCACGGACTGGTGCTTGTTGCGGGATTCGTTCTCGTGCTTGAGCACGACGGTGCCGCGCTTCATGGAGTCTTCGACGGAGCGCACGATCAGGCGCTCGCCCAGCTCGGCGGCACGCTTGTCGCGGAATTCGACGACCTCTTTGTAGTTGTGGCCGGTGTCGATGTGCATCAGCGGGAAGGGGAACTTGCCGGGGCGGAAGGCCTTTTCAGCCAGCCGCAGCATGCAGATGGAGTCCTTGCCGCCGGAGAACAGCAACACCGGGTTGCTGCACTGGCCGGCCACTTCACGCATGATGTGGATGGCTTCGGATTCGAGCCAGTCCAGGTGGCTCAGGGTTTGTTTGGTCAGCGTCGACATGGCTTTACTCAATGGGTGATTCTTGGGCACGCATTACTTCTTGACGTGCAGGCCGCATTCCTTGGATTCCGGATTTTCCCACCACCAGCGACCCGCGCGCACATCCTCGCCGATCGAGACCGGGCGGGTGCAGGGGGCGCAGCCGATGCTGGGGTAGAACTTGTCGTGCAGGGCGTTGTAGGGCACCTGGTTGAGGCGGATGTAGGCCCACACTTCCTTCTCGGTCCAGTCGGCCAGCGGATTGAACTTGACGAGGCCGTTGCCTTGGTCGAATTCACGCTTGGGCAGATCGGTGCGGGTGGTGGATTGCTGGGCCCGCAGACCGGTGATCCAGGCTTGCTTGCCGGCCAGCGCACGGCCCAGGGGCTCGACCTTGCGGGCGTGGCAACAGGCCTTGCGCAGCTCGACGCTGTCGTAGAAGGCGTTGATGCCGTTTTCCCGGGTGAAGGCCTCGATGGCTTCGTGCTGCGGGTAGAAGAACTTCAACTTGAGGCCGTAGTGCTGCTGCACCTTGGCCATCAGGTCATAGGTCTCGAGGGGCAGGCGGCCGGTGTCGAGGGAGAAGATCTCGATGGGCAGCGTGTGTGTGGCGATTATGTCGGTCAGGACCATGTCCTCGGCGCCGAGGCTGTTGGCCAGGGTGATGGCTGGCAGTTCGGCCGCCCAGGTGGCCAGGTCGGCTTTCAGGGTGGCGACCTTGGCGTCCAGGCTGGCACGCAGCACGGGATCGTCGAGCTTGGGGTTCTGGTTCGGATGCATGCGAGTCTCCGTCAGGCGGCGCGCTGGGCGCGGCGGAACAGGGGCTCCGGCTGGTCGACGGCGGCCTGGTAGGGCGCCGAGAAGTCCTTCAGGCTGGCCAGGGCTTCGTTGAGCTGGGCGTCACTGTACTTGCCGGTCTTGGGCTGGATCGTGTCGAAGCCGCAGCGCTGCATGAAGAAGAACTGGTCGCGCAGCACGTCGCCGATGGCGCGGATCTCACCCTTGAAGCCGTAGCGGGTACGCAGCAGGGCGGCACCGGAATAGGCGCGGCCGTCGGTGAACTTGGGGAAGTTGAGGGCCACTGCGGACAGGCTGTCCAGGTCCTCGGCCAGATCCTCGACGCTCTCATGGCTGTCCAGCCACACGCCGACGGCCTTGTTGTCGGCCAGAATGCCCTTGTGGGCCTGCCACACCGCCAGGGGCACGAACACCGGGCCTTCAGGCAGGCTGAGGGCTTCAGGGGCCTGCGTCTCGTCGAGAACCAGGATCTGGGCGGCGTCGTCGATGACGCGGCCGTTCTTGATGAGCTTAGGCATGCTGCTTCCTTTCGATGATGGCGGCGTCGCCATACACGCCGATCTTGAACGGGTCGAGGCCGATGCGGCGGACCGTTTCGATGAAACGTTCGCCCTCGAGGCGCTGGGCCCGGTATACGTCGATGATGTTGGTGATGACATCCGGCATTTCGGCGGCGGCGAAGGAGCGCCCGATGACCTTGCCGATGCTGGTGTCGTTGCCCTGGCTGCCGCCGAGGCTGACCTGGTACCACTCGGAGCCGTTCTTGTCGACGCCGAGGATGCCGATGTGGCCGACGTGGTGATGACCGCATGAGTTCATGCAGCCGGAGATGTTGAGCTCGATGTCACCGATGTCGTAGAGGTAGTCCAGATCCTCGAAGCGGGCCTGGATGGCGTTGGCGATGGGGATCGACTTGGCGTTGGCGAGGGCGCAGAAGTCACCGCCCGGGCAGCAGATGATGTCGGTCAGCAGGCCGAAGGTGGGCGTTGCCAGGCCGGCGGCCCGCGCCTTCTCCCAGACTGCGAAGAGGTCGGACTGCCGGACGTCGGCCAGCACCAGGTTTTGTTCGTGGGTGGCGCGTACTTCACCGAAGCTGTAGGCATCGGCCCAGTCGGCGACCTGGTCGAGCTGGGCATCGGTGATGTCACCCGGAGCCCGGCTCGGATCCTTGAGGGACAGCACCACGATGGCGTAGCCGGGCACCTTGTGGGCCAGCACGTTGCGGCGGGCCCAGGCAGCGAAGGCCGGGTTGGCGGCGCGCTGCGCTGCATAGGCGGCGTCTTCCGCCGGCAGTTGTGCATAGGCCGGGGTGGTGAAGTGGGCGGCCACGCGGGCGACCTCTGCTTCGGTCAGGGTGTTGGCACCATCCTTGCCGAAGGCCCATTCCTCCTCCACCTGGCGCTTGAACTCGGCAATGCCCAGGGCCTTCACGAGGATCTTGATGCGCGCCTTGTAAAGGTTGTCGCGGCGGCCGTAGCGGTTGTAGACCCGCAGGATGGCTTCGCAGTAGGTGATGATGTGCTGCCAGGGTACGAAGTCGGTGATCTCCGAGCCGATGATCGGGGTGCGGCCCATGCCGCCACCGACCAGCACCCGGAAGCCGATCTCGCCGGCGGCATCGCGCTTGAGTTCGAGGCCGATGTCGTGGCACTGGATGACGGCCCGGTCCTGGGTGGCGCCATTCACGGCGATCTTGAACTTGCGCGGCAGGAAGGCAAATTCGGGATGGAAGGTGCTCCACTGGCGCAGCACCTCGCACCACGGACGCGGGTCGATGTATTCATCGCCGGCGACGCCCGCGAAGGGGTCGGACGTGATGTTGCGGATGCAGGCGCCAGAGGTCTGGATGGCGTGCATCTCGACCTTGGCCAGCTCGGCCAGGATCTCCGGCACGACCTTCAGTTCGGGCCAGTTGAACTGCACGTTCTGGCGCGTGGTGATGTGGGCGTAGCCCTTGTCGTGGGTCCGGGCGATGTGGGCCAGGGTGCGCACCTGGGTCGAAGAGAGCAGGCCGTAGGGCACGGCAACCCGCAGCATCGGTGCATGGCGCTGGATGTACAGGCCATTCTGCAGGCGCAGCGGGCGGAACTCGTCGTCGGTGAGTTCGCCGGCCAGATAGCGGCGGGTCTGGTCGCGGAACTGGGCGACGCGTTCGTCGACGATTTTCTGGTCGTAGGAGTCGTAACGGTACATGGGATAGTCCTGGTTGTTCTCAGGGGCCGGTCAGGCCGCGATCAGCTTGCTGCCCACCAAGACCAGCATGGTAGCCAGAATCGGACGCAGCACCCGGTCGGGGACCCGGGTGGAAATATGGGAACCCAGCCAGATGCCCGGCAGCGAGCCGATCAGCAGACTGCCGAGCAGCGACCAGTCCACGCTGCCCAGGAACCAGTGGCCGATGCCGGCCACCAGGGTCAGGGGCACGGCGTGGGCGATGTCACTGCCAACGATGCGCAGGGTGGGGAGGCGAGGGTACAGGAAGAACAGGGCACTGACGCCCAGAGCGCCGGCACCGACCGAGGAAATCGACACCAGCACGCCCAGCACGGCGCCGGTGATGACGGTCAGGATCGCGGTACGCCGGGGGTTCTCCTGCCCCTTGCTGTGGCGCAGTGCAAAATCCTGGATGTGCTTGCGGAAGATGATGGCCACCGCCGTGAGGAGCAGGGCGACGCCCAGGGACACCTTGATCAGGCTGGTGGCGCCACCGACGCCGCCAGGTGCCAGCCAGGCCAGCGCCACCAGGGTCAGTGCCGCCGCCGGGATGCTGCCGCTCGCCAGGCGGCGCGTGACCTGCCAGTCCACCGTGCCCTTCATGCCATGAGCGAGGGTGCCTCCGGCCTTGGTGATGGCGGCATAGAGCAGGTCGGTGCCGACCGCCACGGAAGGGTTGATGCCGAACATCAGGACGAGCAGGGGCGTCATCAGCGAGCCGCCCCCCACTCCAGTGAGGCCGACTATGGCGCCGACGGAAAAACCTGCGATGGTGTAAGCAATGCTCATGATCTACCCGGATTCTTTGTGCATTGCATCGTAAAGCCAGTTGTTAGAGCCAAGAAGGAGTTTTAGGTTAGACTGATAGAAGAAATAGTTATAAACCGTGGCCTGCGGGCCGGAGGCATCGATGAACATTCAGCAATTGCGGTATGTCTTCGAGGTGGCACGGCATCGCCTCAACGTCTCCGAGGCGGCGGAAGCCCTCTTCACCTCCCAGCCCGGGGTGTCCAAGCAGATCAAGCTGCTGGAGGAGGAGCTCGGTGTCGAGATCTTCGTGCGTCATGGCAAGCGCCTGGTGGGGATCACCGACCCTGGTCGACAGGTGCTCGGCATCGCGGGGCGCATTTTGCAGGAAGTGGACAATCTGCGCGAGGTCGGCGCGGAGTTCAGCAACGAGGCCACCGGCAGCCTGTCGATCGCCTTCACCCACACCCAGGCCCGTTATGCGCTGCCCAGAGTGGTGCAGGCCTTCATGGCGCGCTACCCCAACGTGCGGCTGTCCTTCCATCAGGGCAACCCGCGCCAGGTCTGCGAGTATGTGCTGTCGGGGGAGGCGGACATCGCCATCGCCACGGAGGCCATCGCGGAGCACGAGGACATCGTGATGCTGCCCTGCTACCAGTGGAACCGCTGCGTCATCGCCCCGCTGCGCCATCCGATCCTGTCCGAGCAGCCACTCACCCTCGAGGCCATCGCCCGCTACCCGGTGGTTACCTACGATTTCGCATTCACCGGGCGTAACCGCATCAACGAGGCCTTCACCGGTCGGGGGCTCAAACCCAACGTGGTGCTCACCGCCATCGACTCCGATGTGATCAAGACTTATGTGGCCATGGGGCTGGGGGTCGGTATCGTCGCCCGGATGGCCTACGACCCAGGCACTGACAAGGATCTCGGCATGGTCGATGCGGCGCACCTGTTCGCCTCCAGCACCACCCGCATCGGCCTGCGTCGGAACGCCTGGCTGCGTGGCTATGTGTATGCCTTCATCGAGCTGTTCGCGCCGCAGCTGACGCGCCGGGTGGTGGATGCAGCGCTGGCGGGGGGCGGTCAGGACCCGGGCCTTTGAGGGGGTAAAGCAAAAGAGCCTGGTCGCCCAGGCCCCTTTGTCAGTGCCTGTCCTGCCGCTCTCGGTGCTTACAGGTGCGGCGGCTGTTCCAGGCCAGGGCTCCGAGGCCGAGGGTCAGCAAGGCCACCGGTGCGGGCTCCGGAATCTGGGTCCGGTTCGATACGGTCTGGATCCAGGCGCTCTCGCCGCCGCCATTCATGTAAGCCATTTCCCACGTGACCTGAAGCGTGTCGTATTCGCCGCTTTTGACGGCAGCATCAAGTTCCGGGCTGTTCATCATGAATGCGGCGTTATTGTTGCCGACGTTCGCACTCTTGTACTCGCTGTTGCCGATCGTGCATTGGCCGTTACTGTCTGGAAAACCGACGAATTGGCTGCCGACGACACACAGGCCCGCATGCACGTACAGCCACGGGCCGTAGTCGTACGTGGCCTGATTGGTGAAGTCAGTATCCGGGCCGGTCGGTGGGGGCAGCGCGCTCTCCAGGGGGCTATTGGTCCCGAGAGCAGGCTGGCCGCCCAGGTAGAACGTCTTGCTGGGGCCGCCATCGTCCTGGGTCAGGGTGGCTTTGCCCCAGATCAGCAGATCTGTGGACATGAGGCCGTTGTCCTTGCCGGTTTCGTTAAATGAGAAGAAGAAGACGATCGGCGTGCCGCTGATCTGGTTCAGCGCGCTGATACGGATATCCCAGCTGTTTTCCGAGTCGCCAGTGAACTCACTCGCACCATTGGGGTCGGCGATTCCCCCAGGGTTTGCGGAGACGGTCGAGAAGGTCTCGGCCGTGTTGTTGGAGGGGGTGGTGTAGGCGCCATCCACGCCGACGGTGTTGCCCGCGCCTGACTGGCCGTTGTTCTGGCCGATGATGGTGTAGTCCTTGATCTGCCCGGGGCTGGCCGGGACGATGTATGTGCCGCCCGGGTACACCTGATCGAGCAGGGAGAGCGAGAACACATTGAAATCGTTGATGCGCAGACAGTTGCCCCCCGGGGCGGTGGTGCAGTTGGCGACGGGCAGGTCTACAGCACTGGCGGCGGCAGGCGTAAGCAGGAGTGCGCCCGCGGTTCCCAGGCAGGTGAGTGTTCCCTGGACGGTCCTCTTTGTATGTTGTTTCATTATTGTTCTCCTTGTATGTCAGGCGCTAAAGGCTGAGAGCGTACTTCTGACTGTTGGCTACGCATCCTCCGTGCCAAATTTGAGAAATTTGTGCAATTTGGAACGGATGCAGGCCTTGCGCCTGCGGGCGTTGACGCTCGGGGAGAGGTGGTGACCAGAGTTGTAAATGATGCCGACGCAGCTTCGGGTGTAAGTGGACAGCCTTTACCCGATTTAGGAGAGGCGTCTAGAGAAGCCTGAACGGCAGGACGTTTTCAGGCCTATTCCGATGAATTTGCTTTTTTTGCTTCATTTCAGTTGCTTGGTGTTATTGCCTGTTTCCCGTTGCTGTGATGCGGGATGTCTGTTGCATGGAAGCGGTGTGGCTGAGTAAGAATTTTCGGGTTTAATGTTAAATGTCAATAAATCTGACAAATATGCTGAAACAATTCGGGGCTCTGGTTTCTGCTGTTTGTTACCAGATCCTTCGCCCGCGGGCTCTTGTCACTGCTTTGTGAGAGACTCAAGGACTAACGTCGTCGCATTTCCCAATCATGCAATCCCTCACCACCTTCGCTGCGCTGCTGCTGGCTGCCGTGCTGTTTGTTCCTCTGTTCAAGCGCGCAGGTCTGGGAACCGTGCTGGGCTACCTTGCGGTGGGCATGCTGATCGGACCATCCGGTATCAAGCTGGTGCGGGATCCGGACAACCTCATGCACACGGCCGAGCTCGGTGTCATCCTGCTTCTCTTCGTGATAGGGCTCGAACTCAAGCCGTCCCGCCTGTGGGCCCTGCGCCGCTCGGTCTTCGGTCTTGGCGCCCTGCAGCTGTTCGGTGTGGCAGCGGCGCTGTCTGGGGCCTGCCGCTATTTCGGATTGTCCTGGGGGGCGGCGGCGGTGGTGGGGATCATCCTGGCTCTGTCGTCCACGGCCTTCGTATTGCCAACCCTGGCTGAACGCCGTGAGCTGTCCACCCGCCATGGCCGTGAGGCCTTTGCCATCCTGCTGTTCCAGGACCTGTCGGTCATCCCCTTGCTGGCCCTCATCCCGCTGTTCGGTACCGGCCGCGCCACCGCGCTGACCCATCCTGGTGTCGGGCTGGGGTTGCTGGTGGTGGTGGCAGTGGTGGGCCGGCCATTGCTGGATGCGCTTTTCCGTCATGTGGCCCGGGTCAACAGCCGGGAGATGTTCACGGCTGCGGCCCTGGTCACCGTGCTGGGGCTGGCCTTGCTGATGCAGGCCGGTGGCCTGTCGATGTCATTGGGGGCGTTCGTCGCCGGGGTGCTGCTGGCCGATTCGGAATTCCGCCACGAATTGGAAGCCTCCATTGCACCGTTCCAGGGGTTGCTGCTGGGCTTGTTCTTCATGGCGGTGGGCATGGCCACCAACCTCACGTTGTTGGTCAAGCAGCCCTTGCAGATCATCGGCCTGACCGCTGGCCTGATCGCCGTGAAGTTCCTCGTCCTGTACGTGTTGCGCCGTCTGGTCGGTGGGCCGGCGCAGGAGGCGCGGCAGCTATCCCTGGCGCTGGCCCAGGGGGGCGAGTTTGCCTTTGTGTTGTTCGATGCCGCCCAGTCCTTCCGGGTGCTGGGGGAGGTGCAGGCGGATCGCCTGACCTTGGTGGTGGCCCTGTCCATGGCGGTGTCGCCGCTCCTGCTGCTGCTCGGTGACCGGCTGACCCGGTTGGCGCGGGAGAAGGCCCCGGCGCGGGCCTATGACGAAATGCCGGATGAGTCCAGCGAGGTGGTGATCGCCGGTTTCGGCCGGGTCGGGCAGATCGTCGGCCGCCTGCTGCTGGCGCGCGGGGTGAGTTTCACGGCGCTGGACGCGGACGCCGGGCAGGTCGATACGGTGCGGCGCTTCGGCCTCAAGGTCTTCTACGGGGACGCCGCGCACCTCGATCTGCTCTACGCCGCCCAGGTGGACAAGGCCAAGGTCCTGGTGCTTGCCATCGATGACGTGGAGGCCTCCCTGCGTACCGCCGAGCTGGTGCGCCGCCATTTTCCCCATGTCCAGATCGTGGCCCGGGCGCGCAATCGCTTTCATGCGGGGCGGCTGATGGATCTGGGGATCGAGCGGCAGATCCGCGAGACCCTGCCCGCCAGTCTGGAGATGGCCCGCTGGACCCTCGAATGTCTGCATGAGCCCCCCGCCCTCGCCGAGCAGCTGGTCAGCCGTTTCGCCCGTCACGATGCCGAGGTACTGGCCCGCCAGCAGGCCATCGCCCACGACGAGGGCAAGCTGATCCAGTCGTCCCTGGAGGCCCGTGAAGAGTTGGCCCAGGTGCTGGAGGAAGCCCGTCTCGCCTTCACCCGCAAGGGGCGCGGGGCCTGAACCGCAGCGGCCGCGGCTAGAGCTGCGGCAATCCGTCGATCATCTGCTGCCGGCTCCAGCCGACCGCCAGGGCGAGCATCAGGGCGATACGTGTCTTGGCGGGTGGAAGGTCACCGGCGGTAAGCCAGTCGCGACCGTCGTCATCGGCATTGGCGTTGCGGCTCACCGGTCCGCTGCAACGGCTGGCGCGCAGAACGACCACGCCGGCTGCCTGTGCCCGTGCCAGGGCCGCCTCCCAGGCGGTGGGAACGCTGCCATGGCCGGTGAGGGCCAGCACCAGCCCCCGGGCGCCCGCCACCACGCTGGCATCGATCAGTTCTGCAGGGGCGCCCGCGTAGCCGGGCAGCACAAAGACTTCGGGCAGGGTGTCGACCTGCAACGCCGCAAAGTGCCCGGCCGGGTGCGTGGCGCCGGCCTGCCCGGGCAGGCGGTCGAAGGCATCCAGACCCGTGCTGCGGGCCTTGACCACCTCACGCGCCGCAAAGGCCTGTCCGTTCATGAACACCTGCACACCCTGCTGGCCCTCGTTGGCGGTGGCCACCAGAGCCAGCGCTGCACGGATGTTGGCCGGGCCGTCGGCGGCGGGGTGGTCCGCCGGGCGCATGGCGCCGGTGAGGATCACCGGCTTGCCCGGTGGCAGGGTGAGGTGCAGGAAGTAGGCGGTTTCTTCCATCGTGTCGGTGCCATGGAGGATCACCACGCCGCTCACCTGCGGATCTTGCAGGGCGCGACGGGTGGCGGCGAGGAGAACCAGCCAGTCTGCGGGCCGCATGTCCTTGCTATCCAGGGACAGGACCTGCTCGGCCTCCAGAGGCAGCCCGTCCAGGCCATCCATGTTGCCCAGCAGCTGGGCGACGGGCAGGGCGGCGGCCCTGTAGCGCAGGCCGCCGCTGGCGGCGTCGGCGGTGCCGGCGATGGTACCGCCGGTGGCGAGAATGCGGATCATGGGCGTGTCAGGACGATTGCAGGGGCAGTGAGAAGGAGTGCAAGCGCTGTGAATCGAATTCGCAGGCCTGCGCGAAGGATTCGCCGGGGTGCGCGGTAGGTCCGCGGGCGGCTGAAGCCGCCCCTACACCGTCCCCTACGCCGCCCGTGCCTGACTCAGTGCTGGAGGATCTTTGCGAGGAACTGGCGTGCGCGCTCGGATCGTGGGTTGCTGAAGAAGGCGTCCTTGGCGTCATCCTCGACGATCTGCCCCTTGTCCATG
>JAFLDU010000333.1 GCA_017309145.1 Zoogloea sp. | reverse complement strand
GTTTATCAGCAGCTATAAAACCGGCTTTATCAATACTTAATTTACCTGTTGTAGTATGTTCATTGCTCCATTCAACCCTGTATTGGGTCATTAACATTTCCAGGGGAAATAATACCAGGCTTAAGCACGTGGATGCCGTGGCCGGCGCCTACCAGCGCGGCCTCGAGAAGCTGGCCGCCAGCGGTGGCGACCTGGGCAAGGTGCGCTCGGTGGCCAGCGTCTTCCTGTCCCGCTGGGACGCCCTGGTGGACAAGCTCCTCGAAGAGACCGGCAGCGACGCCGCCCTGGCCCTGCGCGGCAAGACCGGCGTGGCCCTCGCCCGCCAGGCCTACCAGCGCTACCTGGCGCGCTTCCACGGCGAGGGCTTCGCGGCCCTGGCCGCCGCCGGCGCCCGCCCGCAAAGCATGCTGTGGGCCAGCACCGGCACCAAGAACCCCGCCTACTCCGACCTCATGTACGTCGAGCCCCTGATCGGCCAGGAGACCGTCAACACCCTGCCCGACGCCACCCTGGCGGCCTTCCTCGACCACGGCCAGGTCCGGGCCGGCACCCTCGGCACGGATCTGGACGGGGCCACCACCCAGATCGCCGCGCTGGCTGCCCTGGGCATCGACCTCGACGTACTCGGCGACCGCCTGCAGCAGGACGGCCTGGCCCAGTTCGCCACCGCCTTTGGCAAGCTGCTGGAACTGACGGCCTGAGAGAAGGCCGGGGCACGCGCAGCGGGCGGCTGAAGCCGCCCACACACCCTTCATACAGGGCTGGAATCCCGGCGCCGTTCAGGTCACCCTAGCGCCGTGGAAAGCGCCCACGCATCACCCCGGCCAGGAGCAGCCCCGACATCAGCAGGACGGCGGTGTCCGGCTCCGGCACCGTACCGCCGGCCTGCGCCAGGACAATATTGTCGAAGGACACCGAAGCACTGCTCGCAGCCATGTCCATGCCTCCCGATGACAGGTAAAGGGTGTGCTGCCCCGCGCTGAGGTCCAACATCACGGACTGGGCAAGATGCCATGTGTTGGGAGTCAGCCCATTCCGCAGGATGGCCTGGTACTCGTCACTGTAGGTCCGCGAGAACACGGTGTTCGGTACCAGGACAGGCGTCACGCCCGGCGCCGAACCGTACATGTTGTCGAGGTAGATCTTTGCCCCGTTGTAGCCCGTCCCGCTGGAGACGTTGTTCAGCAGGAAATCAAAGGTAAGCTGGTAGCTCCCTGCCTCGGCGACCGTGAAGCTCTGGAAGATGTAGAACTTGTCCCTCGTTACATTCCTCGGGCCACTCGTCGCGAACAACATCGCGCCCTGGTAAACAGTGGCGTTATCGATCTGCCCGGTGATGCCCGACCATCCGGTGGGAATCCCGTAGTTGGTCCATCCGCCCTGCGAGGCCGCGTAATAAGATGAGAAATCCCCGTTGGAAATCAGGTTTGGGGATGCCATTGCCGCGGAAGCCGCGATGCAGTTGGCCAGCAATACAAACAATGACGTGCGCTTCATGCTCGAGCTCCCTGGATCAAGAAAAATTTTCTGATTCTCTCGAGCCAGGCTTAAGGCGTCCTTAAATAGCCCCAGCAAAGCGCGTCACGCTCCACGGCCCACGACGGGTCGATCGCCCCCCTGGCCTGGCCTCCCGGCGCCAAGGCAGGGTCAAGGCCCTCCGTCAGATCACGCCGGTGCGCCGGAAGCCCAGCCTTGCCTTGCCTTGCCTGCTCTGCCCTGCCCTGCTCTGCTATTCCCGGCACGGCCCCCGCCCCCTCAAGTGATCCAGTTCATTGAAAAGCGGAACAGCACCATGCAAACATCATCACCACAAAGATCCGCGTGATTTCAGGGGTCGGGGACGACGTGTCCATCGGAGCCGCGAAGCACACCCCTTTGAAGATCACGTTGCCACCAAGGACACCCATGCAGACGAAGAACACGGTCCCGCCCACCGAGGCCCGCGATGCCGCCGACCCCGACATCCGCGCCCAGATCGATCAGCTCGAGGAGTCCCTGGACACGCTGATCGCCCGCCTCGATCAGTTCCACGCCAGCCACGGCGTGCTGCGGATGGCCCCCCTGCCGATCGTTCCCGGAGACACACACCTGCCCCTGACGCTGCGGGTGCGTGAGTTCGAGGAAGCCGACAGGCCCGCGCTCCGCGTCCTCTACGTGGCATCGCGCAACGCCACCTTCACCTGGAACCCTATCGACGGCCACCGGGCCGACGATTTCGACGCCCATACCCAGGGCGAACGCATCCTCGTTGCCGAGAGCCACGGCCGTATCCTCGGCTTCGCCTCCATCTGGGAAGCCGACAGCTTTGTGCACCTCCTGTTCGTCCACCCAGCCTTCACGCGCATGGGTATCGGCCGCGCCCTGCTGACCCGCAGCGCCGCCTGCTGCGCCACTCACCCGACGCTGAAGTGCCTGACGGCGAACCACAACGCCGTCACCTTCTACCACGCTCAGGGCTGGCAGACCCTGCGCGAGGAGACCGGCCCCGAGGGCGCTTTCTTCCTCATGACCAAGACTTGAGCAGCCTGTCTCCCGGGCTCCAGGGCCCGGGCAAGGAGCAGCCCGACGACTGCAGCCTCCCAAAAAAAGCGCTCCCCGCGGGAGCGCTGAAGGCCCGCTCCAGCGCACACGCAGGGAATCGTGCGCGCGGCGGGCATGGAGGGGATCCGTGACAGGAGGCGGTGCGCCTCAGGCGAAGTGGGACGGGGGAATGCCGGCCGTGTGGCCGCCATCGACGAACAACTCCGTGCCGGTGATCATGGCGGCCGCATCCGAGACCAGGAAGACCAGCGCCGAGGCAATGTCGGCCGGCTTGGCCAGGCGCCCCACGGGGACCAGCCGGGCCATGTTCTGCACCATGGCCTCCCGGCTGCCATACAGGGCGGCGATGGGGTCCAGCATCTCGCTGTCCACGTAAGTGGGGTGGATGGCATTGCAGCGGATCGGGTAACCCTTGTGCGCACAGTGCAGGGCCACCGATTTGCTCAACATGCGCAGGGCGCCCTTGCTGGCGCAGTAGCCCACCAGGTCCGGCGCGGCACGGTCGGCGGCGATGGAGCCGACATTGACGATGGCACCCGGGCGGCCGCTACCCGCCATGGCACGGATGGCGTGCTTGCACCCCAGGAAGGGGCCGGTGGCGTTCACCGCCATCATGCGGTTCCAGTCCGCCAGGGCGAGGTCTTCGAAATCCCCCCCGGTACCGATCCCGGCCACGTTGGCCAGAATGTCGAGGCGGCCCTCGGTGGAGATCACGTAATCCAGCGCCCGGCACCAGGCCGCCTCGTCGCTCACATCCAGGTGGACGAAGCCGGCAGTGCTGCCGATGGCATCGGCGGTCTCCCAGCCGCCGGTCTCGTTGATGTCGGCGACGATGACGCGGGCGCCGTGGGCGGCCAGGGCGTGGGCGCTGGCCCGGCCGATGCCCGAAGCTCCGCCGGTGACGAGGGCAACGCGGCCGGTGAGGTCCAGGGGGGTGGCTTCAGTGGGAGTCATGGCATTCAGTTCCTTGAAGGTGACGGGAGGGATGGGAAGGGAGCGCGGTCTGGGCGGTCGACCGGGGCGCCGGCAGCAACAGGCGCGCCAGGGCTGGCAGCAAGACCAGGGCGCCGACCATGTTCCACAGGAACATGAAGGTCAGCAGCAGGCCCATGTCGGCCTGGAACTTGATGGCCGAGCCGACCCAGGTCAGCACGCCGACGGCGAGGGTCAGGCCGGTGAAGGCCACCGCACGGCCGGTGGACGAAACGGTGAGCAGGTAGGCCTCGGCCAGCGGGTGGCCGTGGTTCAGGTAGGACTGCAGGCGGTTGTAGATGTAGATGCCGTAGTCCACCCCGATGCCGACGCCCAGGGCAATCACCGGCAGGGTGGCCACCTTCACCCCCAAGCCCATCCAGGCCATGATGGCCTCGCACAACACCGAGGTGATGTAGAGCGGCAGCACGATGCACAGTGTCACCCTCAAGGAGCGGAACTCGATCAGCAGCAGCACGGCGACGATGGCATACACCAGCAGCAACATGGTGTGGTCGGCATCGCGGATGACCTCGTTGGTGGCAGCCTCGATCCCGGCATTGCCCCCCACCAGGGTGAAGCGCACCTTGTCGGAGTCGTGGCGGGCGGCGAAGTCGCGCACCGTGGCCATCACGGCGGCCAGCGTGGCTGCCTTGTGGTC
>JAFLDU010000332.1 GCA_017309145.1 Zoogloea sp. | reverse complement strand
TACCAAGTCCACCGCCGACTTCTACACCGCCGGCGGCGGCATCAGCGGCTTCCAGAACGGCCTGGCCATCGCCGGTGACTACATGTCTGCGGCCACCCTGCTGGGCCTGTCGGCGATGACCTTCTCCAAGGGTCTGGACGGCTTCATCTACGCCATCGGCTTCTTCGTCGGCTGGCCGGTAATCCTGTTCCTGATGGCGGAACGCCTGCGCAACCTGGGCAAGTTCACCTTCGCCGACATCGCCTCCTACCGCCTCGATCAGGGCACCATCCGCACCTTCGCGGCCTTCGGCTCGCTGACGGTGGTGTGCTTCTACCTGATCGTGCAGATGGTCGGCGCCGGTCAGCTCATCAAGCTGCTGTTCGGCCTGGACTACGCCACCGCGGTGGTCGTGGTAGGCGTGCTGATGGTGATCTACGTGACCTTCGGCGGCATGATCGCCACCACCTGGGTGCAGATCATCAAGGCCTGCCTGATGCTCTTCGGCGGCACGGTGCTGCTCTACCTGTCCCTCGGCGAGTTCGGCTTCAGCCTCGAGGCCGTGGCCAAAAAGGCCGTGGAGGTGCACAAGGACGGCATCAAGATCATGGGCCCCGGCTCCCTGATGGCCGACCCGGTCACCGCCGTGTCCCTGTCGCTGGGCCTGGTCTTCGGCACCGCCGGCCTGCCCCACATCATGATGCGCTTCTTCACCGTGCCGAACGCCAAGGAGGCCCGCAAGAGCGTCTTCGTGGCCAGCGGCTGCATCGGCTACTTCTTCATGGTGGTGTGCGCCCTGGGCCTGATCGCCATCGTCATCGTCGGTACCAACCCCGAGTTCTATGAAGGCGGCAACACCGCCGGCAAGATGATCGGCGGCGGCAACATGCCGGTGATGCATCTGGCCAAGGCCGTGGGTGGCAACCTCTTCCTCGGCTTCATGTCCGCCGTGGCCTTCGCCACCATCCTCGCGGTGGTGTCCGGCCTGGCCCTGGCCGGTGCCTCGGCGATCGCCCACGACATCTATGCCCGCGTGATCTGCAAGGGCAGCGCCACCGAAACCCAGGAAATGCGCGTCTCCAAGATCGCCACCATCGGCCTCGGCGTGGTCGCGGTGCTGCTCGGCATCCTGTTCGAGAAGCAGAACATCGCCTTCCTGGTCGGCCTGACCTTCGGTATCGCCGCCTCCACCAACTTCCCGATCCTGATCCTCTCCATGTACTGGAAGGGCCTGACCACCCGCGGTGCGCTGCTCGGCGGTCTGGCCGGCCTGATCTCGGCGGTGACCTTCGTGGTGCTGTCCAAGGCGGTATGGGTGGTGGTGCTCGGCAACAAGGAAGCGCTCTTCCCCTACGAACAACCGGCCCTGTTCTCGATGCCCCTGGCCTTCTTCTTCACCTGGCTGTTCTCGGTCACCGACAGCAGCGCCCGGGCCAAGACCGACAAGGCGGGCTTCGACGACCAGTACGTGCGCTCCCAGACCGGCATCGGCGCGGCTTCGGCCAGCGCCCACTGAGCGGCACGACACAGCGTTTCTTCCTCCCCCTCGAGGAATTTTCGGGCGCCTTCGGGCGCCCGCTTTTTTTCTAGACGGGGCGGGCTTCCTGTTCCCTGCGCGGCGTGCCGCAGGCGTGGCAGTAGCGCGCGAAGGCATTCTTGCGCGCTTCGCAGTGCGTGCAGCGGTTGTACAGGCAGATGCCGCAATGGGGGCAGAAGTCGATGGCGGGATCCTTCAGGTCGACCGGCCGCTCGCAGCCCGGGCACACGCCCTTGGCCAGACGGGCCAGCGCCAGATCGTAGTCGAGTTCCTGGCGGCGCTGACTGTCCGGCATGGCTTCGGCCTGCTTCTGCCGCTCGAGATAGCGGTTCAAAGCCAGGATCGCATAGCGCCCTGTCAGCACCGTCAGCACAATGCCTACCCCGTAGCGCACGTAGCCACCATAGCTGGGCAGGTAGGGCACCAGTTCGACGAAGAAGGCGAACAGCGCAAAGAAGATGAAACCCCACACGAAGGGCCACCAGGTGCCCCTCCGGTGCCTGGCGAACAACCAGCCCGCCACGACCAGCAAGGGCAAGGTCAACGCCAGCCGGTACAGGAAGACACGCAGCTCGACTGCGCGCTGTTCGACCGCCATGCGCTGGCGAGCAAGGTCCTGCAATCCGCCCAGTTCGGCCACCGCGGCATCCCGGGCCTGCTGGGTATCCAGCGCCACCTGCTGCTGTGCCTGGACCGCCTGCCGGGCAAGGCTCTCCAGCTGCTTCAGCTCCTCCAACCTGCGGGTGCGCGCGATCACCTCCGGATCCTGATCGGCGCGCTGTGTCGCCCGACGGGTGGCCAGCCAGTTGGCCAAGGTCTCCCGCTCGGCCTGCACGGTGCTCTGGGCCTTGCCCAGTTGCAGATCAGCCTGGCTCCGCGCGGCGGTGATCTGGCGCTGCTCCTGCTCCGACTGCGCGATGCGCTGGCGGAGTGCCACGGCACGCGCCCTGTCGGTGGCATCGAGGAAGTCATCCAGTTGCAGCGCCACCTCCACACGCGGCAGATCGTCGACGATGCGGCCTCCCAGGCCGATCAGGAAACCCGCGAACACGATGGCCACCACCCACAGGCCGCGACGGAACCAGGCTTCGGACAAACGCAGGGTCTTGCTCATCGAGATCTCCGCACAAGGGAACACCAGTGCCTCGGGGATGCCCCCACCTTCAACTGCCGAAGCGGGGACGGGCAATGAGCTCGGATGGTGCCTGAGTATCCCGGGAGCCGTCCACGAAGGCGCTGCCGGGTTCGGCCCGCCCATCCCACGTACGGACGCAGAAAAGCAAAAAGCCCGGATGACCGGGCTTTTTGCTTGGGAAGTCAGGCTCCGGAGAGCTCGCTTCCAGAGGCTCCACCAGGCCGGCACGAGGCCGACCGGCTTCGCTCCGCGAATTACTCAGCGGAACGGATGTTGGAAGCCTGCTGACCCTTCGGGCCAGTGGTGATGTCGAAGGTCACGCGCTGGCCTTCGGCCAGGGTCTTGAAGCCGGAGCCTTGGATCGCGGAGAAGTGAGCGAACAGGTCGTCGCCGCCGCCTTCCGGGGTGATGAAACCGAAGCCCTTAGCGTCGTTGAACCACTTCACGGTACCAGTTGCCATGTTGAATATCCTCAAAAAAATAAAAGCAGGGACATGCCCCGAAGGTAGGGCGAAGCTCAAGACGGCGGGGTGTGAAGGAAAGACTTCCGCAGGACTGCGGTGTACTGAACCAGCCAACAACAACACTACTTGAAGATCGCGAGACGTACTTTGCACTGTATCTGCGGGCAACGCAAACACTATTTGCAGAAAACCCTGCCAAATGTCGTATTCAGCTGGCCTGCGACAATCCACCGCAACCTTCCTCCCCCCTGGAAAGGCAGAATTCCGGCTCCGCATCGAAGCGTCCGGCACGCTTCGAGGATAATCGCCCGATGCACAGATCCTTGCCCGCGCCCGCCAAACCCGCCGATGCCCTGCGACGCCTGATCCACCTGCGCTGGCTGTCCAGCGCAGCGATGGTCGGGGTGGTGGTGCTGGTCCCCTGGCTGCTCGATCTGTCCCTGCCCGGCCGGGCCCTGCTGCCCATCCCGACAATCCTGATCGCCATCAACCTGCTGAGCCTGATGCGGGCCCAGCGGCTCGAAGAGCTCCATCCCTTCGAGCTCTTCCTGCAGCTGACCATCGACCTGGGCGCCTGGAGCGTCTTCCTGTACTTCACGGGCGGCGCGACCAATCCGCTGATCTCCCTGCTGCTGCCCATCGTCGCGATCGGTGCGGCCACCCTGTCGCCGCCCTTCGCGTGGATCCTGGCCAGCCTCGCCGTGGCCGCCTACTCCATCCTGTGGGACTTCAACGAACAGCTCGACATCTACGACTCCGGCCTCGCCGTGCATTGGCACCTGGCCGGCATGTGGCTGACCTTCGCCGTATCGGCCGGGGTCATCGTCTGGTATGTGGTCCGCATGACGGCCGCCATCCGCAGCCGTGACCAGGCCCTCGCCGCGGCCCGGGAAGCCCGCCTGCGCAGCGAACGCATCGTCGCGCTGGGCAACCTGGCAGCCGGCGCCGCCCACGAGCTGGGCACCCCGCTGGGCACCATGGCCATCGTCGCAGGCGAGCTGGCCCGCAACCCGGCCCTGGACGACGACACCCGGGCCGATGCCGAACTGAAAGTTTTTGATATACTTGGAAAAGAAGTGATGTTTCTTGTAAATCAAAATCTGCAAGCCGGTAATTACAAAATTGATATTGATGCCTCGTTACTTTCGA
>JAFLDU010000331.1 GCA_017309145.1 Zoogloea sp. | reverse complement strand
AGATCTGCCTGGAGCTGGGGCGGGGCGTCGCCGGCCTGATCGGCCACACCCAGCCCCGCCGGATCGCCGCCCGCGCCACCGCCAGCCGCATCGCCCAGGAGCTGAAGAGCGAGCTCGGCAGCACGGTGGGCTACAAGATCCGCTTCACCGACCGCATCGGCCCGCAGAGCTACATCAAGCTGATGACCGACGGGATCCTGCTGGCCGAGACCCAGGGCGACCCCTTGCTGTCGGCCTACGACACCCTGATCATCGACGAGGCCCACGAGCGCAGCCTCAACATCGACTTCCTCCTCGGTTACCTGCGCCAGCTGCTGCAGAAGCGGCCGGACATGAAGCTGACCGTCACCTCCGCCACCCCCGACGCCGAGCGCTTCGCCCGCCACTTCGGCAAGGGCGACACGCCGGCACCGGTGATCGAGGTGTCGGGCCGTCTCTACCCCATCGAGATGCGCTACCGGCCGGTGGAGCGGGACGAGCCCAAGCCCGCCCGCCCGGGTGAGCCTGCGCCGCGCCAGGACAATCGCGGCCCCGACCGCGACCTCTACGACGCCCTGGTGGATGCAGTGGATGAGGCCCACCGCAGCGGCCCCGGCGACGTGCTGGTGTTCCTGCCCGGCGAGCGGGAGATCCGCGAGGCTGCCGAGGCCCTGCGCAAGGCCCACCACGCCGCCGGCACCGAGATCCTGCCCCTGTTCGCCCGCCAGTCCGCCCAGGAGCAGGCGCGGGTCTTCGCGCCGTCGAAGGGGCGCCGGGTGGTGCTGGCCACCAACGTGGCCGAGACCTCCCTCACCGTGCCGGGCATCCGCTACGTGGTGGACACCGGCCTGGCCCGGGTCAAGCGCTACTCCCACCGCAACAAGGTGGAGCAGCTGCAGATCGAGAAGATCGCCCAGTCGGCGGCACGCCAGCGGGCCGGGCGCTGCGGTCGGGTCAGCGATGGCATCTGTTTCCGCCTGTATGACGAGGACGACTTCAACAAGCGCCCGGCCCATACCGATCCGGAGATCCTGCGCTCCTCCCTGGCCGGGGTGATCCTGCGCATGAAGTCGCTGAAGCTCGGCGAGGTGTCCGACTTCCCCTTCATCGACGCGCCCCTGCCGCGCATGGTGGCCGATGGCTACCAACTGCTGGCCGAGCTGGGGGCGGTGGAGGAGCAGGAAGGCGAGGGGGGCATGAACCTCACCCCCATCGGGCGCGAGCTGGCCCGCCTGCCGCTGGACCCCAAGATCGGTCGCATGATCCTGGCTGCCCGCGACCGGGGTAGCCTGGCCGAGGTGCTGGTGATCGCCGCGGCCCTGTCGACCCAGGACGTGCGCGAGCGTCCGCCCGAGCGCCAGGCCGCCGCCGACCAGGCTCACGCCCGCTTCCGCGGCCCCGAGCAGGACCAGAAATCCGAGTTCCTGTGGTACTGGAACCTCTGGAAGGCCTGGGAGGAGGTGCAGCGCCACGAGAGTTCCAGCAAGCAGAAGGCCTGGTGCAAGACCCACTTCCTGTCCTGGCTGCGCCTGCGCGAATGGCGCGATGTGTTCACCCAGCTGCATACCTTGTGCACCGAACACGGCTGGAAGGAGAACGACAAGCCGGCCAGCTTCGAGGCCATCCACAAGGCCCTGCTCAGCGGCCTGCTGGGCCACGTGGGCTGCAAGATCGAGGATGCCTCGGGGCCTGCCGCCGGCAGCTATCTGGGCGCCCGGGGCATCAAGTTCTGGCCGCATCCCGGCTCGGCCATCGCCAAGAAGGCGGGCAAGTGGATCATGTGCGCCGAGCTGGTGGACACCTCGCGGCTGTTCGGCCGCTGCCTGGCCCGCATCGAGCCCGAATGGCTGGAGGAGGTGGGCGGCCACCTGCTGAAGCGCCAGGGCGCGGGGCCCCACTGGTCCAGGGCGAGCGGCGCCGTGCGGGGCTGGGAGCGGGGCACTCTGTACGGGCTGACCGTCTACCCGCGGCGCGGCGTGAGCTATCGCGAGATCGACCCCGACCTGTGCCGCGAGCTGTTCATCCGCGAGGGCCTGGTGCAGGGCGAGATCGCCGAAGGGCCTGCCCGGGGCATGGCCTTCCTGGCCCACAACCGGCGCCTGATGGCCGAGATCGAACGCCTGGAGCACAAGTCCCGTCGGCCCGACGTGCTGGTGGACGAGGAGTTGATCTACGCCTTCTATGACGCCAAGCTGCCGCCGGACGTGCTCGACCTGGCCAGCTTCGAGGCCTGGCGCAAGGAGGCCGAGCGCAAGGCGCCCAAGCTGCTGCAGCTGACCCGCGACCAGCTGATGCGCCATGATGCGGAGGGCATCACCACCGACCGTTTCCCGGCCAGCCTCGAGGTGCTGGGCCAGAAGCTCAAGCTCGCCTATCTGCACGAGCCCGGCGAGGCCGACGACGGCGTGACCCTGCTGGTGCCCCTGGCCATGCTCAACCAGGTGCCGGCCAGCCGCTGCGAGTGGCTGGTGCCCGGCCTGCTCGAAGAGAAGGTCACGGCCCTGCTCAAGACCGTGCCGCAGAAGCACCGTCACCGCCTGCAGCCCATGGCCGACAGCGCTGCAGCCTTCATGGAGCGCTACGAGGCCGGCGAGTTCGACCTGGACGAGCCTCTCATCAAGGCCCTGCAGCGCTTCGTCGAAGAGCGGGTGTCCCTCAAGCTGCCGATGGAGAGCTTCCGGCCCGAGAACCTCAACCCGCACTGCTTCATGAACTTCCGGGTGCAGGACGAGCATGGCCGCATCCTCGGCCAGTCCCGCAACCTGGCGGAGTTGCGCACCCGCTTCAAGGATCAGGTGGCGGCGCGCTTCCAGTCTGCCCGCATCGTCCCGGCCGCGGACGCGCCGGCACCGAAGAAGGGGGGCGCAGCGGCCCCGGCTGCCAAGGCCGTGGTCAGCGCCACCACGCCGGCGCCCGCTGCCGGACCGACTCTGGCCGGCTTCACCGGGTGGACCTTCGGCCCGCTGCCGGAGCTGCTCGAGGTCAAGGTGGCCGGGCGCGAGATCGTCGGCTTTCCGGCCCTCCACGATGACGGTGGCAGCGTGTCCTTGCGCCCCTACGACACGCCGGAAGAGGCGGCCCGGGTGCATCGGGGCGGGTTGGCGCGCCTGTTTGCGCTGGAGCTGTCGGCCCAGGTCAAGGCCATCGAGAAGCTGCCGGGCATCCGCGACCTGGCCCTGCAGTTCATCAACTACGGTTCCGAGGCCGAGCTCAAGGCCCAGTTGGTCACCGCCACCCTGGAGCGTTGTTGCCTCCTCGAACCCCTGCCCACCGACGCCGACAGCTTCGCCAAACGCTGCCAGGAAGCCAAGCCGCGGATCACCCTGGTGGCCCAGGAGCTGATGCGCCTGACCGGTCAGCTGATCGTCGAGCACGCTACCCTCACCAAGCGGCTGGCGGGCCTCAAGACCTTCCCGGAGGTGGTGGCCGACATCACCGCGCAGATGGCCCGGCTGATGCCCAAGAACTTCCTGGTGGCGCTGCCCTACGAGCGCATCGCCCAGGTGCCGCGCTACCTCAAGGGGGCCACCGTGCGCATCGACAAGCTGCGCAACAACACCGCCCGGGACGCCCAGTTCATGGCCGAGTGGAAGAGCCTGGCCCAGCCCTGTGAGCGGGAATGGCTGGCCAAGGCCAAGGCCGGCGTCACCGACCCGCAGCTGGAGGAGTTCCGCTGGCTGCTCGAAGAGCTGCGTGTCGGCCTCTTTGCCCAGGAGCTCAAGACGCCCATGCCGGTGTCGGTGAAGCGCCTGCAGAAGATCTGGGACAGCCGGCCCCGCTGAGGGCGGTATGCCGGAAAAGGCTTGAAACCTGACACGGGAAACCCGATTCTCCCCCCATCAACCTCATATCCATGCCTGCCATGCGCCAAGACTTCGCTCTCGACATCATCGAATCCGAGTTTGACTCCAAGGTCCTCGCCCTGTCCCACCGGGTGCCCGTGCTGGTGGATTTCTGGGCGCCCTGGTGTGGCCCGTGCAAGACGCTCAAGCCCCTGCTCGAGAAGCTGGCGGGGGAGTACGGCGGTCGCTTCGTGCTGGTCAAGATCAACTCCGACGAGGCCCAGGCCGTCGCAGCCCGCTATGCGGTGCGCAGCATTCCGGCGGTGAAGCTGTTCATCGGCGGCGAAGTGGTGGACGAGTTCATGGGCGCGCTGCCGGAAGGGCAGGTGCGGGCCTTCCTGGATGCCCATCTGCCCGACGAGGCCGAGCGCCTGCGCCGTGCTGCCGCAACCCAGGCCGAGCCCCTCGCGCGGGTGGAGCTGTTGCGCCAGGCAGCGGAACTGTCAGGT
>JAFLDU010000330.1 GCA_017309145.1 Zoogloea sp. | reverse complement strand
GCTGGACTGGCGGGTCCGCCCGACGCAGGACCTGCGCGAGCGCACCGTGCTGGTGCTCGACGACATCCTCGACGAAGGCCACACCCTGGCCGCCATCATCGACTTCCTCAAGCAGGAAGGAGCCCGCGAGGTCCATTCGGCGGTGCTGGTGCACAAGGTCCACGACCGCAAGGCCTACCCGGGCATGCGTGCCGACTTCACCGGCCTGGATGTGGCCGACCGCTTCCTGTTCGGCGGCGGCATGGATTACAAGGGCTACTGGCGCAACGCACCGGGGATCTACGCCCTCAAGGGGCACTGAGCGCCCCCTGCTCCCGGCTAGACCCGGAAGCGCCCCATCTCGGACTGCAACCGCACCGCCAGCCCCGACAGCTGGCGGGCCGCCACGGCTGCGTCGGCAATTCCTTCGTCATTCAACCCGGCCAACCGGGCGATGCCCTCCACGTCGGCGGCAACGCGGCCGCTGGCCTCCCGCTGCAGGCCGGTGGCGGCGGAGATCTCTTCGGTACCCCGCGAAGCGTCCTCGACTGCCGCATTGGCCTCCGCCAAGGCCCCCGCCACCCGCTCCATCGAGGCCCGGCTGGAACGCAGCACCTCGAGGCCGTTCTCGATCGCCGCCCGGGCAGCCTGGGAATCCCGCCCCAGGGCGCTGGTGATGGTGTCGATGCCGTTGGCCGCCTTGTGGGATTCCTCGGCCAGTTTGCGCACTTCGTCCGCCACCACCGCAAACCCCCGTCCCGACTCCCCGGCCCGCGCCGCCTCGATCGCGGCATTGAGTGCCAGCAGGTTGGTCTGCTCGGAGATGCCCTTGACCTGCTGGGTCATGCCGGAAATCTCCCCGGTGCGTCGCACGAAGTTCTCCACGGTATCGACGATGTTGCCCACCGCCTGATCGACCTGGTGGATCTTGTCCTGCAGGTCCTGCAAGGTCTCATTGCCGTGATGCGTGCTGTCGAGGCTGCGCCGCGCCATGTCCTGCACGGCGGCACTCAGGTCGGCAATGCGCGCGGTGCTGGCGACGATCTCCTCCATGCCGGCCGCTGCCGAGCTGGAGCGCTGGCTCTGCTCGGCCGAGCCGGCGGCAATCCGGGCGGTACCCTGATCCAGTGCGGTGGCCGCTCCGGCAACCTCCCCGGCCGACTGGTTCACTTGGCCGATCAGGCGCTGAAGCTGATCCATCATGCGGTTGAAGGCAGCAGAGGCGAGGCCGACTTCATCCTCCCGGCGCAGCACCAGACGACGGGTCAGGTCACCCTCGCCGCTGGCGATCTCGGTGAGGTTGCGGGTCATGTCCTCCAACGGGCGGGCCAGCGTATTGCGGATGAAGACGTACACGAAGATCACCAGCACCACCCCCAGCACCGCCGCCACCGCGATGGTCGTCAGCAGTGACTCGCGGATGTTCCGATTGAGGGTATCCATCTGGACGCTCATCGAAACCGCCCCGAGAACCTCGCCCTCCTTGGCCTCGTCATGGCATTCGAGACACTCCTTGCCCAGATAGCGGCGCTCCGCGATGGCCGGGATGACGGCCTTGAGGACCTCGGCACCGTTCTCGTTGCGGACCTCGTAGCGAGGCTTGCCGTCCGCCAGGGTGGCCTTCTCGAGGGGATCGTCGGGCACCACCACGCCCTGCTCGCGCTCACCGAACTGGCGCACCGTCGGTTCGCCCCGCAGGACCCTGAGGTTGCGCACCCCCCGGGATTGTTCCACCTGCTCCAGGTAATAGCCCTGGCGGGCGTAGTTGCGGGTGGCCTTGGCGAACATCAGCTGAGCCATGGTCATCTGGTGCACGGACTGGGCGAACTCCTGGGCCTGCTCGACGGCGGTATGCTGCTGCTCCCGGGCCACCCACCACAGGATCAGGGCAGACCCACCAGCCATCAGGCAGGTGATGGTGATGACGAGACGGATCCAGATCTTTTGCGTTTGCATGATCGTTTGCGCGAGGCGCCACGGTGGGAACAGGGAGACCCGGCCTTCGCGGGTCTTGTTCCGAGGCTAACGACCAAAGAGGGCGATAGTTGATACTTGAGCAGGGTCTTTTTGACGATCAGGCCTTGAGCAGACCGCCCATCAGGCGCTTCCAGGCGCGCTCCGCCTCCCGCCCCTCCTGGTCGAACAGCTTTTCGAGCATGGCCAGCTGGGTGCCACTCAACTCGGCCTCCAGGCTGACGCCGGCAGCGCTGAGGGTGAGGCGCTTGACCCGCTTGTCGCTGGCGTCGGCCGTCGTATCGATCAATCCCGTCTCGACGAGTTGGCGCAGCGGAGCGTTGAGCGCCTGCTTGGTCACCCCCAGGGTGCCCAACAGCTCGGTCACCGTGGTACCCGGCTGACGGCCCACGAAGTACAGGATGCGGTGATGGACCCGTCCCAGCCCACGCTCCGCCAGGATGCGATCCGGCGGTGCGGTAAAGGCACGGTAAGCAAAGAAGAAAAGCTCGATCGCTTCACGCAGTTCGGCCTGGCGATTTAGGTCAATCATGTTGACTTTATTATTTGAAGACATGTAGGATTTATAGGTCAATATTATTGACGTTATTAGCTCACTTCACCATCAGGAGAAACCCATGCCGTCCCAGACCGCCTCCAAGCTGCCGCTCTCCCTCTCTGCCCGGGTGCGCGACCTGCACCCGTCGCCGATCCGGGAGATCCTGGCGGTGGTAGGGCGGCCCGGCATGATCTCCTTTGCCGGCGGTCTACCGGCGGCCCAGACCTTTCCGCAGCTGGACGGCACCTCCCCCACCGACGCACTGCAGTATGGCCCCAGCGAAGGCGATCCGGCCCTCCGCGCGCGCATTGCCGACGAACTCATCCGGCTGGGCCTGGACTGCGCTCCCGAGCGGGTCCTGGTGCTGTCCGGCTCCCAGCAGGGCATCGACCTGGTGGGCAAGCTGTTCATCGATCCGGGCACCCAGGTGGCCGTCGAGTCGCCCACCTACCTGGCGGCACTGCAGGTGTTCCGTTTCTTCGGCGCACGCTTCTTGCCCTTCACGGCCGCGACGGTGAGCGCCGCCAGCTTCCACGAGGAAGGCCCGGCCTTCGCCTACGCCATCCCCACCTTTCAGAACCCCACCGGCCACTGCTATGGCGCCGCCGAGCGGGCCCGCCTGGCGGCCGCCTGCAGCGAGGCCGGCGTCCCCCTGTTCGAGGACGACCCCTACCGGGATCTGGCCTACGGCAGCGTCAGCCGGCGCCCCATCTGTGCCGACCTGCAAGGCCAGCCCTGGATCTACCAGGGTTCCTTCTCGAAGAGCCTGGCCCCCGGCCTGCGCCTCGGTTTCATGACGGCCTCGGACGAGTTCTTTCCCCTGCTGGTCCGGCTCAAGCAGGCTGCCGACCTGCACAGCAACCGCCTCAGCCAGTGGCTGGTTCTGCAGCAACTCGAGTCGGCCGGCCGCAGCGCACGCATGGAGAAGCTGGTGGCTTTCTACCAGCACAAGCGGGACTGCTTCGCCGCCGCCCTGGAGAAGCACTTCGGTGGCCTGGCGGACTGGCAGGTGCCCTCCGGCGGCCTGTTCTTCTGGCTGCGCCTGCGCCGCCCCATCGACACCCGCAGGCTGCTGCCCCTGGCCATCGAACGCAAGGTGGCCTTCATGCCGGGCGAGGCCTTCTATGCCGGTGAGCCCGAACTCGGCACTCTGCGCCTGAACTTCAGCCACGCATCGGAGGAAGAGATCGATAAGGGGTTGGGCGTGCTCGCCGCGCTGGTGGCCGAGACCCTGTAGTGTAGGGGCTCTGCAGGGGCGGCCTCAGCCGCCCGCAGGTGCGTGATCGGAGTCCGTGGGCGGCTGAAGCCGCCCCTACAGCGCGCCTAGATCGCCTCTACCCTGTCGGCCCGCCGAACAGGGCCGCGGTGGCCGCCGGATTCGACGGGAAGTAGAAATGCACGTAGGACGCGGTCAGCCGGCCCAGCCGGTAGATGGCCTCACCTTCACGTCCCGCCGGGGTGCAGGCCCGGGCAAGCGGCGACAGCGGCGTCTCGCTGCGCGAATAGTGGAAGGTATGTCCGGTCAGGCGACCTTCGGGCAACTCGGCAACCTGGGTTCCCAGGGCGGCCAGGCGGGCCTGCATGCGGGTGTGGCCAGGCAGCAGACCCGCACCGGGATGCACGCAGCCGTCCCGGTCGGTGATGGTCTCGAACAGGCTCATCATGCCGCCGCACTCGGCCAGCAACGGCTTGCCGGCGGCTTGGTGGGCCTTCAGCCCGGCCTGCCAGGCAGCGTTGGCCGCCAGGGTCTCGGCATGCAACTCGGGATAGCCACCGGGCAGCCACA
>JAFLDU010000329.1 GCA_017309145.1 Zoogloea sp. | reverse complement strand
GGCTGGAGTCGGACGCTTACTGGCCCTGCACGCAGGGGACGAATGCGGTTGGCTGCCGTTAGCAGGGCAGGCAACCGCTTGTGCCTGCAGCGGTCAGAGGCTGTCGTTGCGGATCAGACCGACCGCGAGGCCTTCGATTTCCAGGGGCTCATTGCGGGTGTCGACGATGATGGGTTCGAAGTCGGGGTTGGCCGGCAGGAGTTCAACGATCGGCCCCTTGCGGGACAGGCGCTTCACGGTGACGTCGTCTTCCATGCGGGCCACGATGATCTGGCCGTCCCGAGCTTCGGTGGTGCGATGGACGGCGAGCAGGTCGCCGTCGAGGATGCCGGCGTCGCGCATGCTCTGGCCACGAACCTGGAGCAGGTAGTCGGCCCGGGGCGAAAACATGTTGGGGTCAACATGGAAGCGGCGCTGGATGTGCTCGGCGGCAAGAATGGGGCTGCCTGCAGCCACCCGCCCGACGAGGGGCAGGCCGAGGGATTCGACAAGGCGGATGCCTCGGGCGCGGCCTTCTTCGAGCGAGATGACGCCCTTGCTGGCGAGCGCGCGCAGATGGGTTTCGGCGGCATTGGGGGATTTGAAACCAAATGCGGTACAGATTTCGGCCCGCGTGGGCGGGCGACCTTCATGCTCGACGGTATCGCGGATGAGTTGAAGGATTTCTTGCTGACGGGCGGTGAGTTGTTCGGACACGGCATACTCCTGAAGTCTTATGTAATTATATACAGGGTTTTCCGCATGACAAGCTGTAGATTGGCTTTCCGGGGTGGCTTTGCTCGTGATAAACATCAAAATCTGAAGACAAAGCGCTTGAGGCCGGGCCGGTGATGAACTATTCATTCAAGAGTGCCCATTGCGCGTCATGAGCGTTGCGAGGTCGCAGAAGCATCCACAAGAAGAAAAGAGAACAGCGCGCGTCCGGATCGCCCAATCAGCAGGGTTCCGCTTGTCGGGCCCTCAGCCCCCAGAGGAGATTTTCATGCTTGTCAGCCCTCAACACGCTTCGGGTAGAGTTCTCAAGGCGGCTCGGTTAGAATCCCCCGCCGAAGCGGCAGCCCCGACCGAAGGTCAGCCCGCACCGCTCTTTTCCCTGCCCGATGCCGACATGGAAATGTTCGATCTGGCGTCGGTGCTGGGCACCCACCACGTTGTGCTGTATTTCTACCCCCGTGACAACACGCCCGGCTGCACCCGTCAGGCGATCGATTTCAGCGATCACGATGCCGATTTCGCGAAAGAAAAATGTATCGTGATCGGCGTCAGCCCCGATGATTGCCTCACCCACGCTGATTTTCGCGACCAGCACGGCCTCTCGGTCGAACTCCTGTCCGACGAAGATGGCGAGGCGTGCAGGCTTTACGGTGTGTGGCAGTCGGCGGTGGTGGATGGCGTCATGAAGCGCAGCGTGCGTCGCTCGACCTTCATCATTTCCAGCGATGGCGTGCTCCGCCATGTGCTGCACGATGTGAATCCCCGTGGCCATGCGGCCGAAGTCTTTCAGCTGGTAAAGCAACTCAACTCAAGGAATGTAAATGGAAATCGCCAAGAACACGGTCGTCACGCTTGATTACTCGGTCAAGGACCCGGATGGCAACATGATCGACGACGGTCACCACCCGCTGGTGTACCTCCATGGCGGTTACGACGGCATCTTCGCCGTGATCGAAGAAGCGCTCCACGGCAAGCAGGTTGGCGAGAAGCTGACGATCAAGCTGGCGCCGGAAGATGCGTTTGGCGAGTTCGACGAAGAACTGGTGCTGGTGGAAGACGCCTCCCTGTTCCCGGACAACATCGAAGTGGGCATGTCCTTCGAGCGCGTTGGCGACAACGACGACGAAGAGATGGTCTACCGCATCACCGACATCGCCGACGGCAAGGTGGTTGTCGATGGCAATCATCCCCTCGCCGGCACCGCGCTGATCTTCGACATCACCGTGAAGAGCGTGCGTGCGGCCAGTGCCGAAGAAATCGGCCACGGTCATGTGCATGGCGAAGGTGGTCATCACCACTGATCACATGTCGGCTGAGGGGCGCTTTCGCGTCATTGTCCTCAGCCGGTTCATGGATTCGAGCGGACCGCCTGGCGGTCCGTTTTCTTTGGGATGTGCAGACTCCAAATGGAAGCTCAAAGCTTGCTGAAGGTCGAGCAGTTACGGGTTGAACTCGGGCCGAGGGACAAACCCCTGCGTCCGGTGGATGGCATCAGCTTCGAGGTGCCGGCGGGGCGCACGTTGGCGCTGGTGGGCGAATCGGGTTGCGGCAAGTCGATGACGGCGCTCGCCTGCATGGGCTTGCTACCTGCTGGCGGGCGGATTGCCGATGGGTCGATCATGCTGGGCGACGAGGCCTTGCACACCATGCCCGAGACGCAGATGCGCGATGTGCGCGGCAACCGGCTGGCAATGATCTTCCAGGAGCCCGCCACCAGCCTTAATCCGGTGATGACCGTCGGCGACCAGATCGGTGAGGTGCTCGTCCGCCACCGGGGACTGCATGGTCGTCCGGCCTGGGATGAAGCCGAGCGGCTGCTCACGGCGGTCGGCATCCCCGATCCCGTGCGCCGGCTGGGGGAATACCCGTTCCAGCTCTCCGGCGGCATGAAGCAGCGGGTGATGATCGCCATCGCCCTGGCCGGCGATCCGAAGGTGCTGATCGCCGATGAGCCGACCACGGCCCTCGATGTGACGATCCAGGCTCAGGTGCTCGATCTGCTGGCAGAGCTGCAGGCGAGCCGTGGAATGGGCATGCTGCTGATCACCCATGATCTGGGTGTGGTCTCACGGATGGCCCATCGGGTTGGCGTGATGTACGCCGGCGAACTGGTCGAGACCGGGCCGCGGGAGGTCTTCTTCAGCGCGCCGCTGCACCCCTATTCACGCAAGCTGTTCGCTGCCCTGCCTACGTCGGAGCAGCGGGGCAGGGCGCTGGAGACGCTGGTCGGGCAGGTTCCCAGACTGGGCGAGCGTCACCCAGGCTGCCGCTTCGCCGATCGCTGCCCGCAGGTCCATGAGCGTTGCCGCCGCGAGGCGCCCGCCATGCATGGCGTCGGCGAGCAGGCGGTGCGCTGCCATCTATATGATCCGGTCGAAAAGATGGGCTGGGTCGAATCGCCCCGTCAGCCCGATGCGGTGCTCAGCCGTCAGGGGGCGGAGGGCAAGGCGCTGGAGGTGGATTCGCTGCAGGTGCACTTCCCGGTGCGCAAGGGCTTGTTCCGGCGCGTGGTGGGCTACGTCAAGGCGGTGGACGGCGTTTCGCTGGATGTGCCGGCAGGCGAGACGCTGGCGCTGGTCGGCGAATCCGGTTGCGGCAAGACCACAGCCGGCAAAGCGCTGCTCAAACTGGTGCCGTCCAGTGGCGGCAGCGCCCATTATGGCGAGCATGATCTGCTGGCCTTGTCACCGCGCCAGTGGCAGCCACTGCGGCGCGATCTGCAGATGATCTTCCAGGACCCCTTCGCGTCGCTCAATCCGCGCATGCGTGTGGGCGAGATTCTTGAAGAAGGGATGCTTTCGCTGGGTGTCGAGCCGGATATGTCGGCCCGGTCCGCGCGTATCGATGGGCTGTTGCGCCGGGTTGGTCTCGATCCGGCCATGCGCCACCGTTTTCCCCATGAGTTCTCCGGCGGCCAGCGTCAGCGCATCGCCATCGCCCGGGCGCTGGCGGTGTCGCCGAAGCTGATCGTCTGCGACGAGCCCACGAGCGCCCTGGATGTGTCGGTCCAGGCCCAGATCCTCAACCTGCTGCGCGAGTTGCAGGCCGAGTACGGGCTGTCGTATCTGTTCATCACCCACAATCTGGCGGTGGTGGATTATCTCGCGCACCATGTGGCGGTGATGTACCTGGGCAGGATTGTCGAACGCGGGCGCGTCGAAGAGGTGCTGCGCGATCCTCGTCATCCTTACACCCGGATGCTCCTTGATGCAGTCCCCAGGATTGAGACTGCCGGGCTCTCGAAACGGGCGGTCTCCAAGGGCGACATGCCATCGCCGCTCAATCCGCCGAAAGGCTGCCACTTCCATCCCCGGTGCGCTGTTGCGAACGATGTATGTCGAACGAGCTACCCGGAGGAAGTGCCGGTTTCGGTGACCCGCGTGGTGCGCTGTCACCTGGCGTCCAAAGAAGGGTGAAGTCAGTGCGCGGATATCAACGCAAGTTTGCGCGTGTGACTGTGGTTTGAATTAATTTCCCCAAACCTCTTGACGCATTCTGATAGTTCTTTATAATTCGGCCCTCTTCGCAGCGCAGTTGTTCAGCGCGGTGAAGAGGGAAGCAGG
>JAFLDU010000328.1 GCA_017309145.1 Zoogloea sp. | reverse complement strand
AACCGACATGCCCGCCCAGTATCCCCTGCCCGTCTTCCACTTCACCGTCCAGTGGGGCGGCACCCGCATCGGCTTTTCGGAGGTCAGCGGCCTGACCCAGGAAAACCAGGCCATCGAGTACCGGGACGGCTCCTTCCCCGAGTATTCGTCGATCAAGATGCCGGGCCTGCGCAAGTTCAGCAACGTCACCCTCAAGCGCGGCATCGTCAAGTCGGACAACGACTTCTTCAAGTGGCTGGCCACCATCAAGCTCAACACCGTCGAGCGGCGCGACCTCACCATCAGCCTGCTCAACGAGAGCCATGAGCCTGTGATGGTCTGGAAGATCCACAACGCCTTCCCGGTCAAGGTGGAGGGGCCGCAGCTCAAGGCCAGCGGCAACGAGGTGGCCATCGAATCCATCGAGCTGGCCCACGAGGGCCTCGAGCTGCAGAACGAGTGAGCGGCCCGGCCCAGCCATGTACACGCCGCCGGTCGGATTCCACTTCAAGGTCGAGGTCCTGGGCCTGCCGAGGGCCGTGGACGACGACGTGCGCTTCACCGAGGTCAGCGGCCTGTCCTTCGAGGTCACCACCGAAGAGGTGCCCGAGGGCGGCGAAAACCGCTTCATCCAGCGCTACCCGGTGCGTGTCAAATACCCCGACCTGGTGCTCAAGCGCGGCCTGTTGAAAAGCTCGGCCATCTGGGACTGGACCCGCGACAGCATCGAGAACCTCGAGATCCGACCCTGCAACGTGGACGTGAAGCTCCTCAACGAGGAACACCAGCCCCTGATCACCTGGCACCTGGTCGGTGCCTGGCCGGTCAAGTGGGCCGTCACCGACCTCAACGCCAGCAACAACGCGGTGGTCGTGGAGACCCTGCAGCTGGCCTACCAGTACTTCACCGTGGATAAATCCTGAGAGCCCGCCATGCCCATCATCGTCGATGAAGTGGTCATCTCCGTCGAAGTCGGCAATGCCGCCTCCGGTGGCACCCCCACCCCGCCCGCGCCGGAAGCCGACCGGCAGGCCCTGGTGGCCGAATGCGTGCAGCAGGTGCTCGACATCCTGCGCCGGGACCAGGAAGCCTGAACCCCGGAGCCCGCTGCCATGCCCGACCGCGGACAGCTCGAGCGCCTCCGGATCGAGGCCTACACCAAGGCCGACTACGCCGGCACGGCCATCGCCACCTTCGAGGCCTACGTCAATCCTGCCGAACTGACCCTCTCCTACGAGATGGAGTACGACAGCGGCCAGGGCTCCGGCACCACCGGCAGCCGCATGGACTTCAAGAAGATCAAGCCCGGCGACCTCAACCTGGCCTTCTTCATCGACGGCACCGGCGCCAACGGCCGGCCCGAAGACGTGCAGCGCAAGATCGAGTCCTTCCAGGAAGTCACCGGCTATAACGGCGACATCCACCGCCCAAATTACCTCAAGGTCATGTGGGGCCGCCTGCAGGTCAAGCGCTGCGTGCTGAAGAGCGCCTCCATCGCCTACAAGCTCTTCAAGCCCAGCGGCATTCCCCTGCGGGCCGTCATCACCGCGGTGTTCACCGACACCGCCGATGACCAGACCCGGGTGGCCCTGGCCCAGGATTCCTCCCCCGACCTCACCCACGTGCGCATCATGCACGCGGGCCAGAGCCTGGCCGCCCTGTGCCACGAGATCTACGGCGACCCGCGCCTCGCCCCGCGGGTGGCCCGGGCCAACGGGCTGGATGGCTTCCGCCACCTGGCGCCGGGCACCCGCGTGATTTTTCCGCCCCTGGAGAAATGAAATTTCCGCCCCCCGCACGCTCCCCATCGCCGCCGCCCACCGGGAGTTCACCATCAAGGTGAACGGCAACCCCGTGCCGCGCACCCACCAGCTGCTGTCGGCCAGCGTGTCGAGCAGCGCCGGCCATGTGGCCTGGGCCCGCCTCGCCTGGCGCGACGGGGACGCCGCCGGCAGCCGCTTCACCCTGTCCGACGACAGCCTCTTCATCCCCGGCGCCGAGGTCGAGATCCTCGCCGGCGCCGACACCCCCGACCGGCTGTTCAAGGGCATCGTGGTCGGCCAGCAGCTGCGCATCCGGGAGAGCGCCGCCCCCCAGCTCATCATCGAATGCCGCCACGCCGCCACCCGCATGAGCCTGCAGCGCCATGGCGCCACCTACCTGGAGATGAGCGACGCCGACGTGATCACGCAGCTCTTCTCCGACGCCGGGCTGAGCATCACCGCCGCCGCCACCTCGGTCACCCATCCCCACCTGGTGCAGTACGACTGCACCGACTGGGATTTTGCGGTGACCCGCGCCCAGGCCAACGGCCAGCTCCTGCTGACCCGCGCCGAGGCCCTCGAGACCCGGGTGCCCGACGCCTCCGGCGAACCCGTGGCGACCCTGCAGTTCGGCGCCACCCTGCTCGAATTCGACGCCCAGGTGGACGCCCGCGAACAGACCCGGGCCGTCCAGACCCTCACCTGGAACGCTGCAGACCAGGCCCTCCACCGCCTCGACGCCAGCCCGCCGGCTTTCCGTGCCCCCGGCAACCAGTCCGCCGACAGCCTGGCCGACGCGCTGGGGGTGGACAGCCTGCCCCTGCCCCACGTCATGCTCCCCGACGACGAAGCCACCGCCGCCGCCGAAGCCCGCCTGCTGCGCGCCCGCCTCGACCAGGTCAGCGGCCGTGCCATGTGCCTGGGCCTCGGCCAGGTGCTGCCCGGCGACGTGGTGGAGCTGGCCGGCGTGGGTGCCCGTTTCAACGGCCCCGTGCTGGTCACCGGAGTACGCCATGAGATGGATGCCAGCCAGGGCTGGCGCACCCACCTGCAGTTCGGTGGCACAGGTGAAGACCCGGCCCGGCGCCAACGCCTGGAAGCCCGCCGCACCACCAGCCTGCTGCCCCCGGTGCACGGCCTGCAGGTGGGCGTGGTCAGCGACAACGAAGACCCCCAGGGCGAATTCCGGGTGCGCGTCCGCCTGCCCCTGGTCGACCCCGACAGCGACGGCGTATGGGCCCGGGTTGCCGCCGCCGACGCCGGTGACAACCGGGGCGTGATGATCCGCCCCGAGATCGGCGACGAAGTGGTGGTCGGCTTCTTCGACGACGACCCGCGCGCCGCGGTGATCCTCGGCATGCTCCACAGCAGCGCCAAGCCCGCTCCCCTCACCCCCAGCAACGACAACCACGAGAAGGTCTTCCGCAGCCGCAGCGGGATCCGCATCCACATGGATGACGACAAGGTCGTGCTCACCCTCACCACCCCGGCGGAGCAGCAGATCGTCTTCGACGACGACAAGGGCGAGGTCCTGCTCAAGGACAAGAACGGCAACAGCCTGCGCATGGACAGCGGCGGCATCACCATCGAGTGCTGCGACACCCTGTCGATCAAGACCAAGGGCAGCACCCGACTCGACGTCGGCAGCAACGCCGAGCTGAAGAGCGCCACCGGCACCGAGATCAAGGCCGGCACCAGCCTCAAGCTGGAGGGCAGCGCCGGCGCCGAACTGAGCAGCCCGGCCGTCACCCAGGTCAAGGGCAGCCTCGTGCAGATCAACTAGGAGACGCAGCATGCCCAGCGCGGCCCGCATCACCGACAGCAGCGTCCATGGCGGCCTCGTCATCGGCCCCGGGGTCCCCACCGTGCTCATCGGCGGCCTGCCCGCCGCAGTGTTGGGCGACCTGCACGGCTGCCCGATCCCTCCGCCGCATCCGCCGGTCAGCCCCTTCGTGGCCGGCAGCGCCACCGTCCTGATCGGCGGCCGACCGGCCCTGCGGGTCGGCGACAGCTGCGGCTGCGGCGCCAGCACCGCGGTGGGCGAGCCCACCGTTCAGATCGGCTGAGGCGGCCATGGACGAGCGCTCCTCCTTCCTCGGCCGCGGCTGGTCCTTCCCGCCCCGCTTCATCAACGGCGGCGTGCAGATGAGCGAGGACGAGGCCGACATCCAGGCCAGCCTGCACATCCTGTTCGGCACCGCCCCCGGCGAGCGCTTCCTGCACCCGGACTACGGCCTGGACATGCGCGCCCTGATGTTCGAACCCTTCAGCACCACCCTGCGCAGCGACCTCAAGGACCGCATCCAGAAATGCGTGCTCGTCCATGAGGCGCGCATCCGGCTGCTCGACGTGGATATCGACGACAGCCGACTGCACGAAGGGGTGGTCTGCATCCGCCTCGACTACCGGGTGCGCAGCACCAACTCGCGCTTCAACCTCGTCTTCCCCTTCTATCAGGGCGAAGCGGCTGCCGCAGCGCGCACCGCCCATGCCGGGAGCTGAGCCGCCATGGCCCTGCCGGACCTCCTCGCCGCCCTGATCGCCGCCCCCGGCACCCGCCAGGCCGACCGTCTG
>JAFLDU010000327.1 GCA_017309145.1 Zoogloea sp. | reverse complement strand
CAGAGCGCCTACCGCTGGGTGGATGAGCAGGGTCGCGTGCAGTACAGCGACCAGCCGCCGCCCCAGTCGATCAAGAAGTTCGAGGAACGCAAGGTCCAGCCCAACCGCGGCGACGCCCTGGAGCCCTACGAGAACCGCAAGGCAGCCAGCAGCTTTCCGGTGACGCTGTACACCGGCAAGGACTGCGGCAAACCCTGCGATGACGGCCGGGCCCTGCTGAAGAAGCGGGGCGTGTCCTTCAGCGAGACCTCCATCGAAACCGCCGAACAGGTGGCCGAGTTCAAGAAACGCTTCGGCACCGAGCCCTATGTCCCTGCCCTGGCGGTCGGCCGCAAGATGGAAGCCGGCCTCGCCGAAGGCCTCTGGCACAGCCTGCTCGACGACGCCGGCTACAAGGCCAAACGCTGACAACCTCCGTGCGCCCGGCCATGCGAGCCCGGCGCACGCATTGCCCCAACGCCACCATTCCCCATGAAAATCGCCACCTGGAACGTCAACTCCCTCAAGGTCCGCCTGCCCCACGTCGTCGACTGGCTGGCGGCCAACCAGCCGGATGCGCTCTGCCTGCAGGAGCTCAAGTGCGAGAACGGCGCCTTTCCCCTGGCCGAGATCGAGGCCGCCGGCTACCAGGCCGTGTTCAACGGCCAGAAGACCTACAACGGCGTAGCCATCCTGACCCGCCAGCCGCTGGCGGACGTGACCCACGACATCCCCGGCTTCGCCGACGAGCAGAAGCGCATCATCGCCGGCACCCTGGACGGTGTGCGCATCGTCTGCGGCTACTTCCCCAACGGGCAGGCGGTGGGCTCCGACAAGTTCGCCTACAAGATGGCCTGGCTGGACGCCCTCACCGCCTGGCTGCAGGATGAACTCAAGGCCACGCCCCAGCTGGTGCTGGCCGGTGACTACAACATCGCCCCTGAAGACCGGGACGCCCACCCGGACTGGAAGGACGAGATCCATGTGTCCGAGCCCGAGCGCGCCGCCTTCCGCCGCCTCATCGACCTGGGCCTGAACGACGCCTTCCGGCTCTTCGAGCAGCCCGAGAAGAGCTTCTCGTGGTGGGACTACCGGATGGGCGCCTTCCGCCGCAACTTCGGCCTGCGCATCGACCATCTGCTGATCTCCCCGCCCCTGGTGGAGCGCTGTGCGGCCTGCTACACCGACAAGGCCCCGCGCAAGCTGGAGCGCCCATCCGACCACACCCCCGTGGTGGTGGAGCTGAAGTAGGCCCTGATCCGGAGCACCGTGATGATCGAAGCCCCTGCCGGCGAGGCCCTCCTCGCCCTCTATCCGGTCCTCGCCAGGCTGCCCGGGGCCGCCCGCGAGCGCCTGAGCGGCCGGGCACGGATCATCACCGTGCCGGCCGGCACCACCCTGTTCGACGAGCGCCAGGCCTGCCAGGGCTTTCCCTTCGTGCTGTCGGGGAGCATCCGGGTCATCAAGGCCGCCCCCAACGGCCGCGAACTGCCGCTCTACCGGGTCACTCCCGGCGAGACCTGCATCATCTCGTCGGCCTGCCTGCTCGGCCAGGCGCCCTACAACGCCCGGGGCATCACCGAGAGCGAAACCCGCCTGCTGCTCCTGCCAGTCGAGGATTTCCAGGCCCTGCTGGCCGAAAGCGCCTTCCGTGACTTCGTGTTCCAGCTCTTCTCCGAGCGTATCGCCGATCTGATGCAGCTCATCGAGGAGGTCGCCTTCCGCAAGCTGGACCAGCGTCTCGCCGCCCTGCTGCTGGGCAAGGGGGCTCGCATCCACACCACCCACCAGCAGCTTGCCGACGAGCTGGGCAGCGTGCGCGAAATCGTCAGCCGGCTTCTCAAGGGGCTGGCGGAACAAGGTCTGGTGGCCTTGTCGAGGGAACAGGTGGACATTCTCGACCCTGCCGGCCTGCGCCGCCTGGCTGGAGGCTGAACGGGGCTCTGTAACCTTGGTTACAGACGCCTGCCATCCCGGGATGCTGAAATGGGCCCACATCAACCCATTCCGGCCCAGGAGGCAATCATGAAAACGAATGTAGGCGGTATCGACAAGGTCTTGCGGATCGGCGGCGGCGCGGCCCTGGTGGCCTGGGCCCTGATGGGCGGCCCCGTCTGGGCGTGGATCGGCGTGGTGCCCCTCGCCACCGGGCTGACCGGTTTCTGCCCGCTCTACCCCCTGATCGGCCTCAACACCTGCCCGCTCAAGAAGGACTGAGCGCCACGCGCGCCCCATTGCATCACACCATCCCGGTGCAGGCACACCCTGCCCGGGATTGCTGCCATCTTACGCAGCAGGCCCCCGCCGGCCGGCAGCCGCCAGGTAGTCGGCGATCCGCACGAACTCCGCGACGCTCAGCTTCTCGCCGCGCAGGCCGGGATCGAGTGCCAGGGCCGCAAAATCCGCCTCGTCGAGCCAGCCTCGCAGGGTGTTGCGCAGGGTCTTGCGGCGCTGACCGAAAGCCGCGGTGACGATCTTGCCGAGCAGGGCGTAATCGGCAGCGGTGCATTCCGTCACTGGACGCGGCACCATCCGCACGATGCTGGACATCACCTTGGGCGCCGGGCGGAAGGCCCCCGGCGGCACGTCGAACAGCCGCCCCATGTTGAAGCGGTACTGCAGCATCACCGACAGGCGCCCGTACTCCTCCGTGCCGGGCTCCGCCACCATGCGCATCACCACTTCCTTCTGCAGCATGAAGGTCATGTCCTTGACCTTCTCGGCGAAGTCCGCCAGGTGGAACAGGATGGGCGTGGAGATGTTGTAGGGCAGGTTCCCCACCACCTTCAGAGGCTGCCCATCCGACGCCAGGCTGCCGAAATCGAACTTCAGGGCGTCGCCCTCGTGGATGGTCAGCCGCTCGGGCGGATGGTTCTCCTTCAGGCGGGCGATCAGGTCGCGATCGATCTCCACCACATGCAGGTGGCCCAGGCGCTCCATCAGGGGTTCGGTCATCGCGCCCAGGCCAGGACCGATCTCGACGACGCGCTCCCCCTCGACCGGGCGGATGGCGTCGATGATCTTGCGGATGATGTTGGGGTCCGACAGGAAGTTCTGGCCGAACCGCTTGCGGGCCTGGTGCTGTTCACTCATGGGATGATCCTCAACCGTTTTTCTTTTCCCAGGCCGCGATGACCTCGCGGACCCGCGCCACCGCGGCAAAACCGACCTTCTCGCCCTGCAGGATGGCCTCGTGGCGCTGCTGGAAGTTGGTGGCCGGCAGGCCGCGCAACTCGGGGCGGATCACCACGTCGGCATCTGCCAGCTCCACCTTGCCCAGGGCGCCGCCCATGATCGAGATGGTGTCGAGCAGCACGTCCACGCTGCCCTGGTTCTTCTTGCCGCTCGGGCGGCCCGAGATGTCCACTGCGATGACCAGGTCGGCCCCCAGACTGCGCGCCTCCCGCACCGGGATCGGCGCCACCAGCCCGCCGTCCACGTACTCACGGCCATTGATCGCCACCGGCGGAAACACCCCGGGGATCGACGAGGACGCGCGCACGGCCGTACCGGTGTTGCCGCGCTGGAAGATGATCGGCTCGCCGCTCTGCAGGTCGGTGGCCACCGCCGCGAAGCGGCGCTTGAGCCCCTCCAGCGGCTTGTTGCCCACGTGGGTGTTGATGAAACGCTCCAGCGCCTCGCCCTTGATCACGCCGCGGTCGAAGAGGCTCCAGTCGGTCACCGACGACTCGTCCAGCTGAATCGCCAGCTTCTGCAACTCGAAGGGGCCATGGCCGGCGGCATACAGGGCGCCCACCACCGAACCGGCGCTGGTACCCACCACCAGATCGGGCACGATGCCATTCGTCTCGAGGGCCTTGATCACCCCGATATGGGCAAAGCCGCGGGCAGCGCCGCCCCCCAGGGCCAGGGCGATACGCGGCTTGCGGGCCACGCGGGGCTGGGCGGCCACCGGCTCAGGGCGCTTCTGCAGCTCGCCGCAGGCGGCCAGGCCGAGGGCCGACAGCCCTCCGAGGATCAGGCGACGTCTATCGGTCACGGACGGCGCCCCTTGGCCATGCCGATGGCCAGCTCGACAGCCGCGAACAGGCTGCCCGGGTCAGCCCGGCCGGTGCCGGCCAGATCCAGCGCCGTACCGTGATCCACCGAGGTGCGGATGATGGGCAGGCCGAGGGTCACGTTCACCCCGCCACCGAAACTGGCGTGCTTCAGCACCGGCAGGCCCTGGTCATGGAACATCGCCAGCACCGCATCGCCCTGCTCGAGGGTGTGGGGCACGAACAAGGTGTCGGCGGGCAGCGGCCCGCGCAGGTCCATGCCCTCGGCGCGCAGCGCCTCCAGCACCGGGGTGATGACCTCGATCTCCTCGGTGCCCATGTGGCCGCCCTC
>JAFLDU010000326.1 GCA_017309145.1 Zoogloea sp. | reverse complement strand
CCATTGACCCGGGCCAGCTCCTCGATCATCACCGCCGAATGGCCATAGTCGCCACCGGCACCACCGTATTCCTCCGGTACACAGGAACACAGCAACCCAGCCGCGCCGGCCTTCAGCCAGACGTCCCGGGGCACGATACCGGCCTTCTCCCAGTCGTGCAGGTGGGGCACGATTTCCCGGTCAATGAAGCGGCGCGCCATGTCGCGGAACATCTCGTGGTCTTCACGGAAAACGGTTCGCATTGTTTCTCCTCCAGATTCGATTTTTTATGTCGGCTCAGCGGCCGGTGAACTGCGGTGCACGCTTTTCCACGAAAGCATTCACTGCCTCCTGATGGTCTTCCGTGTGGTGAGCCAGCGACTGGAAAGCGGCCGACAATTCCAGCAGGGAGTCCAAGCGCATGTGCTGCCCCTCACGCAGCAGGCGCTTGGTCAGGCGCAGGCCGTGGGATGGGTTGGCGGCCATGCGGCGAGCCACGTCCAGCGCAGCACTCAGCAGTTCGGCAGCCGGCACCACTTCGGTCACCAGCCCCCACTCGAGGGCCTTGGCGGCGTCGATGGTGTCGCCGGTCAGGGCCATCAAGCTGGCCTTGGGCATGCCGACGATGCGCGGCAGCAGCCAGGCGCCACCGTCACCTGGAACGATGCCGAGCTTGACGAAGCTCTCGGCGAACTTCGCGGTATCAGCGGATATGCGCACGTCGCACATACAAGCCAGATCAAGGCCGGCGCCGATGGCCGGGCCATTGATGGCGGCCACGACCGGAACCTCCAGCTCGTAGAGAGCCATCGGAATGCGCTGGATTCCATTTCGGTAGCTTTCGCGCAGTTCGTAAGGCGAGCCGGCGAAGATGCCGCCACGCTCACGCATGTCCTTGACGTTGCCACCGGCACAGAAGACGGGGCCATTACCAGTGAGCACAACGACTTTGACCGAACGATCAGCCCTGACGCTCGTACACAGGTCTACGAATTCCTGCATCTGGGCTGGTTCGGACAAGGCGTTGCGGGTTTCAGGGCTGTCCATGCGCACGGTGAGGATGGAACCCTCCCGTTCGGCGATCAGAAAGGGCTTCATGCACGGGCTCCTACTGAAGTTTCAAGCTGACCAACGACAAGGTTTGGCCAGAAGGCTGCCGAACCGCCCTGGCACAGCGCCCGACCCAGTTCTCCAGACCAGTAGGTAAGGGATCCGAACTCGCTGCGCCAGCTCCATAGCCGGCGCGTGCCCAAGTGCAACGCGTGTTCGTGGGTAAATCCAATGGCACCGTGCACCCCGTGGGCCACCGAAGCACCGATCCCTGCGGCCTCGGAAGCACACACCTTCGCGGCCGTCACCGGCAGGCGGCCCAGCGTCTCGGCGGATTCGGCGAAGGCTGCTTCAGCCCCCATCACCGACGCTGCGGTGTGCTCCGAGAACACCGCGATCTGATGCTGGATGGCTTGGAAACTGCCAATGGCCTTGCCAAACTGGATCCGCTCGTTGGCGTAGGTGATGGTCATTTCAAGCATGCCCTGCAGGGCACCGGCGATCTGCGCCGAGCGCAGCATGGCTCCACCCAGAAACAGTACGTCGGGGGGTACGCTCGCCGGCAAGGGCACTGCCAGCAAGGGCACGGCAGATTCATAAACGAACTCGTCCCGCGCTTCTCCCGCCGTATTGCTGCGCAGCGTGCGCGCGCTGGCCCCTTCAACGGGCAGCAGCACCAGCGTCGGCACCTCGCCGGCGGCAATCGCCACCAGCAAAGGCACATTACGCCCCCACGGAACATCGGCAGCAACGCCGCTGACCTTGCCTGCAGCCAACTTCAGCCCGCCACTGGCGGAAAATGACAGAGGTCCAGCCAGAGCGGGCTGCCCACAGGCACCAAGAAGCCAGTTGACCAGCATAGTTTCTGGCAACGGCAGCGGCAACGCGTAGCGACCGCAAAGGCGTACCACCCCACACAGGTCGGCCCAGTTGGCGCCGGCACCGCCCAGTGCCTCAGGCGCTGCGGCCAGACCGAAGCCGGACTCCTCCAACGCTCCCCACAGCTCGGCAGGCCAATTGCCCGGGCCGGTAGCCCGCACCGCGTCGGGGGTTACCAAGTCGGCGAAGAGCCGCTCGACGGTCGAATCGAAGATTTCCCGCATGATCAACGCAAGCCCAATCCGCGCGCGATGATGCCGCGGAGAATCTCCCGCGTACCGCCGCGCAATGAAAACGAAGGCGCCATCTGGGTCAGATAGGCCAGTACCTGGGCGTGGTCGGAACCGCCCTCCGCCGTCGGCGGGATGTCGCACAGCAGTTGCGCCAGCTCGGGGATCTCCTGCTCGAAGACTGCCCCGAGGTCCTTCACGCAGGACGCCGCCCACGTCGGGTTTTCGCCAGCCGCCAACTGGGCCGTCACCGACAGGGACATGTTGCGCAGCGTGACGAGGCGCGCCGCCAAGCGGCCGATCTCCTTGGCCTGCAGGGCATCGGGATTGCGGCCCACGGCATCTATCAATGTATGAATCAGCGCGATCGAACTGAGGAAGCGCTCCGGGCCGCTGCGCTCGAAGGCCAGCTCGGCGGTGACCTGCGACCAGCCCTGCCCTTCGGTACCGATCAGTGCGTCGGCGTCCAGCACCACCTCGTCGAGGAAGACCTCATTGAAATGCTCGCTGCCGGTCAGATCCTTGATCGGGCGGATGGTAATACCAGGCAGGGACAAATCGATGATGAACTGGGACAGGCCTTCCTGACGTTTGCTGTTCTCGCCGGTGCGCACCAACGCGATCATGTAATGAGAGCGGTGGGCGTTGGTCGTCCACACCTTCTGGCCATTCACCACCCACTTGTCACCCTCACGGCGAGCGCGGGTTTTGATGGAAGCCAGATCAGAGCCGGAATTGGGCTCGCTCATACCGATGCAAAAGTATTGCTCGCCGCGGCAGATGGCCGGCAGGTGGCGGTCCTTCTGGGCGTCGGTACCGTAGTGAAGGATTTGCGGGCCGCTCTGGCGATCTGCAAACCAGTGGGCCGACACGGGCGCACCGGCAGCCAGTAGCTCCTCGATCACCACGTAGCGGGCGAATGGGCTCGCGTCGGAGCCACCATAGCGCTTTGGCAGGGCCATGCCGACCCAGCCGCGAGCCCCCAGGCGTCGACTGAATTCAGCATCGAAGCCCATCCATGAATCGGCCCGACGAATAGCCGGGTAATCCCTCAGCGTGTCGGCAAGAAAAGCACGCACCTCGCTGCGGAGCGCCTCCGCTTCCGGCGGGATACGACTGTATTTAAATTGGTCGATAGACATGAGCGTTCTTCAGTGAGGATTGACGCACCCCAGCCGGAGACTGTCCTCCGGCTGGGGTCGGCCTGCTTAGAGCGCGGTCTGGGCGTCGGCTGCGGCGAACATCTTGTTGATGTCGCCGGATGTCACCGGCTTGTTGGGGTCACGCTCGGGTGCGGCACCACCTAGGCCCAAAGCCGGTTCGATACTGACGTGGGCCGCCTGTGCTCGCAGGGCGCCGACCGTGCAGTTCTCGCGGCCCAGGATGGCGAACGGGTCATAGGAGAACTCACGCATGGCGTTGAGGTGGGAGATCTTGTTGATGATCTCCTCCGGCAGATGCTGGGCCTGCTTCCAGAATACGTTGGCCGACTCAGGCCAGGTACAGTCGGAATGCGGGTAGTCGCATTCCCAGGTGACCATATCCACGTTGATGGCGTCCAGGTTCTTCAGGCCGAAGGCATCCTCGATGAAGCAGGTAATGATGTGCTCGTTGAAGATGTCGCTGGGCTTCTTGCCACCGAAGTTGGAGTTGGTCCAGGCGTTATGGTGGTTGTGGGTGAAATCCGCCCGCTCCAGCAGGTAGGGAATCCAGCCGATGCCACCTTCCGACAGGGCCATGCGCAGCTTCGGGTATTTCTTCCACATCGGCGCCCAGATCCAGTCGGCGGCCGAGTTGGAGATGGAGATCGGCATGGAGGTGATCCACGCATCGATCGGCGATTCATCCGAGGCGTGAGCCGCCTTGACACCAGTGCCGATGTGGCAACAGATCACCACGTTATTGTCGGAGCAGGCCTTCCAAAGAGGATCCCAGTGGTCGTTGTGGATGGACGGGTAGCCATGCACGGTGGGGTTGTCGGAAAGCGTCAGCGCATGAACCCCCTGGGCAGCCAGCCGCTTCACTTCGGCGGCGGCAGCCTGCATGTCCCACCATGGCACCATCATCAGCGGGATGAAACGGCCGGGGGCGGCGTTGCACCAGTCGTGCAGGTGCCAGTCGTTGTAGGCCTGGATGGCAGCCAAGCTGACGGCCTTATCGGGCATGACCTGGAAGCGCTGGCCCGCAAAGCCCGGGAAAGTTGGGAAACACAGGGA
>JAFLDU010000325.1 GCA_017309145.1 Zoogloea sp. | reverse complement strand
CCTCCGCACCTTGCGGAGCCCCCCTTCACGCTGGCCGTCCCGGGCATTTCTCGCTGCGTCCTCGTCCTGCCAGGAAAACACCCGGACCAATACGATTTCGCGCGTAGACCTTTACGGCAAAGACTTCACCGGCTTGAGGCACAGCCCGGCGACAGACGTGACAACACGCCTGCGATCGGAAAGACGCAGGCAATCAGCTGATAATCAAGGGAAAAAACGCGAGGACGAGCCACCGGAAGGCTGGCATCGGGGATGCGCCGACCCCTGCATCGCAAGCCAGGCGACAGGCGCGCACCGCGAACCGCCGCCGGAAAGACAGAAACCTGCCACAGGGCGGAAGCTGAAAAGCAAAAAGCCCCAACCACCTGAGTGATTGGGGCTTGACGCTTGAAACTGGTTGCGGGGGCAGGATTTGAACCTGCGACCTTCGGGTTATGAGCCCGACGAGCTGCCAGACTGCTCCACCCCGCGTCGGAGAAACGCCATATTAGACAAGTCGAACTACTGCGTCAAGCTTTTTTTGCATCGATTCAATCTGACGACCCGATTCAGCCACGCGAGGGCGACGGCGCCAGGCACTTCACCCCCGGGACTGCTGCTTGTCGGGCGCCTGCAGCAAGGCTGTCGTCGGCAGCCAGCCGAAAGTCTGCGCGGCATACACCGACGCGCAGAGGCTCAGGAAGTTGCGGAAGAGATCCACCGGCCGCCGATCGTCCGCGTCGGCAAAATCAAACTGCGTCCCGAACATGTGGAACTCGCCGCAGATGCTGCTGAAGAGATTGTCGAAAAAAGCATCCCGACGCACCTCCGGCGCCTTCTCGGTGACGAGCTGCTGAAGCAGGGAACCGTAGGCCGCCTTCGCCAGGGACCTGACGCTTCGGGCGAAATCATCGGCACGGTCGTCGGGAAAGTTCACCATCGTGATCTTGAACGACCGACCATCCTTGGGGTGCTTGGCATGAATCCGGATCTGCATGGTCGCGACTTACATCGGATGACCATTACTTAACGACCCGGACCGGACGAGCTTGATGACGGAATACGTGAAACGCGTCGCCTCGGGGCCGAGCCGGCGCAAACCGATAATCAGGCCGGCGCGCGCCAGCCCCGCGCAACGACCACCTGCCCGCAGGCGGCGCAGCCCACCCACGGCAGGCAGGCGCAATTCAGCTCGAAGTAACGCGGGCCGGTCTGCACCTGCGCCGCCTTCGTGCGGACGGCCGGAGCCGGCTTGGCCGCCGCCTCCACCAGATCGCCCTGGGCCAGCAACCAGCGCTCGAAGGCCGCCAGGTTGGGCGCGTTCTGGACGTACCACTGCTTCTTCGCCGGATCCCAGCGGGCGCCCAGGCGCTTGGCTTCGTCCTTCTCGGCAAACGGTACGCGCAGGTAGGTTTTCATGGCGGGGTCACTTTCCAGTCAGGCGCGACGAGAGCCGGCGCCGCTTCTCGGCGCCCCGCTGGCTTTGCCGCATGTCGATCACAAAAGATGCCACCGCCACCAGCGCGGCGACGACGCATGCGCCGATGATGATGTAACCCACGATTCCGTGCATTTCGATGCGCACCAGGATTGACGGAGATGTAACCCCGGCCTAACCCCAACGAAAAGGCCGACCCTCTCGGATCGGCCTATCTATCTGATTCAACTGGTGCCGGTGAAAGGAATCGAACCCTCGACCTTCGCATTACAAGTGCGCTGCTCTACCAACTGAGCTACACCGGCTGATCGCCGCCTTCCGGCCACACCGGAAACATCCCGATATGCATGGACGGCAAAGGCCGGCCTGAACTATCCTTGGGAGTGGCGCAGGCCCCGGCGAGGGCCGGATTATAAACACAAAGCGACCCAACCACGCAGCCCCTACACAGCGCATGTCCAACGCCCCAAAGCCAGACATCCCCGGCGGCGCCCCCGTCGGTTCAACCAAGCCGCCGATCCGGCTGCTGTTCATCGAAGACTCCGAAAACGACGTCCTGCTGCTGCTGCACCGTTTCCGCAACGCAGGCTACGCGCCAACCTACCTGCAGGTGGCGTCCGAGGAAGGCCTGCTCGAGGCGCTGCAGCGTGAGAGCTGGGACGTCATCCTGTGCGATCACAACCTGCCGGGCTTCAACGCCCAGGCGGCCCTGCGCAGCACCCAGGAGCTTGGCGTCGACCTGCCCTTCATCATCGTCTCCGGGGTGATGCAGGAGGACGAAGCCATCGCCGCGATGCGCGCCGGCGCCCACGACTACCTCAGCAAGAACAAGCTCGACCGCCTGGTGCCGGCCGTCGAGCGCGAGATGCGCGAAGTCGTCAACCGCCGCGAGAAGCGCCAGGCCGAGCAAACGCTGCGCCAGAGCGAGGCACGCCTGCGCGCCCTCACCGACAACATCCCCGGCGTGGTCTTCCAGATGGGCTACACCCCGGATGGCATGCTGGGCTTCCAGTATCTGTCCGAAGCCGCGACGATGCTCTTCGGCACCTCGGCCGAGGAGCTCATCGGCAGCTCCGCCGGCTGGATGAACTGGCTGCTCAACGAAGACCTGCCCGGCTTCATGGAAGCCGCCAGCGTGTCGGCCGAGAACCTCTCCACCCTCAACTGGGAAGGCCGCATCCAGCTCTCCACCGGCGAACAGAAGTGGATCAACCTGCGCAGCTCGCCGCGCCTGTCCGAGATGGGCGCCGTGGTGTGGGAAGGCGTGATGTGGAACATCACCCACAGCAAGCACGTCGAGGCCGACCTGCGCGAATCCCGCAGCCAGCTGGCGGCCCTCTCCAACCACCTCCAGCGCATCAAGGAAGAAGAGCGCGAGCGCATCGCCCGGGACGTCCACGACGTGCTCGGTGGTACCCTCGTTGCCATGAAGTTCGAGATGTCCCTGCTGGAAGCCAAGCTCGACGTGAACCTCGCCCAGGCCCGCGAGCGCGCCCGCAACGTGGGGCGGATGGTGGACGACGCCATCGCCACCGTGGGCCGCGTCACCCGCGAACTGCGCCCCGGCATCCTCAAGGATTTCGGCCTCGCGGCGGCGATCGAATCCCAGGGCGAGGACTTCGCTCAGCGGACGGGCATCGCCTGTAACATTCTTTGTACCGACCATGACCTCGACCCGGACTACGATACGGCTCTGGCCTTCTTCCGGGTGTTCCAGGAGGCGCTGACCAACGTCAGCAAACACGCCGGAGCCAGCGAGGTGAACGTGAGACTCATGCAGGAAGGTGACGAAGTGGTGCTCGAGATCGCCGACGACGGTTGCGGCCTCGCCGCGACCGACCTGCAGAAGCCCCGCTCCTTCGGCTTGCGGGGCATCCGCGAACGGCTGGCCAGTCTCGGCGGGCGCCTGGATCTCACCGACATCCAGCCCCACGGCACCCGCCTCGCCCTGCGCGCGCCCCTCCTGCCGGCCTCGCCGGACGAGCCCAACCCCACCAGGAGCCTTGCATGAGCAAGCCCATCCGCGTACTGATAGCCGACGACCACGCGATCGTCCGCCAGGGCCTGCGCCAGATCCTCTCCGACACCGCCGATCTCACCGTGGCCGGCGAAGCCGAAAATGGTGTCCAGGCCGTGCAGATGGTGCGCTCGGGCGAATGGGACGTGGTGCTGATGGACGTCTCGATGCCCGACCGCAACGGCATCGACGCCCTCAAGATCATCAAGAAGGAATTCCCGCGCCTGCCGGTGCTCATCCTCAGCATGTATCCCGAAGAGCAATACGCGATCCGCGCCCTCAAGGCCGGCGCGGCGGGCTACCTCACCAAGCAGAGCGCACCGGAACTCCTCGTCACCGCGATCCGCCAGGTGGCCAGCGGCAAGAAATACGTCAGCCCGTCCCTCGCCGAGGAGCTCGCCAACGCCATCGGTGAAGACAGCGAACGCCCGCCCCACGAGAAGCTCTCCGACCGCGAATACCAGACTCTCTGCATGATCGCCTCCGGCAAGACGCCCACCGAGATCGCCGAGGCCCTCAACCTCAGCGTCAAGACGGTCAGCGTCTATCGGGCGCGGCTCCTCGAGAAGATGAACCTGCGCAACAATGCCGAGCTGACCCATTACGGGCTCAAGCACGGTCTGGCCGAATAAGCGCCCGGGTTTCATTTTTTCCGCTTTTTACGCAGTGGCCATGTCCGGCAGCCTCAAGGCGTGTCAGACATGGCCGTTATTCATCGGGCTTACCAGAAGCGCCGTTGCTCGCCCCTGCCCGGCACCGGGGCCCGCCATGAAGACGGCCGCTCGCAAACCGCCCTGCGCAGACCCGCCATGAACGAACCCAGTCATCCCTCGGACATCGCCCGCGAAGCCTTCCGCCAACTCGCCCTGCGCCGGATCGCCCCCACCCCCGACAACTACCAGACCCTCTACCACGAGATCGCCGGCACCGCCGCCGACGACACCTTTCCGGAGCGCCCGCTCAAGCTGATCGCGGC
>JAFLDU010000324.1 GCA_017309145.1 Zoogloea sp. | reverse complement strand
TCGTGCATGTCGCCGGCCACGTGCAGGTCATGGGCCACCGCCAGCGCGATGCCGGCATAGCACAGGGCGATGGAGCCGAAGGCCCGGCGGGTGATCTTCTTGCCCAGGAAGAGGGCCGACAACACCACCACGAGGGTCGGATAGGCGAACAGGATCAGCCGCTCCAGGGCCGCCGAGATGTACTGCAGACCGAGGAAGTCCAGGTAGCTAGCCAGGTAATAGCCGGTGGTGCCCAGCCCCAGCATCATCAGGATGTCGCGCCGGCTCAGGGGGTCGGGCTTGCGGGTGCGCTGATCGTGCCAGCCGAGGGCCAGGAAGAAGGGCAGCGAAAAGCCCATGCGCAGGGCCAGCAGGGTCACGGCGTCCACCCCGTAGGGGTAGGCGAGCTTGATGAGGATGGCCTTGAAGGAAAAGCCCACTGCGCCAAGCACGGCGAAGAGGAGCCCCAGGCGGTAACCGGCAGGATTCATGGAGGCGGATGGTGCAGCGCAGGAAACAGGCCTCCATTAAGCCATCGGCAGGCGGCTCGCGGTATTCGTAAGTTCCGAGGAGGGGCTGCAGGAATGCTGAAGGGTCGGGGCGGTGGAGGGGCGGCTTCAGCCACCCCTGCACCGCCCTACGCCGCTCAGTGCGTCAGGAAGTCCAGCACCATGCGGTTGAACTTGTCGGCGTGCTCCCACTGGGCCCAGTGGCCGCAGCGGTTGAAGATGTGCAGCTCGGCATTGGGCATGCCCCAGATCAGGCGCAGGCCCACGTCCATCGGCACGAAGCGGTCGTCGCGGCCCCAGATGACCAGGGTCTTGGCGGTGACCTCGCCCAGGCGCGGCCCGAAGTCGGGGAACTGCTTGGGGTTGGCGGCCAGGCTCTTGACGAAGTTCTCCAGGTGGTCGCGGCGGGCCAGCATGTTGTCCAGGCGGGCCTGGAAGAGCTCATCGGTGAGGCTGCTGCTGTCGAACACGAAGACGGCCATCATCTTCTTGAGGTTCTCGATGGTGGGCTCACGGTACAGGCCCTGCAGCAGCTTGATGCCTTCGGTCGGCATCGGCACGAACTGGCTGGGGCCGCCGGTACCGCCGCCCATCAGGATCAGCTTGCCGACCCGGGTCGGGTTGGAGAGGGCGAAGGCCACGGCGCTGTGCCCGCCCATGGAGTTGCCGATGATATGCACCTTGTCGAGCCCCAGGCTGTCCAGCAGCCCCTTGAGGCAGCGGGCATTGAGGTCGGAGCGGGAGCCGGTGCACACGATCGGATCGCTCTTGCCCCAGCCCAGGCAGTCCATCAGCACCACCCGGTAGCCGGCATTGACCAGCGGCTCGATGTTGCGGTTGAAGTTGGCCCAGCCGGTCGCACCGGGGCCGGAGCCGTGGAGCATGACCACGGTCTCGGTGCCTTCGCCGATGTCGTTGTAGTGGATCTGGGCGTCGAGATCACCCTCCTGGATGCGGGTGAAGCGGCTGGTCGCGGCTTCGGTGATGAGGGGTGTGCTCATGGGGAGTCCTTTCGTTCTTGTGGATGGGACGAAGCGTGGCCTCAGTCCTGGTAGGGGCCCTGGCCGAGGCCGATGGGGGCCGGCGCGGCGGCCACCAGCTTCGAAAAAATGGCGGCGAACTCGTCGCCGGGGGCGGTGCCGAGGTTGTTGCCGTCGGCGGTCAGTTCGGCGTCGATCTCGGCCCAGTCCTCGGCGGTGAAGTGCTTGCGCAGCAGGGGCAGGATCTCCCGCTCCTCGAGGATCATGTGGTTGCGGTAGAACTCGGCATAGGTGTCGAAGGCTGCCGCCAGGGCCGACACGTCGGTCGGGTTCTGCTCGTAGGCGGCAAGGGCGCTCTCCAGCAGCTGGATCCGCTCGGCGGTGCCGGCGTGCTGGCGGAACAGCTTGTCGAGCAGGTCCTTGCCTTCGTCGGTACGGGCCTGCAGACGCCCGAAGAGCAGGCGGTCTTCCTTCGGGTGGTGGCGCTGCTCGGGGTAGGCGTCCAGGTAGCTCACCATGGCCCGCAGCAGCTTCAGGTCGGGTTGCAGGTGGCCTGCGCCGATCTCCTTGAGCATGAAGCGGACCGCGTGCAGGATCGCGGCCAGGGATTGGTGTTCGTCCGCCAGGACTTGCAGTGCGCGCATGGGGGTTCTCCGGTTGGGGCTCAGCTGGCCAGCATTTCCTGGTGCTTGCTGGCCAGGCCCAGGTAGCTTTCGATGACGCGGGGGTCGTTGCGCAGCTCGCTGGCCTCGCCCTGCATCTTGACCGCGCCGTTCTCCAGCACGTAGGCGTAGTCGGCCACCTGCAGGGCGGCGCGGGCGTTCTGCTCGACCAGCAGGATGGACACGCCGCGGCGGCGCAGCTCGGCGATGATGCGGAAGATCTCCCGCACGATCAGCGGTGCCAGGCCCAGGCTGGGCTCGTCCAGCATCAGCAGCTTGGGCTTGGCCATCAGGGCCCGCCCCACCGCCAGCATCTGCCGCTCGCCGCCCGACAGGGTGCCGGCGGCCTGGGCGCGCCGCTCCTTGAGGCGCGGGAAGAGGGTGAACACCTCCTCCATCGTCTCCAGGTGGTCCTTGTGGCCGCTGCGATGGCGTTGGAAGGCGCCCAGCAGCAGGTTGTCCTCGATGCTCATGGTGCCGAACAGCTCGCGCTTCTCGGGCACCAGGTTCATGCCACGCACCACCATGCGCTCCACTTCCGGGATCTGCTCGATGCTGCCGTCGAAGGCCACCTGGCCGGCCGACGGGAGCAGGCCCATGATGGCCGACAGGGTGGTGGTCTTGCCGGCGCCGTTGGGGCCGATCACGGTGACGATCTGGCCTTCGCCCACGGCGATGCTGACCTTGCTGACCGCCTCGACCTTGCCGTAGGCCACCGAGAGGTCCTTCACTTCGAGTACGTTCTTGTGTGTGCTCATCTCAGTTCTCCAAGGCACTGCAGGCCACCGACAGCCGATGGAACATCAGGGCGCAGGTGCGGGGCCGGCCGCGCACGGCCGCTCCGAAGCGGCCGGCCTGCCCCCCAGTGGGGGGAGGCGCCGCAGGCGCGTCGGGGGGCGTAGTTCATCTCAGACCCCTCCCAGATAGGCTTCGAGCACCGCCGGGTCCTTCTGGACGTCTTCCGGCAGCCCCTCGGCGATCTTCTCGCCGAATTCCATCACCACCACCCGGTCCACCAGGCTCATCACGAAGTCCATGTCGTGCTCGACGATGAGCACCGCCATGCCCTCGGCGCGCAAGCGCTTGAGCAGTTCGGACAGGGCCTGCTTCTCCTTCAGGCGCAGGCCGGCGGCCGGCTCATCGAGCAGCAGCAGGCAGGGGTCGGAGCACAGGGCGCGGGCGATCTCGAGGATGCGCTGCTGGCCCAGGGCCAGACTGCCCGCCTCGGTGTGCATGAACTCACCCAGGCCCACCCGCTCCACCTGGATCGCCGCTTCGCGCAGCAGGCGGGCCTCCTCGGCCCGATCCAGGCGCCAGGCGGCCGGCAGCACGCTGCGGCTGCCCCGCAGGTGGGCGCCGATGGCCACGTTCTCGAGCACGCTCATCTTCGGCAGCAGGCGCACGTGCTGGAAGGTGCGGCTCATGCCCAGCGCGGCGATCTCCCGCGAGCTGTGGCCCGCCACCGACTTGCCACGGAACAGCACCTCACCGGAGGTGGGCGTGTCCACGCCGGAGAGCTGGTTGAACATGGTGCTCTTGCCGGCGCCATTGGGGCCGATCAGGGCCAGGATCTCGCCGGCCTTCACATGCAGGCTCATGGCGTTGTTGGCCACCAGGCCGCCGAACTTGCGGGTCACCTCACGAGCCTCGAGGATCACCTCGCCGTGGGGCGGCTGGGGCTTCTTCGGCAAGGGCTCGGCGGAAGCGTCGATCTGCTTCAGCTCGGTGCGCACCGGCACCAGGCGTGCCAGCTGCGGCCACAGGCCTTCGCGGGCACGGTGCAGCACGATCATCATCATCAGGCCGAAGACGATCACCTCGTAGTTGCCGGCCGAGCCGAACAGCTTGGGCAGGATGTCCTGCAGCCACTGCTTGAGCACGGTGATCACCCCGGCGCCGACCAGCGCGCCCCACACCTGCCCCGCGCCACCGACCACCGCCATGAAGAGGTACTCGATGCCGATGTGCAAGCCGAAGGGAGTCGGATTGACGAAGCGCTGCAGGTGGGCATACAGCCAGCCCGCCGCGCAGGCCTGCAGGGCCGCCAGCAGGAAGATCACCATGCGGGCCCGGGAGGTATCCACCCCCATCGCCTCGGCCATCACGATGCCGCCCTTGAGGGCGCGGATCGCCCGGCCTTCGCGGGAGTCCAGCAGGTTGCGGGTGGTGAACAAGGCCACCAGCACGAACAGCCAGACCAGGTAGTAATAGTCGCGGTTGCTCACCAGGTCATGGCCGAACAGGCTGATCGGCGGCAGGTTGGACAGGCCGGAATGGCCCCCCAGGAACTCCATGTTGCCGAACAGGAAGTACAGGCTGATACCCCACGCCATGGTGCCCAGCGGCAGGT
>JAFLDU010000034.1 GCA_017309145.1 Zoogloea sp. | reverse complement strand
GGTGTGGTGCTGCATGGCTTGTTCCGCGAGCACGTGTTGCAGCAGTTCCAGATCGGCCTGGGCCAGCAGCTCGACCAGCTGACCGCACGCCTGGCCGTGGATGCCCAGGGCCAGCCGGCCATCGATCCGCAGGCCTTGTCCGATCCCCGCTGGCAGCAGCCTTATTCCGGGCTGTACTGGCAGATCGATGAGGTGGCTCCGGGGGCACAGGGCCGTGTGGCGGTGCGGCGCTCCCGGTCCTTGTGGGACGACCGCCTGGTGGTGCCCGGGGATGTGCTGGTGGATGGCGCCCTGCATGTGCATGAAACCGGCGGCCCCCGTGACAGCCACCTGTTGCTGCTCGAGCGCACGGTGCGTCTGGCCGAGCAGCCTGAGGCGCGCTGGCGCTTGCTGGTGGGGGCCGACCTGAAGGACACCCGGGCCGCGCTCGAACGCTTCGGTCGGGTGCTTGGCGTATCGCTGGCCGTGCTCTTCGTGCTGCTGGTGCTGGCGGCGGTGGCCCAGCTGTGGGTGGGGCTGCGTCCTCTGCGCCGCCTGCAGGGTGATCTCCAGGCCCTTCAGAATGCCCGCGCCACCACCCTGGGCGGGCCGTACCCGAGTGAGATCCAGCCGTTGGTGGAGGACTTCAACCGGGTGCTCGAGCAGAACCGCCGGGTGGTTGAGCGCGCGCGTACCCAGGCGGGCAACCTGGCCCATGCGCTGAAGACGCCGCTGGCGGTGCTCGATCAGGCGGCGGCCCGCGCAGCGGCTGGTCCGGAGGCGGAGCTTGCCCGCCTGGTCGGCGAGCAGGTGGGGCTGGCCCGGCGACAGGTGGACTGGCACCTGGCGCGGGCGCGGATGTCGGCGACCCGGCAGGTGCCCGGGCAGCGCTGTGAGGTGCTGGCCTGCGTGAGGGGCTTGGTCCGGGTGATGGAGAAGGTGCATGCCGCACGCGCGCTGCACATCCGGGTCGATGAGGCGTCGGTGACCTTCTTTGCGGGCGAGGAGCAGGATCTGCAGGAGATGCTCGGCAACCTGCTGGACAACGCCTGCAAGTGGGCGCGTGGTGAGGTCGTGGTGACGGTCACACAGCCCGGCGGGGAGCGACCGGCACGCCTGTGTGTGCGCATCGAGGACGATGGGCCGGGGATCGACGCTGCCCGCCTGACGGAGGTGGTCGCCCGTGGCGCCCGCCTCGATGAATCGGTGCCCGGTTCCGGGCTGGGGCTGGCGATCGTCCAGGAACTGGCAGGGCTCTACGGCGGCAGCCTGCAGCTCCGGCGTGCCCCGGCTGGCGGGCTGGCGGTGGTGTTGGATCTGCCGGCGGTTTGAAACTCGTGGGCTGAAGCGGTGGGGCCCGGCGAGTCCCGGCCGGGGGTCAGGGCCTTGCCGCCACCCGCAGACGGACACTCATGAAGTGGGCCAGTACCAGCAAAAGGGCGGCCGTGCTCCAGTGGTTGAGAGGGGATAGCCCGGGAACCATGCTGCCGAGCAGTCTCACGGGGAGGCCGATAGCAATGCCCAGCGTAATGAACTTGATATGGGCAACATCGACTTCGAGTGCGCTTCCACAACATGGGCAGCCGATCCGTTTGCGCGCCTTCAGGATGGTCCGGGACAGGAAGGCGATTTTGTAGCGGCAATGAGGGCAGTCGATCCCCAGGGTGGAGGCGGTGCCGGAGGCCCCGGCGGACTCCGGGGGGCGTCCTTCCTCTGGCACACCCGTCTGACCGGCGAACCAGTCGTTGCTGCGGGTGGTGAACAGCATGACCAGCGCGATCAGATCCAGCCCGCAGGTCATGATGTCGATCGTCGTCAGGAGCGGGTGCAAGCTCAGCTGCTCCCGGAGCGTCGCTGCGGTGGAGGCGAATCCCCAGATCGCCAGCAGCAGCATTACCCATCGCGCCCAGTTCTTGCGGGCCCGGATCTTCATCAGGAGCCAGACCAGTGTGGCGGTGACGATGGACAGGGCGATGGCGGTGGTGCCGAGCTCGCCGTTCAGCAAGTCGGGTGCCACCAACAGGCTCGCAATGAAGGATCCGAGCAACAGGTAACACGCATGTCGAACCTCCCGCGGGGGAGGCGTGTTGGCGAGGAACAGGGGCATGGTGGCAGGAGGGATTACCCGGATGGCGTATCTTGAGTGAAAAGCCAGCTGGCATCAATGGAGTGGGTCACATCGGTGTGGGGGCACAGTGGGCAGAGCGTGCAATGTCATCGGCGGCCAGCACGCAGCTTGACCACATCACGAACACTACCCCGGCGCAGACTGAAGAAGGGCGCTGGCGTGTCAGCCGGGCGGGCCTGTGAAGCGGCTGGGGGGCACGCCGAGGGCCTTGGCGAACATGGCCGAGAAGGCAGCCTGGCTGGCATAGCCCACCGCCGCGGCAACCTGGGCCATCGGCAGGCCGCGGGAGATTTCGTCCACCGCCTTGGCCAGGCGCAGCTGCTGGCGCCAGGCACCGAAGCTGGTGCCGAGCTCGGATTGGAACAGGCGGGCCAGGGTGCGGGCGCTGGCGCCCACCTGCTCGGCCCATTCGGTCAGGCCGCGGCCGTCGGCCGGGTTGTCCATGAGTGCGTCGCAGAGCGCCTTGAGGCGCCGGTCGCGGGGCAGCGGCAGACCCAGCGAGAGGGGGCGGGCGATGCGCATCTCCTCCAGGGCCAGCTGCATCATCAGGCGGTGGCGGGCGTCGCCACGGCCTTCGGCCAGGGCTTCGCCGAGGCTGCGCAGAAGCGGGGATACATCCACCACGGTGCAGGCGTCGAGGGGCAGGGGGGCGGCGGCCGAGGCGATGTAGAGGGTGCGCAGCTCGACCGCGCCGAGCACCGTCAGGTCATGGTCGATCTCCGGCGGGATCCACACCGCCCGGTTCGGGGGCACGATCCAGGCCATGCCGGCGGCGCAGATGCGGATCGCACCGCAGATCGGGTAGGCCAGCTGGGCCCAGGGATGGCGGTGGGCTGGCACTGCCACATCGGGGGGCAGGCTGCGCAGGTTCATGGTCACCGGTTCGTCCGCGGACGGGGCACGACGGGGCAAGGGGTCGAAGGAGCGGGGTGAGATGCTGCGCGGCATGTTTGAACAAATCTCTGTCAGTTTGTCGAAATACAGCCACTCGGGTGGGCGCTAGTATCGTCCGTCAATCCGGCGAGTTCAAGATAAACAGGGCTGCCCGCCGGGCCGGTCATCAGGCAGCCCAGGAGAGCCCCATGAGTACCGATGCGAGTCTCGCACCCCCCCGACAGGACGCCTATGTGATCGCGCTGGTGGGTTTTGCCCACAGCGTGTCCCACTTCTTCCACCTGCTGCTACCGCCCCTGTTCCCGTGGCTGATGCCCGAGTTCGGCCTGGATTTCGTCGGCATCGGCAGCACCATGACGGTCTTCTTCCTGGTCTCCGGGGTCGGCCAGGCGCTGGCCGGGCTGGCGGTGGACCGCTTCGGTCCGGTGCGCGTGCTGGCGGCCGGGATCTCCTGTTTCGTGGCGGCCGGCGCGCTGCTGGCCCAGGCCACGTCCTTCGTCGAGCTGATCCTGGTGGCGGCGCTGGCCGGCCTCGGCAACAGTGTCTTCCACCCCTGCGATTTCACCATCCTCAACCGCAACGTGTCCCAGCCTCGCCTGGGGCATGCCTTCTCGGTGCATGGCCTGTCGGGCAACCTGGGCTGGGCCCTGGCGCCGGTCTTCATGACCGGCATCGCGGCCCACTCGGGCTGGCGTGTCGCGGCCTTGGCGGCCGGGCTGCTGGCGGTGCCGGCGCTGCTGCTGATCATCGCCGGGCGGCATCACCTGGTGGATGAGAGCCGCCACACCGGGCCCAGGGGGCCGGCGGTGTCGACCCTGGAGATCCTCAAGGTGCGCCCGGTGTGGATGTGCTTTGCCTTCTTCTTCCTGCTGACCATGGCCTTCGGCACCTTCCAGAACTTTGGGGCGCCGCTGATGAACGGCCTTTACGGGATGTCGGTGGCGAGTGCCGCGGCGACCTTGTCGGTGTACCTCCTGGGGGGCGCTGCGGGCATCCTGGTGGGGGGCTTCCTGACCCAGTCGGCCCGCCAGGACCGCATCATCGCCAGTGCCCTGGGGGCGGCAGCGCTGGCCGTGCTCTTGCTTGCCAGCGGCTGGGTGCCCGCCGGTGCGGTGGTGGTCCTGATGGCGGCTATCGGTTTCTTCACCGGCCTGGCCGGCCCGTCCCGCGACCTGTTGGTGCGTCGTGCCGCCACTGCGCGCTTCGGCCAGGCGGCCTTCGGACGGGTGTACGGTTTCGTCTATTCGGGCCTGGACACGGGTCTGGCCCTGGCGCCGCTGGCCTTCGGCGGGTTGATGGACAAGGGCAGCTTCGGTGCCGTGCTGCTCGGCATCGCCGTCCTGCAGGCGGCCGCCATCGGTACGGCGATGAGCGTGGAGCGCAGCTAGCACGTTGATCCACGGGGGCGCGGCATCAGCGCACCATGCAGCGCCCCTTTGCCTCCAGCCAGTACACCACTTCGCCGACCACCACCACGCTGCCCGATACCACGAAGGAAGCCGCGGAGACGGCGCCGGCCAGCACCAGCAGCTCCGCGCAGCCCTCGTTGCGGCAGCCGCCGAAGGCTGCCACCTGGTAGGCCTGCAGGGTCATGTGGTTCTCGAGGATGCCGCAGGCCGGGTCGTAGCGGGTGGTGCTCTGGGGCAGGAACAGGCAGCCGCCCATGATGCCGCTGGAAATTCCGCACAGGCCGGCGAGGGCCAGGCGGCGGATGGGGCTGCCTGTGTTGCCTGGGCGATGCATGCAGTGATCCTGACGTTTTCTTGATTCTGGCCTGATTGTCTCCCGGTTTTCACCGGATCCGCTCCCCCATTCCACTTGCTGCACTGCAGCTTTACGTTTTTGTCACTCCGGAACCCCGGGCGGACAAAACCGTCAGGCGCGTCTCCCGCGCCGTTCTCCTTGATTCCAGTCTTTTTTCTTTTGCGACAAGCGCTTGGCGCAAGTGGCACGGCTGCTGCATTAGTAGGTCTTGTGGCTTCATCAAATTGCCTGATCGATGAAGGCCATGGACAAAAACGAACAGCCCGCGGAGGAGACCCGGATGCCCCACACCGTCACCATCGAAGACACCGGCGAACGCTACACCTGCGCCGGTGAAGAGTCCCTGCTGTCGGCGATGGCCCGCCTGGGCCGGCGCGGTATTCCCGTGGGCTGTCGCGGCGGTGGCTGCGGCGTGTGCAAGGTCGAGATCCTCCGCGGTGAGTTCGATACCCGAGCGATGAGCCGGGACCACGTGGACGACGCGGACCGTGCGGCGGGCCGCCTGCTGGCCTGCCGGGTCTATCCGGCCAGCGACCTGTCCTTGAAGGTGGTCGGCAAGCTGCAGAAATCCGTCTGCCGCACTGATCGCCAAGTTACCCCTGTTACCCGATAAATCCTGAACAAACGAGGAGACAAGATATGGCAATGACTGGTGTTCTGCGCCCGGGCCACGCCCAGGTGCGCGTGCTGGACCTGGAAGAGTCGGTACGCTTCTACCGCGACGTGCTGGGCTTGGTGGAGACCGGGCGCGACGCCCAGGGCCGGGTGTATTTCAAATGCTGGGACGAGCGCGACCATCACAGCTACGTGATCCGCGAGTCTGACCGGGCCGGCATCGATTTCTTCGGCTTCCGGGTGCTGAACAAGGCGGAGCTCGACCGCCTGGAGGCCGACCTGAACGCCTACGGCCTGGCCACCGAGCGCATCCCCGCCGGCGAGATGCTGGAGACCGGCGAGCGGGTGCGTTTCACCCTGCCGTCGGGGCATGCGATGGAGTTGTATGCCGAGAAGACCAAGGTCGGCAACGGCATCCCGCTGATCAACCCGGCCCCGTGGAGCCTGCAGCGGGAGCATGGCATCGGGCCAGTGCGCCTCGATCATGCGCTGCTCTATGGTCCCAATGTGGCCGAGGTGCAGAAGATCTTCACCGAGGTGCTGGGCTTCTACCTGGTGGAGCGCGTGCTGACCCCGGACGGCAACGCCAACGCAGCGGTGTGGCTGTCCTGTGGCCAGAAGGTGCATGACATCGCCTTCGCCGAATATCCGGAGCCGGGCAAGCTGCACCACTGCTCCTTCCTGATGGAGAGCTGGGACCAGGTGCTGCGGGCCGGCGACATCATGTCGATGAACACCGTGCCGGTGGATATCGGCCCGACCCGCCATGGGGTCACCCGCGGCTGCACCATCTATGCCTGGGATCCGTCCGGCAACCGCTTCGAGACCTTCTTCGGCGGCCACCTGCCTTACCCGGACTACGAGACCCTGACCTGGACCTTCGACAACTTCGGCCAGGGCCTGGACTACCCGCAGCGCAAGCTGCACGAGACCTTCCTCACCGTGGTCAGCTGAGGCTGTGATGCAGGTCGCCACCCCGTCCCTGGACACCACCCGCCGTTTCGTCCGCTTCAGCAGCGAGCGGCCCAATGGCTTCGTCGAATTCGAGTTCGCCATCGGCGAGCCGGAGGTCTTCGTGGAGATGATCCTCGGCCGGGAGGCGTTTGCCGAGTTCTGCGCGGTCAACCGGGTGGAGATGCTGCCCCCGCGCGAACCGGACGCACCTCAGGGCGATTGGGACTGGCGCCTCGCCGACGCCACCCACACCCGCTTCAAGTAGGCCACCGACACGCCTCACCAGGAGACTCTCCCATGCAGATCGACCTCCGCACGGTCGCCATCCAGCCCCAGCGCCAGGCCTTCGACCACCTCGTCCGCCGCTTCGGCGACAAGGCCGCCTCCCGCTACCAGGAGGGCAGCTATGACATCCAGGCCGCCGAGAACCTGCACTACCGGCCCACCTGGGACCCGGATCACCAGCTCTACGATGCCTCCCTGACCCGCATCGTGATGGCTGACTGGTACGCCCTCAAGGACCCGCGGCAGTTCTACTACAGCACCTACACCCTGACCCGCGCCCGCCAGCAGGAGACCGCCGAGGCCAACTTCAGCTTCGTCGAATCCCGTGGGCTGGCCGACATGCTGCCCGACGCGCAGCGCGCCGTGGCGCTGAACGTGCTGGTGCCTCTGCGCCATGCGGCCTGGGGGGCCAACCAGAACAACACCTCGGTGTGCGGCTACGGTTACGGGGTGGTGTTCACCCAGCCGTGCATGTACCACGCCATGGACAACCTGGGCATCGCCCAGTACCTGTCGCGCCTGGGCCTGCTGCTGGGCGACACCGAGGCCCTGGACGCCGGCAAGAAGGCCTGGTTGGACGATCCTGCCTGGCAGCCGCTGCGCCGCTACGTGGAGGACTGCCTGGCCTGCCGGGATCCCTTCGAGCTGTTCGTGGCCCAGAACCTGGCCCTCGACGGGCTGCTTTATCCGCTGGTTTATGAGCGCATCGTCGACCAGCACCTGTCGGCCCAGGGTGCCTCGGCGGTGGCCATGCTGACCCAGTTCATGAGCGACTGGTTCGACGAGACCCGCAAGTGGGTGGATGCCGTCATCAAGGTGGCGGCGGCCGAGTCCGACGCCAACCGGGCCGTGCTCACCGAGTGGATCCGCCAGTGGAGCGCGCGGGCTGCCTCCGCCATGGTGCCGGTGGTGGAGCTGGCCCTTGGAAGCGCGGCCGACGAGGCGGTCGGTGAGCAGCTCGACGCTTTCAAGGCGCGTGTCTTGAAGACCGGCATCACCCTCTGAGAGGCCCCCCATGTCCACCGTATTCATCGCCCTGCAGGCCAATGAAGAGACCCGCCCGATCATCGAGGCCATCGAGATCGACAACCCCCAGGCCGTCGTCCATCGCCAGCCGGCCATGGTCAAGATCGATGCCCAGGGTCGTCTGGTGATCCGCCGCGCCACCATCGAAGAACAGGTCGGGCGCGATTTCGACCTGCAGGAAATCCACATCAACCTCATCTCCCTCACCGGGCACGTGGTTGAAGACGACGAAACCCTCACCCTCAGCTGGAACGATTGAAGGAGCGCCCGCCATGGACATGAAAGTCACCAAGAAGAAGCTTGGTCTCAAGGACAAGTACAAGCTGATGACCCGCGACCTGGGCTGGGAGCCGAGCTACCACAGCAAGGACGCGCTCTATCCCTTCGTCGGCTACGAAGGCATCAAGATCCACGACTGGGACAAGTGGGAAGACCCCTTCCGCCTGACCATGGATGCCTACTGGAAGTACCAGGCCGAGAAGGAGCGCAAGTTCTACGCGATCATCGACGCCCATGCCCAGAACAACGGCCATCTCAACCTCACCGATGCCCGTTACCTGTCGGCCTTGAAGATCTTCCTGCAGGCCATCAGCCCGGGTGAATATGCCGCGCACCGGGGCTTTGCCCGGGTCGGCCGCGAGTTCCCGGGCGTCGGGCCGCAGGTCGCCTGCCAGATGCAGGCCATCGACGAGATCCGCCACGCCCAGACGCAGATTCATGCGATGTCCAACTACAACCGGTATTACAACGGTTTCCACGCCTTTGCCGACCAGCGTGACCGGATCTGGTACACCTCGGTGGCCCGCTCCTTCTTCGATGACTCCATGTCGGCGGGGCCCTTCGAGTTCATGGTCGCCATCGGCTTCAGCTTCGAATATGTGCTGACCAACCTGCTCTTCGTGCCCTTCATGTCCGGTGCCGCCTACAACGGCGACATGGCCACCGTGACCTTCGGCTTCTCGGCCCAGTCCGACGAGGCGCGTCACATGACGCTGGGGCTGGAGGTGATCAAGTTCATCCTCGAGCAGGACCCGGACAACCTGCCCATCGTCCAGAACTGGATCGACAAGTGGTTCTGGCGCGGCTTCCGGGTGCTCGGCCTGGTCAGTACCATGATGGATTACATGCTGCCCAAGCGCGTCATGTCCTGGCGCGAGGCCTGGGACATCTACGGTGTGGAGAACGGCGGCGCCCTGTTCAAGGATCTGGCCCGCTACGGCATCAAGCCGCCCAGGGGTTGGGACGACGTCGAGAAGGCCATCGACCACATGTCCCATCAGTTCATGCTGGGCCTCTACCAGTGGAGCTTCGGCACGGCCTTCCATGCCTGGATCCCTTCGGACGATGACATGCGCTGGCTGTCCGCCAAATACCCGGACACCTTCGACCGGTACTACCGGCCGCGCTGGGAGCACATCAAGACCCTGGCCGCCGCCGGCACCCCCTTCAAGAACTACGGCCTGGCCAAGCTGTGCCAGACCTGCCAGCTGCCCACCGTGTTCACCGAGCCGGACGATCCGACCCTGACCTGCCATCGGGAGACTGTTTACAAGGGCGAGAAGTACCACTTCTGTTCCGATGGCTGCCAGCACATCTTCGAGAACGAGCCGGAGAAGTACATCCAGGCCTGGCTGCCGATGCCCCAGTTGTTCCAGGACCCGGTCAAAGGCGATCTGGGCGAGTGGATGAAGTGGGTCAGCCTGCTCGACGGCAAGGACAACGGCGATTACGCCGGCTCCGAGGACCAGAAGAACTTCGAGGCCTGGCGCGGCCTGGCCACCACCAATCAGTAACCGGGCGGGGGCCGTGTAGGGTCCGTGTAGGGGCGGCTTCAGCCGCCCGCGGACGTCGATCAACGGCATGCCGCAGGGGTAGCCCGCGGTGGGCGGCTGAAGCCGCCCCTACAGCACCCCTACAGCGTCCCCTGCAGTCGCCCTCCCTCTACCCCACCACTCAGGAGACTCCAAATGACCGTCGCCGCCATCAAGGAATACCTCGCCGTCCCCCGCGACCGCGTGGAGAACTTCCACGGCAAGCAGCTTGTGTATGTGAGCTGGGATCGCCACCTGCTCTTTGCCGCCCCCTTCCTGCTGTGCCTGCCCCCGGAGACCCCGTTCCGGGAGCTGGTGAACGGCCCTCTCGCCATGCTGCTGCAGGCCGACCCGGATGCCGCCGCCATCGACTGGACGAAGGTCGAATGGCTCAAGTCCAACCAGCCCTGGACGCCGGATTTCGATGCCAGCCTGGCCGCCAATGGCATCGGCCACAAGGACCAGCTGCGTTTGCGTACTGCGGGCCTCAACAGCCTGCTGGCGGCATGAGGCGCGGGCAATGACTTACGAGCTGACCATCGAGCCGCTTGGCCAGACCATCGAGATCGAGGAGGGCCAGACCATCCTCGATGCGGCGCTGCGGGCCGGCATCTATCTGCCCCATGCCTGCTGCCACGGCCTGTGCGCCACCTGCAAGGTGCAGGTGAGCGACGGCGAGATCGAGCACGGCGAGGCCTCCAGTTTCGCCCTGATGGATTTCGAGCGGGACGAGGGAAAATGCCTGGCCTGCTGTGCCACGGTGCAGGGCGATGTGGTCATCGAGGCCGAGATCGACGAGGACCCGGACGCCGAGAACCTGCCGGTGCGGGATTTCGACGGCACGGTGGCACGCATCGAAACCCTCACTCCGACCATCAAGGGGGTATGGATCCGCCTGGACACGCCCATGCATTTCCAGGCTGGCCAGTATGTGAACCTGGAGCTTCCCGGCGGCATCGGCAGCCGTGCCTTCTCCATCGCCAGCCCGCCGTCGGCGGACGGCGAGGTCGAGCTCAACATCCGCATCGTGCCGGGCGGGCGGGGCACCACCTATGTGCACGAGACGTTGCGGGCCGGCGAGCGGGTGCGCATCACCGGGCCTTACGGGCGCTTCTTCGTGAAGAAGTCGGCGGCCGTGCCGGTGCTGTTCATGGCTGGCGGCTCCGGCCTGTCCAGCCCGCGCAGCATGATCCTGGACCTGCTGGAGGAAGGCTTCGAACGGCCGATCACCCTGGTCTATGGGCAGCGCTCCCGGGATGAGCTCTATTACCACGACGAGTTCCTGGCCCTCGCCGCGCAGCATCCCAACTTCCGCTATGTGCCAGCCTTGTCGCACGAGCCGGAAGGCTCGGGCTGGAGCGGCTTCCGGGGCTTCGTCCATGAGGCTGCCAGGGGCGCCTTCGACAACGATTTCCGGGGGCACAAGGCCTACCTGTGCGGCCCGCCGCTGATGATCGAGGCCTGCATCTCGACGCTGATGCAGGGCCGTCTGTTCGAGCGCGACATCTACACCGAGAAGTTCATTTCGGCCGCCGATGCCCAGCAGGTGCGCAGCCCCTTGTTCAAGGCGCTGTAGGGTCGGCTTCAGCCGGCCACCCGTGCGCTGATCATCATCCATGGTCGGCTGAAGCCGACCCTACAGAAGACCCTACATTCTGTGAGCTCACGCCCTCCTAGAACGACGAGCCGGGCGTCTTCAGGAATTCGATCTCCTCTTCCGTCGAAGCCCTGCCCAGCACCGCGTTGCGGTGGGGGTAGCGGCCGAAGCGGTCGATGATGGCCTTGTGGCGGAGCTCGAAATCCAGGTTGCTCTCCAGCCCGGGCTGGTTGTACAGCGTCACTGCCAGGGCGTGGATGGCTGGCGACTCGCTGTGCATGTAAGGCAGGTACAGGAAGGCGCGGCGGGTCGGGGGAAGGGCCTGGTCGGCTCCTGCCGCGACCGCCTCCTGGGCCAGCACCAGGGCCATGCCGTCGCTGGCGAAGGCCAGCGGGCTATCCCGGTGGATGTTGCGGGAGAACTGGTCGAGCACGATCACCTCGGCCAGGCGCCCGTCGGCGTGGCTCCGCCAGGCATGCAGCTCGGCGCGGGTGGCGGCCTGGTGCAGGGCCCCGAAACGCGTGGCAATGAGCTGGTCGAAGTCGTCCGACTTGTCCCACCACTGCTTGGGCGAGATCTCGTCGAACCAGAAGGCGAGGACGGCATCGGGGCCGGTGATTGGGGGCATGCTGTTCTCCTGGGGCAGGTTCAGGTGGCGGCGTTCGGTACGTCGAGCGCCGTGGCGACCGTGCCCGACACGCTTTCGATATGCGCCCGGGCCGCCGCATTGGCCTGCTCCGGCTGGCGCGCGGCAATGGCCTCGATCACCGCCTGGTGTTCGCCCGCCACATGGTCCAGATGGGCGCCGAAGCCGCAGGTCTGCACGATGAAGAAATCCGACAGTTCGAAGTTGGCCAGCTGGCGACCACACACCAGCGGCGACCGAGCCATGGCGTGCAACTCGGTGTGGAAGGCCACATTGAGCTGGCGGTAGGCATCCGCATGGGCCCGGTCGGCCGGATCGAGGGCCTCGATCTGGGCGTTGATCAGGCGTAGCCGGGTGATCTCGGCGAGGCTCGCGCGGCGTGCGGCGAGCTCGGCGATGAGACCCTCGGTGAGGGCGAACATGCGGTAGAAATCCTGGATCGATTCCGGCGTCGGGGTGACCACCTCGCAGCCCACCTGGGCGGTGATGGTCACAAAGCCGCGCTCCTGCAGTTTGTACAGGGCGGTCATGATCGGGTGTCGGCTGACGCCCATCTCCTCACCGATCTCCTTGACGAGGATACGGTCGCCAAAGCGGTACTGGCGGCGGAACAGGCGCTGCAGGATCTCCTGGTACAGATGGTTCTTCTTGGCCATGGCAAAGCAGGTCGAGGGGTGAAGCGGGGTTTCCGGCGCATGGTAGCACTCTCCGCCAGACGGTCTGGTCGGGTGATGGCGTGCCTGGGGCCGGGATCGAAAAGGCATGTATCAATAACTTGCATGCTAGCATGCAAGAAATGTAGAGTGGCGCTCGATGCAGGTTTGCCACCCTGTGCGGCTCACCCTCCGGTATGAGCCGGCGGGCCTGCAGCGGCACATGCGCACCGCCGCCCGAGCCCGCATCCCACCCATCACGGCCGCCTCCGGAAGCGGCGAGGAGATCCTGCAGTGAGCCATTCCGCGCAATTCGACACCGACGTGCTGATCATCGGCTCCGGACCCACCGGCGGCGCCACCGCGCTGGCGCTGGCGACCTATGGCGTGCGCGCCCACATGGTGTCGCGCGGCAACTGGCTGGCCGACACCCCCCGTGCCCACATCACCAACCAGCGCACCATGGAAGTACTGCGCGACCTGGGCATCGAGGACGAGGCGATCAAGTACGCCACCCCCTGGGAGCAGATGGGCGACACCTTGTTCACCACCAGCCTGGCCGGTGAGGAGTTGGTGCGCTTGCGCACCTGGGGCACCGGCGACGAGCGCAAGGGCGATTACCTGCAGGGCAGCCCCTGCGGCCTGCAGGACATCCCCCAGCCGCTGATCGAGCCGGTCATCTTCAAGAACGCCGCGGAGCGGGGCGCCCGTTTCAGCTTCAACACCGAGTACCTGTCCCACAGCCAGGACGCCGAAGGCGTCACGGTGCAGCTCCGCGAGCGCGCCAGCGGCCGCGAATACAGCCTGCGCGCCCGCTATCTGGTGGGGGCCGACGGGGCCAAGTCGAAGGTCGCCGAGGACATCGGCCTGCCCATCGAAGGGCATATGGCGCGGGCCGGTACGGTGTATGTGATCTTCAAGGCCGACCTGTCCCGTTACGTGGCTCACCGGCCCAGCATCCTGCACTGGATCGTCACGCCGGCGGCCAGCTTCGGCGAGATCGGCATGGGCCTGCTGCGCGCTGTCCGTCCATGGGACCGCTGGATCGCCGGTTGGGGCTTCGATATCTCCAGGGGCGATCCGGATCTGAGCCCCGAGCTGCTGCTCGAACGCATCCGCACCCTGGTCGGCGATCCGGCGCTGGAGGTGGAGATCGAGCGCACCTCGGTGTGGTACGTCAACCAGGCCTACGCCACCGAGTACTCCCGCGGCCGGGTCTTCTGTGGTGGCGACGCCGTGCATCGCCACCCGCCGTCCAGCGGCCTTGGCCTGAACACCTGCGTGCAGGACGCCTTCAACCTGGCCTGGAAGCTCGCCTACGTCATCAAGGGGCACGCCGGCCCGGGGCTGCTCGACAGCTACAGCCTCGAACGGGCGCCGGTGGGGCGCCAGATCGTGGTCCGCGCCAACCAGTCGCGCATGGACTACGCTCCGCTCAAGGCGGCCTTCCGGGTCGAGGGTGCCGACAACCCGGTGGCGGCCGGCATCGCCCGCTTCAAGGACTCCGGCCCCGAAGGGGTGGCGGCACGCCGGGCGGTGCAGGCCGCCCTCGAACTGAAGAACACCGAATTCAACGCCCAGGGCGTGGAGATGAACCAGCGCTACACCTCCGCCGCGGTGCTGTCCGACCCGGCGGCCGGCGACGAGGTGTGGCAGCGCGATCCGCAGCTCTACCTGCAGCCCACCACCCGGCCCGGTGCCAAGCTGCCCCACGCCTGGCTGGTGGACCGCCGAGGCCTGCGCGTCTCGACCCTCGACGTGACCGGCAAAGGCAAGTTCACGCTGCTCACCGGCCTGTCCGGCCAGGCCTGGCGACAGGCTGCCGAGGCGCTCGGCATGCCGTGGCTGCGCACAGTGGTCACCGGCGAGCCCGGTAGCGCCGATCCCTATTGCGCCTGGCAGCGTCTGCGCGAGGTGGATGAGGCCGGCGCCATCCTGGTCCGCCCCGACGGCTATGTGGCGTGGCGGTACAGCGCCGCGCTGCACGATGCCGGCGAGGCCCGCCGGCAGCTGGCTGCCGCGCTCGCCGCCGTGCTCGACACCCCCCTTTGATCCCCTTTCGATCCCCCTTCGACCCCGTTCTTTCCGCCCATCCCCGCAGTACAAGAACACAGGAGACATGATGAAGCGCACCCACCCCTGCAAGAAGATCCTGGCCGCCACCGTCCTGGCCCTGGCGACCGGTCAGGCCCTGGCCGACATCAATATCGGCGTGGTCTTCTCCCTCACCGGCCCGGCCGCGTCCCTGGGCCTGGAGACCCGCAAGTCCATCGAGCTGATGCCGAAGACCCTGGGCAAGGAGAAGATCAACTACATCGTCCTCGACGACGCCACCGACCCCACCAATGCGGTCAAGAACGCCCGCAAGCTCAGCGGCGAAGACAATGTGGACGTGCTCTTCGGGCCCAACCTGATCACCTCCGGGCTGGCCATGGCCGACGTGGCCAACGAGAAAAAGGTGGCGCTGCTGTCCCAGGCGCCCATCGTGCCGGCTCCGGACAAGCTCAAGTGGGCCTTCCGCGTCGAGCCCCTGGCCGATGTGATGGTCGGCCGCGTGGTGGCCGACATGAAGGAGAAGGGGGTCAAGACGGTCGGCTTCATCGGCTTCTCCGACTCCTGGGGCGAGCTGCTGCTGAAGGCCCTGACCAAGACCACCGAGGCCGCCGGCATCCGTATCGTCGCCACCGAGCGCTTTGGCCGCACCGACAACAGCGTGACCGCCCAGGCCCTCAAGATCGTCGCCGCCAAGCCTGACGCGGTGTTCGTCGGCGGTTCGGGTACCCCGGCCGTAATGCCCCACACCACCCTGCGCGAACGCAGCTACACCGGTCCCATCTATCACTCCCATGCGGTGGCCAACAAGGAGTTCCTGCGGGTCGGCGGCAAGGCCATCGAAGGGGCCCGCCTGGCCGTGGCGCCGGTGGTGGTGGCCGAGCAGCTGCCCGACGGCCACCCCAACAAGCCGGCCGGCCTGGCCTTCGACAAGGCCCTCGAGGCCAAGTACGGCGCCGAGGCCCGTTCCAGCTTCGCCGGCGCCTCGTGGGATGGCTGGCTGATCCTCGAAGGTGCCCTGACCTCCGCCCTCAAGACGGCCAAGCCGGGTACCCCCGAGTTCCGTGAGGCGGTGCGCAATGCGCTGGAGAAGACCACCAAGGTCGTCGGCGCCAACGGCACCTACACCATGAGCGCCGAAGATCACGGTGGCTACGATCCCAAGTCCGCCGTGCTGATCGAGGTGGCGGCGGGCAAGTGGAAGCTGGTGAAGTAAGCTCGACCGCGGGCGGCCGCCCCCGTCAGGTTGCGGCCGCCGTGGTCTCCTGCAGGCCGCCACCGAGGGCCTTGTAGAGTGACACGGCGCTCCTGAAGGCCAGGCGTTGCAGGCCGAGCAGGGTCTGCTGGGCGGCATAGGCCTGGCGCTGGGCGTCCAGCAGTTCCAGCCGGCTGTCCTGTCCGGCCCGGTAGCGCAGGCTGGACAGCTCGCGCCGCCGTTCGGCGCTGGAGACGGCGCGCTGCTGGGCTTCGATCTGGCGGCTCAGGGTGGCCTGGGCCGCCAGGCCGTCGGCTACCTCCCTGAACGCGGTCTGGATGGACTTCTCGTACTCGGCCACCGCCGTGGAGCGGCGGGCCCGGGCCAGATCCAGGCCGGATTCCAGGCGGCCGTTGTCGAAAAGCGGCTGGATCAGCTGGGGGGTGAAGCCCCAGGCCAGCTGACCGCCCTGGAACAGACTCCCGAGGGCCGGGCTGGCATAGCCCAGGGTGGCGGTGAGGGCCAGGCGTGGGAAGAAGGCCGCCCGGGCGGCGCCCACGTCCGCATTGGCCGCGCGCAGGGCCTGCTCCGCCTGGAGGATGTCCGGCCGGCGCAACAGCAGATCCGAAGGCAGCCCGGCCGGCAGCGAGGTCAGCACGGGCTGTTTGTCCAGGCGCAGACCCTCAGGCAGACCCTCAGGCAGGCCCCCAGGCAGGCCGGACGGCGCCGAGGTGCCGAGGAGGAGGGCGAGCGCGTTGCGGGCCTGTTTGAGATCCCTTTTCCGGCCCTCCAGGTCGGCTTCGGCCAGGGCCACCTGACCTTCCGCCTGGGCCACGTCGAGCCCGCTGTTCTGTTTGGCGTCCTTCAGCAAGCGCGCCAGGTCCAGGGATTGGCGCCAGTCAGCGAGGGTCGTCTCGGTGAGGCGCAGCTGCTCGATCGCCAGGCGTTCTTCCAGGTAGGCGTCCGCCACCGCGGCGATCAGGCTGATGCGGGCCGCCCGAGCCGCCTCGGTGCTGGCCAGGTAGCGCGCCAGTGCTGCATCCGAGAGGGCCCTGACCCGGCCGAACAGATCGATCTCGAAGGCGCTGATGGCCAGGCCGGCCGCATGGGTGCCCTGCAGGCTGGCGGCGCTTGCGCCGTTGGCGGCCGTTCGTTCCCTCCCACCACTCAGGCGGGCATCCAGCTGGGGCAGCAGGGCGCTCCGCTCAATGCCGTATTGGGCGCGCACTGCGTCCACGTTGAGCATGGCGATACGCAGGTCCCGGTTGTTGTCGAGGGCGATGGTGATCAGGCGCTGCAGGCGCGGGTCGCCGAACATCTGCCGCCAGCCCAGGTCGGCGGCGTTGCCGGCCGCATCGGGGCTGTCGGCATAGGCCTCCGGCAGCGCCGGGTCCGGGCGCGCGAGTGGCGGCGTGAGGGCGCAGGCGCTCAGCAGGAGGGCCAGGGAAACAGGAAGGATCCGCATGGTTCAGTTCTCTCCGGGGGAGGTCCGGGGCATGCCGCCGGGGCGTCCCCGCAGGCGCGCCTGGAATCCCAGGACAAAGACAAAGAAGACAGGAACGAAGAACACCGCCAGCAGCGTCGCGGTGACCATTCCACCGAACACGCCGGTGCCGATGGCGTGCTGGGTCTCGGCACTGGCGCCGCCGGCCAGCATCAGGGGCACCACGCCCAGCGCAAAGGCCAGGGAGGTCATCAGGATCGGGCGCAGGCGGAGCCGCGAAGCCTCCACGGCGGCGTCGATCAGACTCATGCCCTGTTCACGCAACTGCTTGGCGAATTCGATGATCAGGATCGCGTTCTTGGCGGACAGGCCGATCACGGTGATCATCCCGACCTTGAAGAACACGTCGTTGGGCATGCCGCGCAGGCTCACTGCCAGCACCGCCCCGATCAGCCCCAGTGGTACGACCAGCATCACCGAGAGCGGGATCGCCCAGCTCTCGTAGAGCGCCGCCAGGACCAGGAAGACCACCAGGGTGGACAGGGCCATCAGCATCGGCGCCTGGGCGGCGGACTCGCGTTCCTGGAGGGATTGCCCGGTCCACTCGACCGCGAATCCTGGCGGCAACCGGCCGACCAGGGCCTCCATGGCGGCCATCGCCTCGCCGCTCGAGACCCCTGGCGCCGCACTGCCGGCGATGCGGACCGCCGGGTAACCCTTGTAGCGCACCATCTGCAGGGGCGCGTCGGTCCAGACCGGCGTGACTACCTCACCGAGGGGAACCATGCCGCCCACGTTGTTGCGGACGTACAGCTTGAGAATGTCGTCCACCTGCATGCGCGCCCGGGCGTCGGCCTGGATGATCACCTGCTGCATGCGCCCCGCGTTGGGAAAGTCATTGACGTAGAGGGATCCCATGGCGGTGCTGAGGGTGTCGCTGATGCTGGCGAAGGACACGCCCAAGGCCTCGGCCTTCTGCCGGTCGATGTCGAGGCGGACATTGCTGCCGGGGGCGAGCCCTTCCGGGTAGACCATCGCGATGGCCGGATCCTGTGCGGCCATCGCCAGCAGGGCTTCCTGCGCCTTCATCAGGGCACCGAAGCCCTGGTTGGCCCGATCCTGGAGGCGCATGCTGAAGCCGGACGAGGTGCCCAGCTCTTCGATGGCCGGCGGCATCAGGTTCATCACCATGCCTTCCGGGGTGTGCGCCATCGCGTTCTGGGCCAGGGCCACCTCCTCCTGGGCCGTGGCACCGTCGCGCTCGTCCCAGCCCTTCAGGTTCGAGAAGATGATGCCCGCGTTGGGGCCGGCCCCGGAGAAGCTGAAGCCGAGGACGGACTGGGTCGAGGCGATGCCCGGGCGGGTGGCTGCGTGGGCTTCGAAGGTCTTCACCACCTCCAGCGTGCGCTCGGTGGTGGCGTCCGAGGGCAGCTGGATCGAGGTCATGAAATAGCCCTGGTCTTCCTCGGGCAGAAAGGCGGACGGCAGACGGGCCAGGCCGACCGCCAGCACGGCCACCAGCACGGCGAACACCGCCATGACCCGGCCGCTCCGCCTGACCAGACCCTGCACACCGCTGCCATAGCGGGCCGTCATGCGGTTGAAGCCCCGGTTGAAGGCGCCGAAGAAGCCCCCTGCATGGGCATGCCCGGCCACCGGCTTGAGCAGGGTGGCGCACAGGGCCGGTGTCAGGCTGAGCGCCAGGAAGGCCGAGAACAGGATGGCGACTGCCATGGACAGGGAGAACTGACGGTAGATGACTCCCACCGAGCCGCTGGCGAAGGCCATCGGAATGAACACGGCGATCAGCACCAGGGTGATGCCGACCACCGCGCCGGTGATCTCCTTCATGGCCTTGAGTGTCGCCTCCCGGGGCGACAGGTGCTCCTGCACCATCAGCCGCTCGACGTTCTCCACCACCACGATGGCGTCATCCACGATGATGCCGATCGCCAGCACCATGCCGAACATGGTCAGCACGTTGATCGAGAAACCCGTCACCAGCATCACCGCAAAGGTGCCGAGCAGGGCGATCGGTGCGACGATTGCGGGGATCAGCGTGTAGCGGATGTTCTGCAGGAACAGGTACATGACCAGGAACACCAGCACCATCGCCTCCAGCAGGGTCTTGGCCACCTGCTCGATGGAGATCTGCACGAAGGGGGCGGTGTCGAAGGGCACGGAGTAGCTGATCCCGCTGGGCATGGAGGGAGACAGCTCCGCCAGCCGGGCCCGCACCGCCGCGGCGGTGCGCACCGCGTTGGCGCCCGGAGCCAGTTGCACGGCCAGCGCCGAACCGGGTTGTCCGTTCTCGCGGATGGACTCGGCATAGGTCTGCGCACCCAGTTCGACGCGGGCGACGTCGCCGAGCACCACCTTGGAGCCGTCGGGGGTCGCCTTCAGTACGATTGCGGCGAACTGCTCGGGGGTCTGCAACTGCCCCTGAACCGTCACCGGAACGGTCACGCGCTGCCCGGCCACCGTCGGCGCACCGCCGACGCGTCCCGGCGCGATCTGGGCGTTCTGGCGGATGATCGCATCGCTCAGGTCGCCCATCGAGAGCTGGTAGGAGAGCAGCCTGGCCGGATCCACCCAGATGCGCATGGCCCGTTCCGAGCCGAACAGCTGGACCCGCCCGACACCTTCGATGCGGCGCAGCTCCTCGATCACGTTGCGGGCAAGGTAGTCGCTGAGAGCCACCTCGTCGTACTGCCCGTTGGTGGCCTTCAGGCCGACGATCATCAGGAAGGAGGAGGCTGCCGACTCGAACTTGAGCCCGTTCTGGCGGACCACCGCCGGCAGCCGCGGCTCCACGGTCTTGATGCGGTTCTGCACGTCCACCTGGGCCAGCTCCGGGTGGGTGCCGGGCTTGAAGGTGATGCGGATCTCCGCGCTGCCCGAGGTGTCGGTCGAGGACTCGAAGTAGAGCAGGTTCTTGACGCTCGACAGCTCCCGCTCGATGAGGCCGACCACTGCGTCATTCATGGTCTGGGGCGTGGCCCCGGGGTAGGCTGCGTAGATGCTGACCGTCGGCGGGGCCACGGTGGGGTAGCGGGCGATCGGCAACTGCGGAATGGCGATGAGGCCGAGCAGGATGATGAAGAGGGCCACGACCCACGCGAACACGGGGCGGTTGATGAAGAAGGCGGGCATGATCGGCGCCTCTCTCAGCGGGCGGCCTGGGCGGCCGGCCGGGGCACGCCCTTCCAGGGCTGCGCGGTGACGCCGTCCCCGTCCTTGAGGCGGTCCAGGCCTTCCACGACCAGCGTGTCGCCTGCCGCCAGGCCGCTCGACACGAGGTAATGGCCATCCACCACCTTGCCGAGCTGGACTCCGCGCTGGCGCGCCTTGCCGTCTCCGTCGATGACCCACACGCGGCTCAGGCCATCGGCGGTCCGGACGATGGCCTGCTGGGGCACGAGGATGCCTTCGGTCGTCCCGCCCTGCGGCACCCGGGCGCGCACGTACATGCCGGGCAACAGGTGCCGGCCGGTGTTCTCGACACGGATCCGCAGCACCACGTCGCCGGTGCCGGCGTCCACGTTGATCCCCGAGAACAGGATCTCCGCCTTGACCGGATAGGGCTTGCCCTGGGCATCCAGGATCGCCGCCCGGCTGTCCGCCGCACTGGGGCGACCCGCCGACTTGCGCAGGGTCTCGAGCATGGAGGCGGGCTGGCGCACATCCACATAGACCTGGTCGATCTGCTGGATGCGCGCCATGGGGGTTGCGTCCAGGGTGTTCACCAGCGCGCCCTCCGTTACCATCTCCTCGCCGATCCGCCCGGAGATGGGGGCGCGGATGGTGGCAAAGCCCAGGTCGAGCTGCCGCCGCGCCAGCGTCGCGCGGGCCTGGGCCACGTCCGCCGCGGCCTGGTTGCGCTGGGACACCGCGTCGTCATACAGCTGGCGGCTCACCGCATCGGCCTCGACCAGGGGCTCGAGGCGCTCGACCTGCAGTCTGGCCCGCTCCAGGGCTGTCATCGCGCGCTTGAGGGCGGCCTCGGCACTCTCCACCTCGGCCTTGAAGGGCGCGGGGTTGATCTGGAACAGGGGCTGTCCCTCACGGACTTCGGCGCCTTGCTCGAAGAGCCGCTTCTGGACGATGCCGCCCACCTGGGGGCGGATCTCGGCACTGCGCATGGCGGCGACCCGGCCGGGGAGTTCGTCCTCGAGGCGGACGGGGCCGCTCACCACGCGGGTGGTGGAGACCAGGGCGGCCTCTGGCGGAGGGGGCGGAGCCTCGGCCTGGGTGCAGGCGGCAAGCACCGCCCCCAGGCCGAGCAGAGGAATGAGTCGGAGCAGACTGACGGATTTCATGGTGTCTCGAAGGCGGCACCGGATGGGCGCGGTGCCGGCCAAATGTAAAATCGCAAGACTAGGCGCCAAATGTTGGGCCTTGGCGGGAGAAGGATGGAGAAACGATGGAGATGAGCCTCAATGTCACCCGGGGGCGCACATGAACCCCCTGCTCGAGCGCAGCGCCGGGGCCGACACCCAGGCCCTGGTGCTGATTGCGGAAGATGAGCCGGAGATCGTCGACATCCTGAAGGCCTACCTGGCTCGGGAAGGCATCCGCTCGGCCTGGGCGGCCGACGGCCGCAGCGCGCTGGAGATGCATCTGGCCCTGAAGCCCGATCTCGTACTGCTCGATGTGCAGATGCCCCGCGTGGACGGCTGGCACGTCCTCTCCGAGGTGAGGGCACGGGGGCAGACGCCGGTGATCATGGTGACGGCCCACGATCAGGACATCGACAAGCTGATGGCCTTGCGGATCGGGGCCGACGATTACGTGGTGAAGCCCTTCAACCCGGCCGAGGTCGCCGCGCGGGTACGTGCCGTGCTGCGCCGGACCCTGCGTGTCGAGCAGGATCGCCCGGAGGTGCTGCGGGTCGGGCCCCTGGAGATCGACCTGGAGGCTTTCCGGGCGGCGGTGGTGGCACCGGATGGCTCGCGCCAGGTGCTGACCCTCACCCTGACCGAGTTCCGCATCCTCGCCCATCTTGCCCGGGCGCCGCGCCGGGTCTCCAGCCGCAGCGAGCTGATCGCCGCCTGCCTGCCGGAGGGGGAGGTGCTTGAGCGGACGGTGGACAGCCACATCAGCAAGCTGCGCAAGAAGCTGGAGGAGCTTGCCGTGCAAGGCATGCCAGTGAGCTTGCGCGGGGTCGGCTACCGCCTCGAGGATGTCGCGTGACGAGGCGCTCCGGCCTGAGCCGGCAACTCGTCCTGTCCATGTCGGCGATGGCCCTCAGTGTCATGTTGCTGCTTCATGTCAGCTTCTACATGTTTTATGCCATCGCGATGAAGCTCAACCCATCTCTGGTGTCGCCCAGCGTGGACAGTTGGCCGCCCACTACCTCGGAGTGGATCCTCATCGCAACCATGACGCTGCTGGGGCTGGCGCTGGCGGCGCATACGGCGATTCGCTTCTCCAGGCGCATCATCCAGCCTCTCAACTCGGTGACGGAGAGCGTGCGGCGGCTTGCCCATGGTGATCTGGATGCGCGGGCCCATGCCGAGGATCGTTCGCTTGGCGAAGCCTCGGCGCTGGTGGAGGACTTCAACTCCATGGCCGAACGCCTGCAGCGCATGACCGGCGAGCTGGTCACCTGGAACGCAGCGATCGCCCACGAACTGCGCACGCCGGTGACCATCCTCCGGGGGCGCCTGCAAGGCCTCGCCGAAGGGGTGTTCGAGCCCGATGAAGCCTTGTTCCGCAGCCTGCTTGCCCAGGTCGAGGGATTGTCCCGCCTGATCGAGGATCTGCGCGTGCTGAGCCTGGCCGACAGCGGACACCTCAGCCTGCGTACCGAGACGGTGGATCTGTCCGCGGAGATCCGTGCCACCGTCCGGCTGGTCGAGCCGGACTTGCGAGCCGCGCAGCTTGTCCTGGAGTTGCAGCTGCCGCCCGCCGGCAGGGTTGAATGCGATGTGGCCCGCATCCGGCAGGCCGTGATAGCCCTCCTCGAGAACGCCCGCCGCTATGCGCAACCGGGTGGGCTACGCATCCGGGCCGAATGCGATGGCATTGACTTCACCCTGAACATCGAGGACGACGGGCCAGGTATTCCCGAGGCGCTTGCCGCCCATGTCTTCGAGGCTTTCGTGCGGGGCGACGACTCCCGCGCCCGTCACAGCGGGGGCAGCGGACTGGGCCTGGCCATCGTCCGCGCCATCGTGCAGGCCCACGGCGGCCGGGTCGGCTGCGCGCCGGGGGCCGCTGGCGGCACCCGGTTCACGTTTTCCATTCCCTGCCAGGCCGCGTCACGTCCGGGTGGTCTCAGCCCGGGGTCCCGAGCAGCGTCTGCAGCCGGGTGAAGAAGGCCTTGTCCCGCTCATACTGCCCGTCGGCCAGGAAGCCCTTGAAGGCCTCCAGCGAGGCCAGGTAGTTGCTGACGATCTGGCGGTAGCTGTCCATGTCGTCGACCGCGTAGCGCGAGCCCAGGCTCTGGCCATCGATCTGCAGGCCGTAGATGGAGTCGTGCATGATCAGGCCGTAAGTCATCATGCTGCCCTCGTCCATCCCGGCGGTGGCCTGGAACCAGGCCTCCCGGAATTCTGCCGGGGCGTCCCGGGGCGGGAAGTGGACGGTGCGTGCGGCACCCACCTCGTCGATCCCGTCCCGGTTCAGGTCGACGCTGTAGCCCTCGGGTAGCAGCAGATTGGCGGCGCCCTCCTCGCTGAGGGAGGCCCGGTCGATCGTATCGGCCAGGCAGTGGTTCTGACGTATCGCATCCATCTCGAAGGCCGACAGGGTCGACAGGAACTGGCGGGCGTTGTCCATGCCGCCCGAGCTGTAGGCCTTGTTCAGTATGGCCGCGTAGACCGCCTGGCTCTCCCTGCTGACCCCCCGCATCGCCGACAGCTCGGTGTGGGTGGTACCGAGAATGTTCTCCAGTGCCTGTGCCGCATTGCTGTTGCCCGTATTGCTGCCCGTTTCGCCGCCCTGGGCAGCCTGCGCCTGGAAGGCCGCCTGGTAGGCGGCGTAGAAGTCGCTGTCCGGCTCTTCCCGGTAGCTGCGGCGCTGGCTTGCCGTGATCGGGGAACCGACGTTGCGTATGTCCATGATTTGCCTCCTTTGCGGCAAAAATTGCCGTCTGATGATGTCATAGGCTGTGCAGATCCTTCCCCCGCAGAAAACGTGCCCGCGGGGCCCTGTGCGCCTGTCATGTTGCGCCGCGGAGCCCCATTCAAAACTCGGTACAATCGAGGCCTGAAACAGATGGAGCTGCACAGGAGCAGGAGCTGTCATGGGCACGGCGAGCAATTACGGCGAGGAATTCCGCGCCTCCTTACACAAGGCCATCCTCGATGAAGCGCCCGACGGCATCCTGGTGGTGGACGGCAACGGCTATGTCGTTTCGGTCAACGAGCCCTTCTTCGGCGTCTGGAACATCCCCCGTCCGCCCGGTGAACTGGATACGCTGGTCGACCTTGCCGATGATCCTTTGCTGGGGCAGGTCGTCACCCAGGTGACGGATCCCGACGCCTTCCTGGCGCGTGTCCGCGAGCTCTATGCCGACCCTCGTCAGGACGACCGCTGCGAGATCCGGCTGAAGGACGGGCGAACCCTCAAGCGCCATTCCCGCGCCCTCTACGGCGCCGGAGGTGGCTATCTGGGGCGGGTCTGGTATTTCCGCGACATCAGCGACATCGTCCAGTCGCGGCGGGCCCTGGAAGAGAGCGAAGTGCGTTATCGCACCGCTTTCCAGACCACCCTCGATGCCATCGCCATCACCTCGATCAAGGAAGGGCGTTATCTCGACGTGAACCGGGCCTTCGTCGAGATGTCCGGCTACCCGGCCGACGAGATCATCGGGCGCACCTCGCTCGAGTTGAACATCTGGGACGACCCGGAAGACCGCAAGCGCTTCGTCCAGAAGATTGCCGGCGGCGAGAAGCTGCTCAACTTCGAGGCGCGCTTTCGGCGCAAGGACGGCAGCGTGTTCTCCGGGATCTTCTCGGTCTCCCACATGCAGCTGGCCGACGAGCCCTGCCTGCTGTCGATCACCCGTGACATCACCGCCCAGAAGCTTGCCGAGGAGGAGCTGGCCGCTTACCACAAGCATCTCGAGGCGCTGGTCGAGAAGCGTACCGCCGAGCTGTCCACCGCCAAGGACGCCGCCGAAGCGGCCAATGTGGCCAAGAGCGCGTTCCTGGCCAACATGAGCCACGAGATCAGGACCCCGCTCAACGCCATCACCGGCATGGCCTACCTGATCCGGCGGGGTGGTCTGAACCGGGCCCAGAGTGAGCGCATGGACAAGCTCGAAGCCGCCAGCGAGCACCTGCTCAACATCATCAACGCGGTGCTCGAGCTGTCCAAGATCGAGGCCGGCAGGGTGGTGCTGGCCGAGGCCCCGTTGCGCGTCGAGAGCGTCTTCGACAACGTCATGTCCATGCTGCACGACCGCGCCCGCGCCAAGCACCTGCAGCTCCGCGTGCAGGTCGGGCGTCTGCCGATGGGGCTGCTGGGGGATCAGACCGTCTTGCTCCAGGCCTTGCTCAATTACGCGGCCAACGCCATCAAGTTCACCGAAACGGGCGGCGTCATCCTGCGCGCCGGGGTGGTGGACGAGCAGGCCGACAGCGTGCTGCTGCGCTTCGAGGTGGAAGACAGCGGCATCGGCATTGAACCCGAGGTCCTGTCCCGTCTGTTCTCCGCCTTCGAGCAGGCCGACAACAGCACCACCCGCAAGTACGGCGGCACCGGCCTGGGGCTGGCCATCACCCGGCATCTGGCCGAACTCATGGGCGGCAGCGCTGGTGCCAGCAGTAGCCCGGGGCAGGGCAGCACCTTCTGGTTCACCGCCCGCCTGCGCAAGCAGCCACCGTCGCAGGACAAGCCTGCGCCTGCACGGCAGGCGGCAGCATGGCCCACCGCCGCGGTGGCGCCGCGTCTGCTGCTGGTCGAAGACGAGCCGGTCAGCCGGGAAGTGGCGGCCCTGATCCTCGAGGATGCCGGCTTTGTCGCCGATACCGCGGAGGACGGTGCCCAGGCCCTGGAGAAGGTGGCGGCCCAGGCCTACGATCTGGTGCTGATGGACATGCAGATGCCGAACATGGACGGGCTCGAGGCCACCCGGCGCATCCGCCTGTTGCCGGGGCGGGCGGGCATGCCCATCATCGCCATGACCGCCAACGCCTTCGAGGAAGACCGGCAGCGCTGCCTCGAGGCCGGCATGAGCGACTTCATCCCCA
>JAFLDU010000323.1 GCA_017309145.1 Zoogloea sp. | reverse complement strand
GTGATGCGGGCGATCATGGACGGTGCCGGGCGATCAGGGCGAAGAACTCGGCTTCGGGCAGCGGTCGGGAGAACAGGAAGCCCTGGCTGTAGTCGCAGCCGGCATCGTTGAGGCGGCTCTGCTGCTCGAGGGTTTCGACACCTTCGGCGACAACCTGGATGCCCAGCTTGTGGGCCATGGCGATGATTGCCTCGGCAATCGCCAGGTCGCCCGGGTCGGTGGTCAGGTCGCGGATGAAGGAGCGGTCGATCTTGAGGGTGTCAATGTCCAGGCGCTTGAGGTAGGCCATTGCCGAGTAGCCGGTGCCGAAGTCGTCGATGGTCACGGGTACCCCCGCCGCGGCCAGGCGGCCGAGCTGTGCGGCGACGGCCGGGTGCTTGTCGAGCAGCATGCCCTCGGTGATCTCGATGGCCACGCAATGGCCGGGCAGGCCGAGGGCGGCGAGGCGCGCCAGCAGTCCGTCGATCGAGCGGCCTCCGGTGAATTGCCGGGGCGAGGCGTTGACGCTGATCTGCAGCGGGCAGTTGGCCTGGTCATCGGCGGGCCACAGGGCGCGCCAGCGGGCCACGGTGGCGATCGCCGACTCGAAGACCCAGCCGCCGATGGCGTCGATCAGGCCAAGCTCCTCGGCGACCGGGATGAACTCGGTGGGCGGGATCTCCCCCAGGGTCGGGTGCTGCCAGCGCAATAGGGCCTCGGCCTTGAACACCTGGCCGCTGGTGAGATCCAGGATGGGCTGGTAATGCAGGCTGAGCTGCCCCTCGGCCAGGGCGGCACGCAGGTCGGTGCCCATCTGGAGGCGGGCCTGGGCGTGTTCCTGCATCGACGGCGAGTAGTAGCTGAAGCGGTTCCGGCCGGCGTCCTTGGCGTGGTACATGGCCTGGTCGGCGTTCTTCAGGATGGCGGCGAGGGTTTCGCCGTCACGGGGATAGAGGGTGATGCCGATACTGGCGGAGACATAGGCCAGGTCGTTGCCCAGCATGAAGGGCCGATCGAGGGCGCTGATGATGTCGCTGGCGATGCGCTCGATGGGAGCCTCGTCGGACTGGCAGGGCAGCAGCACGGTGAATTCGTCCCCGCCTTGCCGTGCCACGGTGTCGGTCTCACGCACACAGCCGACGATGCGCCGTGCCGCCTCGACCAGCAGGCGGTCGCCGGCGTCGTGCCCGAGGACGTCGTTGACCTCCTTGAAGCGGTCCAGATCGATGAACAGCACCGCGATGCTCTCGTGATCGCGATGGGCCTTCTTCATGAGCTCGGTCAGCCGATCGTTGAGGAGACGTCGGTTGGGCAGGCCGGTGAGGGCGTCGTAGTTGGCCTGGACCCAGATCAGGGCCTCGGTCTGCTTGCGCTCGGTGATGTCGGTGATGACGCCGACAAGCCCGCCGACCTGCCCGTCGGACTTGAGCCAGGTGGCCTTGTTGAAGATGACCTCGCGGGTCAGGCCGTCGCCGGATGCCACGGCGGCTTCGTAGGTCTGCACACCCGGTGCGTCGAGCAGGGCCTGGTCGGCCTCATGGTAGCGGGCGGCCAGCTCGGGCGGTGAGATGTCGAACACCGAGCGCCCGACGATGTCTTCCCTCTCCAGGCCCATGAAGGCCTCGAAGGCCCGGTTGCAGCCCAGGTAGCGGGCCTGGTCGTCCTTGAAGAAGAGTGGGCTGGGGATGGCCTCCACCAGCTGTCCGATGAAGTTGAACTGTTCGATGGCCTGGCGCTCGGCCGCATGGCGGGCAGTGATGTCCACCAGCATGCCGATGATGGCGGGGCGGCCTTCGAAGGCGGTGCGCTTGCCAAAGACTTCCAGCTCCAGTTCGGAGCCATCCTTGCGTCGGCCATGGAAGCTGTAATGGGCGGTGTCGATACGCCCCTCGAGCCGGTCGGCCACCGCGGCATCGACCTTTTCGCGGTCGGCAGGCGCGATCAGGTCGAAGGGGCCGATGCGCCCGCAGATCTCTTCCTGCGTGTAGCCGAACATGGCGGCGAAACGCGGGTTGGCATAGCGGAACAGCCCGTCCTGGATGATGTAGACGCCGATCAAGGCATTGCGCAGCAGATCGACGAAGAGGCTGTCGGAGTCGCGGATCAGGTCCTCGGTGAGGGCGGCGGGTGTGGCGGGCATGGGGGTGTAGGGTACTTCAGGCGGGGATGCCGCCAGGCTCCGGAGGCATCCCGGAGAGCTGTTTTCGGTAGCGGTCCGGTGACATGCCCGTCCAGCTGGTGAAGGCCCGGTAGAAGGCCGAGGTGTCGGCATAGCCCAGGTCGGTGGCCACCTGGGCGATGGGCTGGCGGGTCTTGGTCAGGCGGGCCAGGGCGAGGTCCCGCCGCAGGGCTTCCTTGATGCTGCGGAAGCTTGCTCCCTCCTCCTCCAGGCGACGGTGCAGGGTGCGCGGCGACATGTGCAGTCGATCGGCGGCATCGTCCTGGGTCAGGCTGGCGGGCAGGGCGTCGCGGATCAGGTCACGCACCCGGATCACCGTGTTGCGGTCGCGTCGATAGAGCATGCTGATGCGTCCCGGCGCGCCTTCGAGAAAGGCGCTCAGGGCGGCTTCGTCGCGGCGGATCGGCAGATCGAGGAGGGTGGCGTTGAAGCGGGCGATCAAGTGCGGGCCTTCGGTGAAGCGGGAGCGCGCAGTGTAGACGAGGGCGTAGTCGTCCGCATGCGCGGGACGATGAAACGGGAAGTCCACCGAATCGAGGGCCAGGCCGCGTCCGACCAGCCAGCAGGACAGGCTGTGGAGCAGACGCAGCAGCCATTCGAAGGCAAACACCCGGGCCGGGTCGTCGGGGCGCTGGGTGAGGGGGCGGCGCTCGATGATCTGCAGTTCGGCCCGGTCGTCACCCCGCTGCACATTGACGCCCAGGTCGGGCAGCACGATGGCCAGAAAGCGGCGGGCCCGGTCGAGGCCGTCGGCCAGGGTCGATGCGCCCAGCATGCCGCGGCACAGGAACTCGAAGCTGCCGGGCCCCATCGGGTGGGAGAACAGGCCGAAGCCTTCGTCGTCGAGCTCCCGGATGACCAGGTTGTAGAGGCGTGCATAACGGTCGAGCGGCACCCGGCTGGCTGCGTCTGCAAGATCGATGTCCAATTCTGCCAGCAGGGGGGTCGGGTCGATGTTGCGTCGCAGCATCCCGGACAGCATGCCGGTCACGAAACCCATTGAAACTGTTGAGCCTTGGCGGGTGGGGGTGCTGGGCAAGTGGAGGTCTCCAGTCGGGGCCTGGGCTGTCGTCATGGCGGGTAGGCAGCTTGGCGGATTTTGCACGAAAGCCGTCGACAACGGCAATGGCGGCAGCTCGCCGGGCCTTCTACCATTCGCATATCGATAAACATGATGTGGGGGAGACAACCATGACCGACCTGAGCGTTGCCAAGAAACTCGTCGCTTACAAGCCCAAGAACAAGGTGCGCTTCGTCACCGCTGCGGCGCTTTTCGACGGCCACGATGCGTCGATCAACATCATGCGGCGGATTCTTCAATCCACCGGTGCCGAGGTGATCCACCTCGGCCACAACCGTTCGGTGGGCGAGATCGTCAATGCGGCGCTGCAGGAAGACGTGCAGGGCATCGCGATCACGTCCTATCAGGGCGGCCACGTGGAGTTCTTCAAGTACATGATCGACCTGCTGCGCGAGAACGGCGGGGAGAACATCAAGGTCTTCGGCGGCGGCGGCGGTGTGATCGTGCCGGCCGAGATCAAGGAACTGCACGACTACGGTGTGACCCGTATCTACTCCCCGGAAGACGGTGCCGTGCTCGGCCTGCAGGGCATGATCAACGACTTGGTCGAGCGCTGCGACGTGGATGTCTCCCACTCCGGCCCCCAGGGTGCCGACGCGGTCATTGCTGCGCTGAAGTCCGGCAACCGCCGGGTCCTGGCCCAGATCGTCACCGGCCTCGAGAACGGCGCCTACGGCGATGACGTGAAGGCCGCGCTGATCGATGCCGCCAAGGCCGTCAAGGTGCCGGCCCTCGGCATCACCGGTACCGGCGGCGCCGGCAAGTCCAGCCTCACCGACGAGCTGGTGCGCCGCTTCCGCCTCGACCAGGAAGACAAGCTCAAGCTCGCCATCATCTCCATCGACCCGTCGCGCAAGCGGACCGGCGGCGCGCTGCTGGGTGATCGCATCCGCATGAACGCCATCGAGCACCCGAACATCTTCATGCGCTCGCTGGCCACTCGCGACACCGGCAAGGAAGTGTCCGTGTCCCTGCCCGAAGTCATCGCCGCCACCCGCCTGGCCGGCTTCGACATGATCATCGTCGAGACCTCCGGCATCGGCCAGGGCGATGCCGCCATCGTGCCCTTCGTCGATGTGTCGCTTTATGTGATGACCCCCGAGTTCGGCGCCGCCAGCCAGCTCGAGAAGATCGACATGCTCGACTTCGCCGATTTCGTGGCCATCAACAAGTTCGACCGCAAGGGCGCCGAGGACGCGCTGCGTGACGTGCGC
>JAFLDU010000322.1 GCA_017309145.1 Zoogloea sp. | reverse complement strand
GCTGAATTCAAAAGAAATTGAAGCGTATTCGTGTCCACGTCGTTCGGCGTGGACACGAATACGCTATTTGGGCTGCCCGGGGGAGATGGGGTGGCCGGACGCTTACGATAAAACATGCCCAAGACCTACTACCTGCCCACCGACGACAGCGGCAAGGCCGAACTGCTCGAACTCATCGCCAGCCAGCTGCCGGCCTACGCCGAAGAGCTCGGCCTCACCCCCACCGACGTTTCCGAGGTCAAAGCCGATGCCGAGGCCTTCCGCTTCACCCTGGCTGTACTCAACCAGATCCAGAACAACAGCAAGCAATGGACAGCCCACAAGAACCTCCTGCGCGACAGCGACACCGGCGGCCCCGTCCCCCCGTTTCCGCCGCTGATGGAGCTTTCCGCCAAAGCCCCGGCCGCCGTCCCCAAAGGCATCATCCCCCGCCTTACCCGCCTGGTTGCGCGGATCAAATCCTCCCGCAACTACACCAACGCCATCGGTCAGGCCCTGGGCCTCGTCGGTTCGATCAAGTCCATCGACCCGAGCAGCTGGAAACCCGAACTCACCGCCACCCTCGAAGCCAACCATCCCCACATCGGCTGGATCAAGGGCGACGCCGACTCCCTGGAGATCATGGTCGACCGCGGTGACGACAAAGGCTATGTGCCCCTCACCATCACCACCTCCACCCGCTATACCGACACCAGCCCCATCCCCACCCGCGCCGCCATCTGGCACTACAAAGGCGTCTATCGCCTGAAAGACGGGCAAGTGGGCCAATGGAGCAATGTGCAAAGCATTGCGGTAGGGGGCTAAGCATGTAGGGGCGGCGAAAGCCGCCCCTTGCAGCAATCGCCCAAATAGGGCTTCACCAACAAGCTCGAACTCACATCCACGCTGCACCGCCGCATATAATGCGAACGTGCTTTTGATGCGCCTTAAAGCCGTGCCCCCAGTGCAGGCGGCGTGTCCTGTCCATCAACCCGATCCCTACCCAGGCGCACCATGCAAACTCAAGACAGAAAGATCTACGTCGCAGGCCACCGCGGAATGGTGGGTGCAGCGATCGTCCGACAACTGGAAAAAGCCGGGTGTCGCAACATCGTCACCCGCACCCATGCGCAGCTTGACCTCACCAACCAGGCGGAGGTGAACGCCTTCTTCCAAGCCGAGCAACCCGACGAGGTCTATCTGGCCGCAGCCAAGGTGGGCGGCATTCATGCCAACAACGTCTACCCGGCGGAGTTCATCTACCAGAACCTGATGATCCAGAACAATGTGATCCACGCCGCGCACAGCAACGGCGTGCAGAAGCTGCTGTTCCTCGGGTCAAGCTGTATCTATCCGCGTGCTGTTGCCCAACCCATGCGGGAGGACGCGCTGCTCACCGGCATCCTGGAGCCGACCAACGAGCCTTACGCAATCGCCAAGATTGCCGGCATCAAGATGTGTGAGAGCTACAACCGCCAGTACGGCCGGGACTATCGCAGCGTGATGCCCACCAACCTGTATGGCCCCGGTGACAACTACCACCTGGAAAACAGCCACGTGCTGCCGGCCATGATCCGCAAGTTCCATCTGGCCAAGCTCGCCAAGCAGGGCGACATTGAAGCCATCCGCCAGGACGGCGAGCGTTACGGCAACATCCCCGCCGACATCAAGACCATGATCGGGCTCGACAGCAACGGCGCTGCCCTTAGTGGCGACGTCAAAGTCACCCTATGGGGCACCGGCACCCCCTACCGCGAGTTTCTGCATGTGGACGACATGGCCGCCGCCAGCATCTTCGTGATGAACCTGGACAACGAAGCCTATAGCCGCAACACCCAACCCATGCTCAGCCACATCAATGTGGGCTTTGGCAGCGACGTAACGATCAAGGAAGTGGCTCAAACCGTGGCTGAGGTGGTGGGCTACACCGGTGACGTGGAATTCGACGCCACCAAGCCCGACGGCACCATGCGCAAACTCATGGACAGCACCCGCCTGGCCAACCTGGGCTGGAAAGCCAGCGTTTCCTTGCGGGAAGGGCTTGAGCAGGCTTATGCGGCCTACCTCAACGGGCAAGTCAAAGGCACGCACTCATGATATAGGCTGTAGGGGCGGCTTCAGCCGCCGCGGACTTCGATCATCGCACCGCGGGCGGCTGAAGCCGCCCCTACAGCCTACAGGCCTGCAAGACCGTAGCCCGGCCTCAATCGCTACCGAACAGATCCCGCGTGTAAACCTTGGCTTGCACGTCGTCCAGCGCGTCCGTCCGTCGGTTGGCAATGATCACATCCGACTGCTTCTTGAACTCGGCCAGATCATTCACCACGCGGGAATGGAAGAAATCGCCTTCCTTCAGCACCGGCTCATACACGATAACCTCGATGCCCTTAGCCTTGATGCGCTTCATGATCCCCTGAATGCTCGACGCCCGGAAGTTGTCCGAACCCGCCTTCATGATCAGTCGGTAAATGCCCACGGTTTTCGGGTTCCGCCGGATGATCTCGTCGGCAATGAAGTCCTTGCGGGTCGTGTTCGACTCGACAATCGCATGGATCAGGTTCTGGGGCACATCACGGTAATTGGCCAGAAGCTGCTTGGTGTCCTTCGGCAGGCAATACCCACCGTAGCCAAAGCTCGGGTTGTTGTAGTGCGAGCCAATGCGCGGATCCAGGCACACTCCATCGATGATCTGGCGCGTGTCCAGACCATGGGTTGCCGCATAGGTATCCAACTCGTTGAAGAAAGCCACCCGCATCGCCAGAAAGGTATTGGCGAACAGCTTGATGGCCTCCGCTTCGGTGCTATCGGTCAATAGCACCTGGATGTCCTGCTTGATGGCGCCTTGCTGAAGCAGTTCGGCAAACATCTTGGCGCGCTCAGACCGTTCCCCTACGATGATCCGGGACGGATAGAGGTTGTCGTACAGCGCACGCCCTTCCCGCAGAAACTCCGGAGAGAAGACAAGGTTCTGGGACCCAAGCTCAGCGCGCGCCTTAGCCGTATAGCCAACCGGTACGGTGGACTTGACCACCATCAGCGCGTCCGGATTGATCGCCATCACATCGCGTACGACGGCCTCGATGGACTTGGTGTTGAAATAGTTGGTCTCCGGGTCGTAGTCGGTCGGCGTAGCAATGATGACCAAGTCTGCACCGACATAGGCATCCTGCTTGTCCAGCGTTGCCCGGAAGTTCAAGGGCTTGCTGCTCAGGTATTCCTCGATCTCCTTGTCCTCGATGGGGGAGATCTTCTTGTTGAGCATGTCCACCTTGTCGGCGACGATATCCAGCGCCACAACCTCATTGTGCTGCGCCAACAGGATGGCATTGGACAAGCCAACGTAACCTGTACCTGCAATTGCGATTTTCATGTCGGACCTACAATTGATTTAAAAGAAATTCGCCGTCTTGGGACGAAGCCCTGTAGGGGCGGCTTCAGCCGCCCGCAGACTTAGATTGAGGTATGCCGATGATTGGCCTCCAAGGGCGGCTGAAGCCGCCCCTACAGAAACCCCTCAGGCCATCACCCCCGCCCGTACTTATCCTCGAAGCGCACGATGTCATCCTCGCCGAGGTAACTGCCCGACTGCACCTCGATGATCTCCAGCGGCACCTTGCCCGGGTTGGCCAGACGATGCACATGCCCCAGCGGGATATAGGTGGATTCGTTCTCGGCCAGCAGGAAGGTCTTCTCCCCGTTGGTCACCTCGGCGGTGCCCTTCACCACGATCCAGTGCTCGGCCCGGTGGTGGTGCATCTGCAGGCTCAGGCGCGCCCCCGGATTGACCACGATGCGCTTCACCTGGAAGCGCTCGCCGTTGTCGATGGAGTCGTACCAGCCCCACGGACGGTGGATCTTGCGGTGGGCCGAGGCCTGGCTGCGGCTGCCGGCCTTGAGCGCGGCGACGATCTGCTTGACGTTCTGGGTCTTGTCCTTGCGCGCCACCAGCACGGCGTCGGGGGTCTCGACGATCACGGCGTCGTCCAGACCCACGCAGGCCACCATGCGATCCTGGGCATAGACCAGGGTGTTGCGGCTGTCCTCGAACAGCACGTCGCCGCGGGCCACGTTACCGGCGGCGTCCTTGTCGGCGATCTGCCACAGGGCATCCCAGGCCCCCACGTCGGACCAGCCGGCATCCATGGGCACCACGCAGCCGCTGATGCCCAGGCCCTGGGCGGCGCCGAGCTTCTCCATCACCGCGTAGTCGATGGAGTCAGACGGGCAGGCCAGGAAGGCGGCCTTGTCCACCCGCACGAAGTCGGAATCCCGCGCCCCGCCCTGCCAGGCGGTCAGGCAGGCCTTGTGCATCTCGGGCTGCAGGGCTTCGAGGGCTTTGAGCCATGTGCTGGCCTTGACCATGAAGAGGCCGCTGTTCCAGAGGTATTCACCGCTGTCCAGGTAGCGCTGGGCGGTGGCGGCATCGGGCTTCTCGACGAAGGCGGCGATGGCCTTGGCCCCGTCGGGCCGCTCGGCGCCGCAGCGGATGTAGCCGTAGCCGGTCTCGGCGTGGGTCGGGACGATGCCGAAGGTGACGA
>JAFLDU010000321.1 GCA_017309145.1 Zoogloea sp. | reverse complement strand
TAGGGGCGGCTTCAGCCGCCCAGCATGCGTTGATCAAGCCCCGCGGGCGGCTGAAGCCACTCCTACATAGGCTTCAGCGGGGCGCGGAGCGCCTCGAAGCGGGCCGGGGAAACGTATTGCAGCAGTTCCTTGCCCTTGGTGTCGAGCACCACGTCGAGGCCCTTGGCCGGATAGAGCAGGTGCTCCACATGGTCATTCACGCGGATGCGTTCGGAGGGCTGGCCGAAGCGCTCCAGGATCACCGCCTCGTCCAACTGGGCGCTGGGGATGAAGGCCATGGCGCGGATCGGGGCGGCCAGGGCGGCGGCCTTGTCGGCCTCGGCTAGGGTCGCCTTGCGGGTCGTGCTCTGCATGTATTCGGTCTTGGGGGCACGTTCGCGCATGCCCTCAATCACGTCCTTGGGCAGATCGGCGGTAACGATCAGCTTGCCCGCCACAAAGCCGGCGGTGGCCTGCTCGTAATAGCCCTCCACGTTGCCCGCCTCGTTGGGCTCGGCCACGATGGCCAGCTGCATCTCGGGGCCGAAGCGGGCGCGGGCCTCGGCCAGCGTGCTGTGCCCGGGGGTCAGGTCGAACACCTTGGTCTCGCCCCCCGGCAGTACCTCGACCTGCCAGGGCAGCCCGGTGCTCGGCACGGCCTTGGGGTCGAAGTGGGCGAACTGCCAGACCACCGGCCCGACCAGCACGGCGACGAGCAAGAGGACGACTGCAATGGCGATTTTCATGCGAGTGGCGGTGTAAGCAAGCGTGAGAGCGGGTCAGTGGGGCGCGTGGAAGCCGTCCGGCACCTTGGCGTGGAACTTCACCGGCACGGCCGGCATGTCCAGCACCGACTGGCGGATGCGGCCCACCACATGCATTTCGCAGCGCTTGCAGTCGAAGCGCAGGGTGAGCTTTTCCTTGCCATTGATCAGGGTCATCGGATCGGGGCGGATGCCCTTCACCTCCTTGGGGCACAGGTTGAAGCTGTAGCGCAGGCAGTGCTTGGTGATCATCAGCGAGGCGTCGTCGGTGTGCTCGTTGGCCTCGTAGGCCGCCTCGATCAGCTCGACGCCATGGCGGTGGTAGAAATCCCGCGCCTTCTGGTTGAGCACATTGGCCAGGTAGCTCAGCTCGGTCTGCGGGTAGGGCACCGGCGGCTCCACGGCGGCCCGGCGCGGCAGCGGGGGCAGGGCAGCCAGGCGGGCCGCCTCCAGGGCCTCGACGGCATCGCGGCGCAGGGCATTCACCGCCCCGGCAGGCAGGAACCACGCGGCGCTCAGGTCCAGGGTGATCTCCCGCGCGCTGAAGATCGTCGCCCCCAGCTTGCCCAGGCTGTCCTTGAGCCCGGCCAGCGCACGCTCGGCGTCCTTGGCCGGCTCCTTGGCGTGGGGCAGGGTGGCGGTGGCGGACACGCCGGTCTCGTCGGTCAGGGTCAGGGCAAAGCCATCCGGCGTCTCGGCCAGCCGCAGGTCTACGGCCAGGCGGCGCTCGGCGGATTTCTTCTCGAGCATGCGCTCGAACTCGTGGTCCCGGTTGCGGAACAGCCCCGTACCCGGAAACAGATCGGTCGGCAGCGGCTCGGCGGTATGCACGCGGAAATCCTCGCCGATCTTCTCGGCGCGGTTCACCCGCAGCCCCACCAGCTCGCCCTTGCGGTCATAGAAGGTGATGCCGTCGCCGTTGTGCAGCTCGACGGCGCTGGTGGTGTCGAAATAGCGGCGCTGCTTGCCATCCAGGCGGATCACGCTGCCCACCGGCTCGCCCACGAACTTGGGCGAATCAAAGGCGCCGATGTCGGCCTGGTGGCTGCGGCCGTTCACAAAGTAGTCGGTCGCCCCGCGGTTGAAGGTCTTGTCGGCCAGCGGGGTGAACGAGAAGGTGCTGCGCCCGGCGGAGGTGCGCGAATACTCCGGGCTCGCCTCCATGATCTCGTCCAGCAGCAGACGGTAGTGGGCGGTGATGTTCTTCACGTAGGCCATGTCCTTGTAGCGGCCTTCGATCTTGAAGCTGGAAATCCCCGCCTCGGCCAGGGCGCGCAGGTTGGCGCTCTGGTTGTTGTCCTTCATCGACAGCAGGTGCTGGTTGCTCGCCACCAGGTTGCCGTCCTTGTCCTCCAGGTCGTAGGGCAGGCGGCAGGCCTGGGAGCACTCGCCCCGGTTGGCGCTTCGGCCGGTGTGGGCATGGCTGATGTAGCACTGCCCCGAAAACGCCACGCACAGCGCGCCGTGCACAAAGAACTCCAGCGTGCAGTCGGTGGCCGCCGCCACCTTGCGGATCTCGGTGAGGCTCATCTCCCGCGCCAGCACGATCTGCGAGAAGCCCACATCCTGCAGAAAGCGCGCTTTGTCGGCGTGGCGGATGTCGGTCTGGGTGCTGGCGTGCAGCTGGATCGGCGGCAGGTCCAGTTCGAGCAGGCCCATGTCCTGCACGATCAGCGCATCGGTACCGGCCTCGTGCAACTGGCGGATCAAGGTGACGGCGCTGTCCACCTCCTCGTCGTGGAGGATGGTGTTGCACGCCACGAACACGCGGGCACCAAAGCGGTGCGCATGGCGGGCCAGGCGCTCGATGTCGGCCACGGTGTTCTCGGCGTTGGCACGTGCACCAAAGGCCGGCCCGCCGATATAGACGGCGTCCGCGCCATGGTTGATCGCCTCGATCCCGATATCCGCATTGCGGGCCGGGGCCAGGAGTTCGAGCTGCTTACGGGAATGGATCATGGTGATGCTCTCGGGGGAGGGGCGTGCGGCTCGAACGGCCACATCGCAAGGCCTGGATTATAGACCCACCCCGTAGACACCTGTAGGGGCGGTGTAGGGGCGATGTAGGGGCGGCTTCAGCCGCCCATCGAACGTTGATCAAGCACCTGCCTGCGGGCGGCTGAAGCCGCCCCTACAATGGGCGCAGGAACACCGCGTCGAACTCATGGAGGACTGGGACCTATGTGCCCGCAATCTGCAGCCACACAAAATCGCCCCTTGCCGTAACTTCGCCAATTCAGCCTTGCATGCCGTGGCGTGTCGTGGCCGTGGCCACCTGTATGTAAATTGATTCAAATGTCATCGCGTGAAAGAATGCCCATGTTCTTTTCAAGGGCCTCGCCATGCCTCTCCTGCTCGATCCCAAGAACGACTTCGTCTTCAAGCGCCTGTTTGCCGCGTCCCCCGAGCTGCTGGCCGATCTGATCAACGCGGTGCGCAGTGATGAGCCGCCCGTGGAGGTCACGGAAGTCCTCAACCCCCGCATCGATCCGGAAGAGCTCACGGGCAAGTTCATTGTGCTCGACGTGCTGGCGTGTGACGCAGCGGGGCGGTTCTACAACATCGAGATGCAGGTACGCCGCCATGCGGGCTGGAATGCCCGCAGCACCTACTATCTGGCGCGCACCCTGACCAACCAGTTGAAGAACGGGGACGACTACACCGCGCTCAAACCCGTGATCGGCATCCATCTGCTCGACTTCGACCTGTTCGATGTGCCCGAACAGGCGTTTTGGTGTTTCGAACTGCGTGATCGATTGCGGCCGCAGGTTGCGCTTGAAGGGCAGCTACAATTGAACGTGATCGAACTGCTCAAGGCCGACCGGCTGCTCCCTCAGCCCGGGGCGCTATCGGCCTGGATTGCGTGGTTCGAACACTGGCAGGAGGAAAACACCATGAGCACCATTACTCACCCCGCAGTCCGTCAGGCGATGGAGGAACTGCGGCATCTCTCTGAAGATGATGAAGCCCGCCGCTTGGCGTTTGTGCGCGAACGTGCGCTGCGCGACGAGGTGAGCCTGATGAACACGGCGAGGGAGGAAGGCCGTGAGGAAGGCCTGCACGAAGGTTTGCAGCGGGGTATGCAAGCGAGCCTGCTCCGCCTTCTCGAACGTAAATTCGGCCCGTTGTCTGACGATGTTCGGACTAGGGTGACTCAGGCAGGGCCGGATCACTTGATGGCGTGGACCGACAGGCTCTTGCTTGCCGACAGCCTTGCCGATGTATTCGGCAACATGCACCCGTAGGGGCGGCTTCAGCCGCCCGCGGACTTCGAACAACGCTCGACGGGCGGCTGAAGCCGCCCCTACACCACCCCTACACCCCGCACAGCGTCAGTAATGCGGCGGAATCTCGTCCCGCAGGTCGCGCATTTCGGCGCTGGGGGTGGCGGACTGCATCTGTTGATACAACTGGCGGATCTGGCGCTGCAGCGCGTCGATCTGCTCTTGCTGGCGATGCACCGTCAGATTGAGGGTATCCACCAGGTCTTCGGTGAGGGCGAGCTTGATCTCGATTTCAGTAAGGCGCGATTCCATCAGTGTTCCAAATAAACGTTGGGGTGGATGAAGCCGCCCCAACACATCAATACGCGTTCTTGTCCTTGAACACCACCGCCACGGTCTTGAAGATGATCCACAGGTCGAAGCTCAGCGACCAGTTGCGCAGATATTCCAGATCGTACTCGATGCGCTTCTCCATCTTGTCGATGGTGTCAGTCTCGCCGCGGTAGCCGCTCACCTGGGCCCAGCCGGTGATGCCCGGCTTCACCTTGTGGCGAACCATGTAGCCCTTGACGATCTTGCGATAGGTTTCGTTGTGGGCCACCGCGTGGGGGCGGGGGCC
>JAFLDU010000320.1 GCA_017309145.1 Zoogloea sp. | reverse complement strand
CCGGTGGCGGCCTGCTGCGGCCTGCCGCCGACGCCTCCCGCGCGTGGAATCGGCACGGCGCCGGAACCCGCGCCGCGTATGGTGTTCCAAGCCCCGACCCTGATCACTGCGGACCCAACATGCCCATCCGGAATTTCACGCTGCATGCCCACCCCGCCCCCCGGGCGGGGGGCCACCCACCCCTGTTGTTCGTGCACGGCGCCTATACCCATTCCCAGTGCTGGATGCCGAACTTCGTGCCCTACTTCAAGGCCCGCGGCTTTGACTGCTACACCCTGGATCTGAGCGGTCACGGGGTGGGCGCCGACCGGGCGTCGCTGCATGAACTGGGTCTCGACGATTACGCCGAGGACCTGGCGGAGGCGGCCGCCACCCTGCCCGCCCTGCCCATCCTGATCGGGCACTCCATGGGCAGCCTGGTGGTGCAGCGCTACCTGACGAGCGGCCGCGCCGCCGGGCTGGCCCTGCTGTCGCCGGTGCCACCCACCGGCACCACAGGATCGGCGGCCCGGTTGGCCCTGACCTGCCCGGAGTTCTTCGCCGAGTTGCCCAGGGTGACGGCCGGCCAGCCCACCGCGCGCAGCCTGGAGGTGATGGCCGGAGTCTATTTCTCGCCGGAGATGTCTCTGGAGGGGGTGCTGGAGTGCCTGCCGATGATCCAGGAGGAGTCGGAACTGGCCGTCGCCCAGATGGCGGCCCTGGCCTTCCAGCCGGCGGGGCATCGGCCTGATATTCCGGCCCTGGTGATGGGGGGACGGGAGGACGCGGTGTTCCCACCCTCGATGCTGTTCTTCACGGCACTGGCCTGGCGCGCCCGCCAGGTGGTGGTGGAGGGGGCCGGGCACATGCTGATGCTGGACCCCCAATGGGAGGAGGCGGCCCGGGCCCTGGCCGAGTGGGCCGAGGGGGTGCCGCCGGTGCCCCGCAGCTAAGCCGGACGGTCGAGCATCACGTAGCGCTTGAGCACGGGTTCCACCACCTCGAAGGTGCCGATGAAGCCGGCCGGAATGATGCCCGCGTCGCCGGGGCCGAATTCCCGGGCATTGCCGGCGGTATCGATGATGCGCAGACGCCCGCTGACCACCTGGAAGAACTCGTGGCGACCCTCATGGAAGGCGATCCGCCAGGCGCCGGGCTCGCATTGCCAGTCGCCCATCGACAAGGCGCCGTCCTCGGCCGCGTAGCGCTCCGCGGTCAGGCGCCGCGGCGGGGTACCGATCGCCCGGCTGACGGCGGGGCGGTCTTCAACGGGATCGGGAGCAGGGTCGGCAAAGTGGATGACGGGCGGCATTGCGGAATCCGGCAGAAAAAATGGATTGGGATGGAAGGCGCCGCAGTTTACGCCTTTACCCCCACCCCCGCCGCCCCATCAGAAACGCTTACAAAAAACCGCAATCCGAACGTGCCCCGGAAAGCGTAGCGAGCGCCCCGAGGTCGCGATGAGGCGCACAGCCGTACATGAGTACGGCGAGCACCGCAGTCGCGAGATCGGGGCGCGCAGTAGCTTTACGCGCCCAGTTCAAAAGAGTTCGACATCGTCGCCTTTATCCTTCATCTCGGCCTTGTACTGGTCGAGTGCCTCCTTCACCGGCATGCCCTGCATCACCGCGTTGAACATGTCGAGCTCTTCCCGGGTGGAGTACTTGGCGCGGATCTTTTCTTGCAGGGCGACCCATTCGAAGGGGTTGTAGAGCTTGCGCTGGTCGGTGACCAGGCCGCTGAGTGCCTCCAGGCTGTGGGAGACATGGGCCAGGCGCTGGCTGAGCTTGTCGTAGAACTGGAAGGCGATGATGGATTTCTGCACCCGGCCGGCGACTTCGGCGGCATGGCCGATCAGCGATTCCTTGAGCTGGGCGGTGGCGGGGGAGTCGGGCAACTGCTCGAGGGCGGTGCCCATCATGCGCATGTAGCCGGCCATGGAGGTGAAGGAGTCGGTCAGCACTTCGACCGAGCTGTGGCCTTCCTTCATCGCGGCTTCGATCTGGCCGACGGCGAGTTCGAGCATCAGCACGGTCTCGCGCACCTGGCTCCAGTCCAGATCGGGCATGTGGGCGCTGGTGCCGCGGCGTTCGTCTGCTGCTGTCATTACTATCTCCGCATGTTTGGACTGAGTCCCCGGTTTTCGGCAAGGTTCCGAAAAGCTTTAGGGCGGTCTGCAGGGGGACGCAGCTTCGATGCAGGGGCGGCTGAAGCCGCCCCTGCATATCCCTACATCGCTCCGGTGAAGACCGGTTCCGGCTCCAGCGCGACGCCGAAGCGGGTCTGCACGTCGGCCTGTACCGCCTGGCTGGTGGCCAGCACGTCGGCACCGGTGGCGCCGCCATGATTGACCAGTACCAAGGCCTGCTTGTCGTAGCAGCCGACCGGGCCGAGACGGCGCCCTTTCCAGCCGGCCTGTTCGATCAGCCAGCCGGCGGCCAGCTTGACCCGGCCGTCGGGCTGCGGATAGCTGGGCAGGCCCGGGTGGGCGGCGGCCAGCCGGGCATGGGTGGCCGCGTCCACCACCGGGTTCTTGAAGAAGCTGCCGGCGTTACCGATCTCGGCCGGGTCGGGCAGCTTGCGGCGGCGGATCGCCATCACCGCATCCGAGATCTGCACGGCGTTGGGGTGGGCGATGCCCTGCGCCTCCAGTTCGCGGGCCACATCGGCATAGCCGGTGTTGGGTGTCCACGCCTTGGGCAGGCGGAAGGTGACGGCGGCGATCAGGTAGCGGCCCTTGCCGGCCTGCTTGAAGAAACTGTCCCGGTAGCCGAAGGCGCAGTCGCGCTTGTCGAAGCCGACCGTCTTGCCGGTTTCGAGGTCGTAGGCGCGCAGGCTGTAGAAGTGCTCGGCCATCTCCAGGCCGTAGGCGCCGATGTTCTGCACCGGCGCGGCGCCCACGGTGCCGGGGATGAGCGACAGGTTCTCGAGGCCGGGCATGCCCATGTCCAGGGTCCAGCGCACGAAGTCGTGCCAGTTCTCGCCGCCGCCGGCACGCACGAAGAAGGCCTCAGTGTCTTCCTGAATACGGTTGCGGCCGTGGAAGGCCACGTGCAGCACCAGGCCGGGGAAGTCGCCGCTCAGCACCAGGTTGGAGCCGCCGCCGAGCACCAGGCGGGGCAGGCCGGCCACCCGCGGGTCGTCGAGCACGGCGCGCAGGCCGTCCACGTCGTCCACCGCGGCAAACCAGGCGGCCCGGGCCGGCAGGCGCAGGGTGTTGAGGTGGTCGAGGGCCACGTCCTGGCGCAGCAGGCTGTCGGCGGAGACGGTGGGGTTGCGGCTCATGGCGCGAGCCTCCTGGAGCTGAATGGCGGGCGGAGCGGGGTGGTCATTGCCGGACCTCGGCGATGGGGGGCGGCGCGGACAGCCCCGGCGTGCGCCGGCAGGGGTTGATGTCCAGCCCGCCGCGGCGGGTGTAGCGGGCCCACACGCACAATTCGGCCGGCCGGCACTGGCGCAGCACGTCGGTGAAGATGCGCTCCACGCACTGCTCGTGGAATTCGTTGTGGCGGCGGAAGGAGATGATGTAGCGCAGCAGGGCTTCCCGGTCGATGGGCGCGCCCCGGTATTGCACCACCACCATGCCCCAGTCGGGCTGGCCGGTGACCAGGCAGTTGGACTTGAGCAGGTGGGAGTACAGGGTCTCCTCCACCTCGGGCCGGTCGGGGTCGGCGCGCAGCAGGCTGGGGTCGGGGGTGTAGCGGTCCACCGCGATGTCGAGGGTGTCCAGCAGCACCCCGTCGGGGTAGCCGATGGCCCGTTGGGGGCGGTCCGACAGAGGCTCCACCCGCACCGCCACGGGGGCGCCGGCCGCTGCGGACAGATCCCGGGCGAGGGTCGCCTGCAGCTCGGCCACGCTGGCCACGGTGGTCTGGTTGAAGGCGTTCAGGTAGAGCTTGAAGGACTTGGACTCGACGATGTTGGGCGAATCGGCCGGCACCCGGAAGTGCGCCAGGGCCACCTCCGGTTTGCCCCGGGGGCCGAGCCAGGAGAGCTCGAAGGCGGTCCACAGGTCTTCACCCACGAAGGGCAGGGCACCGGGGCCGATGCCGATCTCGTCCCGCTTGCCCTGGCGGGCGATGGGGAAGAGCAGCTCGGGGGCGTAGTGCTCGGCGTAGGCGACGGCCTTGCCGAGGGGCGAGGCGTCGGGGTGGGAGGCGGCTGCGCTCATCAATGGTTCTCCTTGAGGGCCTTCAGCAGCTTCTGCCCGGCCCGTCCGTCCACGGCATGCCCGAGGCGCTGCTGCTCGATGCGGATCGCCGCCCGGCTGGCGTCGCCGAGCATGCCGTCGATGGCGCCGATGGCGTGGCCGCGGGCTGCCAGCAGGGTCTGCACCTCGCGCCGTTCGGCGCGGGACAGGCCGGCGTCGTCGGTGGGCCAGGGGGTGGCGAAGGGGCCGCCGCCACGCAGGCGGTCGGACAGGTGGGCGATGGCCAGGGCGTAGCTCTCGGCGGCGTTGTAGCCGTAGATCGCGTCGAAGTTGCGGAACACCAGGAAGGCCGGGCCCTTGGGGCCGGCGGGCAGCAGCAGCCCGGCGCTGCCATCGCCCGCGAGGGGGCTGCCGCGGCGTTGTTGTTGACCTCGGTCGCCGCCTCGGCGCCGGT
>JAFLDU010000319.1 GCA_017309145.1 Zoogloea sp. | reverse complement strand
CCACCTTTGCGCCCGTTTCTGCGCCGCTCTACAGCCTTGCCGGCGGGCTGCTCGCACCGATCTTCGATGCAGGCCGGCTGGAGGCACGGCGAGAGGAGACGATGGCTGTCCGTGAAGCCTTGCTGGCGTCCTATCGGGCCACTATTCTCAATGCCGTGGGCGAGGTGGAGAGGAGCATGGCCACGCTGGCCGGTATCGAAGCGCAACACACCGCGCAGACCCGCGAGCTGGAAGCTGCGCGGCTCTCGATGCGCCTGGCGGAAGCCCGTTATCGGGCAGGCGCCGAGAATCTGCAGGCCCTGCTGGATGCGCAGCGCAGCACCTTCACGGCACTGGACATCCGGCTGCAGCTGCACCAGGCCCGTCTGCAGGGCAGTGTCGATCTGTACAAGGCGCTCGGCGGTGGCTGGCAGGCAACATCGCCTTGAGCAGCGGGCGAGCCTGATCCGCCCGGGATTTTCCCGGTCAAGCGCCCCCTATGGATGTAGTTAATGATAAGTATTATCATCAACCACATCCCAACAGACCTCCGGGTGAGCGGACGCGCCACACGAATCCGTCGCCTCCCCACCCGCCGCGAGCCGCCCCCATGCATAAGCCCGCTTCAGACAACGCCCAGGACATCCACTCCAGCGGCCTCAAGGCCACCTGGCCGCGGATCCGCATCCTGCGCCTGTTTCAGCAGACGACCCAGCGCCATCTCAGCGCGGAGGATGTGTACCGCACCCTGCTTGCCGACGGTGAAGAGATCGGCCTGGCCACCATCTACCGGGTACTGACCCAGTTCGAGCAGGCGCGCCTGTTGTCACGCCATTATTTCGAGTCGGGCAAGGCGGTGTATGAGCTGAACGAAGGGCAGCACCATGACCACTTGGTGTGCATGGTATGCGGCCGGGTGGAGGAGTTCTTCGATCCCGAGATCGAACGTCTCCAGGAGCAGGTTGCCGAGCGACGCGGCTTCGAACTACGCGAACACGCCCTGTCCCTCTACGGCGTGTGCTCGAACCCGGCCTGCCAGGCCCGCGCCCGCGCCGAGACCCAGGCCTGAGCGCTCCGCGTTCAGCCCCCTTCAAACTTGTAGCCCACTCCGTAGATCGAGCGGATCAAGGGCTCGTCCGGCGCGATCTGTTCGAGCTTGCGGCGAAGATTCTTGATGTGGCTGTCCACCGTGCGGTCGGTGACGACCCGGTGGTCGTCATACAGACCGTCCAGCAACTGCTCGCGGGAGAACACTCTGCCGGGCGCGGCCGAAAGGGTGCGCAGCAGGCGGAACTCCACCGGGGTCAGATCCAGCGCGACGCCGTGGTAGCTGGCTCGCCAGCCGTTCTCGTCGATCCGCAGGGTCTGCCGCTCCGCCGCCGGACTGCGGCGGTTCCGGCGCAGCACCGCCCTGCAGCGGGCCACCACCTCCCGCGGGCTGTAGGGCTTGCAGATGTAGTCGTCGGCTCCCAGCTCGAGGCCGAGCAGGCGGTCGATCTCCTCGACGCGGGCGGTCATCATGATCACCGGCAGTTCGCTGAAGCTGCGTAGCTCGCGGCAGATGTCCAAGCCGTCGCGGCCAGGCAGCATCAGGTCGAGCAGCACGAGATCGGGCTCACGGGCGCGGATCGCCGGGATCACGTCCAGCCCGTTGCCGATCCAGGCGGTCTCGTGTCCCGAGGCCTTAAGGTAATCGCCCAGCAGCGCGGCCAGCTTGGGCTCATCCTCGACGATCAGGATGAAGGCAGGTGCAACTTCCATGGGTCAACGCTCCAGGATCGGAAAACGCAGGGCAACCCATACCCCGCCGAGGGGTGAGGCATGGGCACTGATGCGGCCATCGTGGGCTTCGACGATGCTACGACAGATCGCCAGGCCCAGCCCGGAGCCGCCGGTCGCCCGGTTACGCGAGATCTCCCCCCGGAAGAAGCGCTCGAACAGCTGGGGCAGCAGGGTCTCCGGGACGCCCGGCGCCGAGTCCATGAAATCGATGCAGACCTCGTCACCATCACGCCGGGCCACCACCTTGAGACAGCCACCGGGGTCGGTGTAGCGCAGGGTGTTCTCCACCAGATTACGGAACAGCTGGCGCAGGCGGCTTTCGTCGGCGGCCAGACGCAGCCCGGGGGCCAGGTCGAGCTGGAGGGCCAGACCACCGGCCATCAGGCGCTCCCGGAAGCCGCCGACGGTGCTCTCCACGATCTCGCCGACCGCCAGCGGCGCCTTGCGATACACCAGGGCCCCCACGTCGGCCAGGGCCAGCTCGTTGAGATCATTCACCAGCCGGGTCAGGTTCATCACCTCGGCCTTGAGGGACGGCAGGGCATCGGCATCCAGCGGGCGAACACCATCCTCCATGGCCTCCAGTTCCCCACGCAGCACCGCCAGGGGGGTGCGCAGCTCATGGGACACGTCGGCCATGAAGTCCCGCCGCATGCGTTCATTGGCCTCCAGGGCCCGGGCCAGGCTGTTGAAATCGCGGGCCAGCTGACCGACCTCGTCACTGGAGCTGGGCTTGACCCGCTCGGTGTAGTCACCGGCGGCGAGGCGATGGGTCGCCGCCGCCACCTGCTTGATGGGGGCCACCAGACTGCGGGCGATCCATAGGGAGATGCCCACCGCGAACAGGGCGGCGATCCCCCCCACCAGCAGGGTGGCATGCAGATGTTCATCGTAGAAGCGCCGGGCGCCGGTGTCGCTGACCTTCTGGAAAGGCCCCATCACCAGCCAGCCGACGGTCTGACCGTCCACCTCGATGGCCCGCTTCACCGCGCCTTCCTGGGTCGCGGCACTGGGGTTGCCCATCACGAAGCGCTGCTCCCGATCCACCAGGCTGAGCCGGAACACGGCGCCGGTGAGGTCCGACTCCGGCGGCGTATCGAGCTGCCCGCCCCGTGGCCGGTCCTCGTTCCAGTGCGTCGGGTCGTCGTCACCGGTCTGGGGGCGGGTCAGGTGAAACCAGGCCCGGCGGTTGTTGCGCAGGAAATCCCAGTTGCCCTCACGGCCATAAGCGCGCACGAACTTGGGAAGCACATCTTCTATCCGCTGCAGGGCCAGCTCGTCCATGTAACCCACGAAGCCTCGGGTGAAGCTCCAGCGCCCGACCGCGCCCATGGCCAGCAGTACCGCGAGGGCGACCAGCAGGACGGCGAGAAAGGCTTTGGTGGTGATGCCGAGTTTCATGGCGTGGCGTTCTCGGTGGGCAGGGCCGGGGATGCCATTAGGCCTGTACAAGGCGGGGCGCGGCAACAGGGCCGGATGCATCTCCACACTCTCTCCAATTTCTCTGCACATTTGCTTTCCAGAATCGGGGGCATCAGAGATCGGCCCACCCGATCGCCCCCGCAGAAAGGAAAGATCATGAGCGCCCTGCCCGCTCCCCGGCTCCCGGCCCTTGCCCCCCTTGTCCCCCTTGTCCCCCGTGTCACCCTGACCGCCCTCGGCGTCCTGGCGGCGGCCTTGCTCGCCGGCTGCAGCTCTTCAGCCGCGCCGCCCCCCTCCGGCGGCGGGCCGGCCGAGGTCGGCGTGATCACGCTGCAGGCCACAGCGCTCCCGCTGAACACGGAGTTGTCTGGACGTACCGTTGCCACCGTGGTGGCCGAAGTACGCCCCCAGGTGGGCGGCATCATCCGCGAACGCCTGTTCACGGAAGGCGCCGACGTGAAGGCCGGCCAGCTGCTCTACCGCATCGATCCAGCCCCCTTCCAGGCCAGCCACGACAGCGCCCGCGCTGCCCTGGCCAAGGCCCAGGCCAACCTGGAGACGCTGCGCCCCAAGGCCGCCCGATACCAGGAGCTGGCTCAGATCAAGGCCGTCTCCCAGCAGGACACCGACGACGCGCTCGCCGCCCTCAAGCAGGCCGAGGCCGAGGTCGCCGCGGCCCACGCCACGCTGGAGAGCGCCGCCATCAACCTGGCCTACACCCGCGTCACCGCGCCGGTGTCAGGGCGCATCGGCAAGTCCATGGTGACGCCCGGCGCCCTCGTCACCGCCGGCCAGGCCACGGCCCTGGCGACCGTGCAGCAGGTGGATCCGATCTATGTGGACCTGACCCAGTCCAGTGCCGACGCACTGCGCCTGAAGCGTGCCTTCGAGGCCGGTCAGCTCCGCCGCGCTGGCCGCAACCAGGCCGTGGTGACCCTGACGCTCGAGGACGGCAGCGCTTATGCCCGCGAAGGGCGGCTGCAGTTCACCGACATCACGGTCAATGAGGGCACGGGTACGGTCTCCCTGCGGGCGGTCTTCCCCAACCCCTCCGGCGAGCTGCTGCCAGGCATGTATGTGCGCGCCGAGCTGCAGGAAGGCGTCGCCGACAAGGCCGTGCTGGTGCCGCAGCGCGGCGTCTCGCGCAATGTGAAGGGCGAGCCCACCGCGCTGGTGGTGGGTGCCGGCAACAAGGTGGAGCTGCGGGTGCTGGAACTGGGGCGTCCGGTGGGCAGCAGTTGGCTGGTCAAGGCCGGCCTGGCCGAGGGCGACAAGGTGATCGTCGAGGGCAGCCAGAAAGCGCGCCCGAACAGCGTGGTGACGCCGGTCGCGGTGGCCGCTGACGGCACGGTCGCCGCCACGCCGGCCCGCGCCGCAAGCGCCGGCAAGCCGGGAGCGTGATGATGGCCCGCTTCTTCATCGACCGCCCGATCTTCGCCTGGGTCATCGCCATCGTGGT
>JAFLDU010000318.1 GCA_017309145.1 Zoogloea sp. | reverse complement strand
ATGCAGCCGGTGCAGGACCTCACCATCGAGGACCGGGCCAGCCGCACCCAGTACCAGTTCAGCCTGGAAGGCGCCAACGAGGTACAGCTCGCCCAGTGGGCCACCCGCCTGACCGACAGACTGCGCACCCTGCCCCAGCTGGCCGACGTGGCGAGCGACCTGCAGGACCAGGGCGCCATGGCGTATGTGGACATCGACCGGGACAGCGCCGGCCGCCTGGGGGTGACGCCCGCGGCCATCGACAACGCGCTCTACAGCGCCTTCGGCCAGCGCCAGGTCTCCAACATCTTCACCCAGTCGGCCCTCTACCGGGTGGTGCTGGAGGTGGCCCCGGACTTCCAGCAGAGTCCGGCCTCGCTGGAACACATCCACGTGCCGGCCGCCGGCGGGCGCAGCGTGCCCCTGTCGTCGGTGGCGCGCATCAGCGAGCGCCGCAGCATGCTGGCGATCAACCACATCGGCCAGTTTCCGGCGGTGACCCTGTCCTTCAACCTGGCCCCGGGCGTGGCCCTCGGCGAAGCGGTGGCGGCGATCCGCAATGCGGAGGCCGAGCTGGAAGTCCCGCGCGGCATCCGCAGCAACTTCCAGGGGGCCGCGCTGGCCTTCCAGGCCTCCCTGGACAACACCCTGCTGCTGATCCTGGCCGCCGTGGTGACCATGTACATCGTGCTCGGGGTGCTCTACGAGAGCACCATCCACCCGGTCACCATCCTGTCCACCCTGCCCTCGGCCGGCGTCGGCGCCTTGCTCGCCCTGCTGGTGTCGGGCCACGAGCTGGGCATGATCGGCATCATCGGGATCATCCTGCTGATCGGCATCGTCAAGAAGAACGCGATCATGATGATCGACTTCGCCCTGGAGGCGGAGCGCGAACAGGGTCGGACGCCCCGCGAGGCCATCTTCGAAGCCTGCCTGCTGCGCTTCCGGCCGATCTTGATGACCACCCTGGCGGCCCTCCTCGGCGCCCTGCCGCTGATGCTCGGCGACGGCGTCGGCTCCGAGCTGCGCCGCCCCCTGGGCATCACCATGGTCGGCGGCCTGCTCCTCAGCCAGATCCTGACCATCTTCACCACCCCGGTGATCTACCTGGCCTTCGACCGCCTGGCCCGGCGTGCAGGAGCTGTAGGGGCGGCTTCAGCCGCCCACGGTGGTTCAGAGGGCGGCGGGCGGCTGAGGCCGCCCCTACAGCAGAGCGCGGAAGGCGAGCGCCCGTGAACCTCTCGGCCCTCTTCATCCGCCGGCCGGTGGCGACCTCGCTGCTGGCCCTGGCCATCGCCCTGGTGGGCTTGGTGGCCTACCGGCTGCTGCCGGTGGCGGCACTGCCCCAGGTGGACTTCCCCACCCTCACCGTGTCGGCCAACCTGCCCGGCGCCAGCCCCGAGACCATGGCGGCCACCGTGGCGACGCCGCTGGAGCGGGCCCTCGGCACCATCGCCGGGGTCACCGAGCTGACCTCGTCGAGCTCCCTGGGCAACACCCGCATCACCCTGCAGCTGGATCTCGACCAGAACATCGAGACCGCCGCCAAGAGCGTGCAGGCCGCCATCAACGCAACCCGCAGCCAGCTGCCCAGCGGCATGTCCGGCAACCCCACCTACCGCAAGATCAACCCCTCCGACGCGCCGGTGCTGATCCTGTCGATGACCTCCGACTCGGTGTCACGGGCCGCCATGTACGACTTCGCCTCCACCGTGCTGGCCCAGCGCCTGGCCCAGGTGAAGGGCGTCGGCCAGGTGAACATGGGCGGCGGCTCCCTGCCGGCGGTGCGGGTGGAAGTGGATCCGGGCGGTCTGGCCGCGGCGGGCGTCGGCGTGGAGAGCCTGCGCCAGGCCATCGATGCCGCCAACGTGACCCGCCCCAAGGGCAGCCTGGAGAACGGCGAGCGCCACTGGCAGCTGGGCGCCAGCGACCAGGCCACCAAGGCCGCCGACTACGTGCCCACCATCGTCTCCTGGAAGAGCGGCGCGGCCCTGCGCCTCGGCGACGTGGCGCGAGTCTTCGACGGCGAGCAGGACACCCGCAACATGGGGCTCGCCAACGGCAAGCCGGCGGTGATCCTGCTGATCAACCGGCAGCCCGACGCCAACGTGATCGAGACGGTGGAGCGGGCCCTGGCCATCCTGCCCCAGCTGCAGGCCGAACTGCCACCGGGGATCAAGCTCGAGGTGGTGGCCGACCGCACAGTGACGATCCGCGCCTCCCTGCGCGAGGTCCAGCACACCCTGCTGCTGTCCATCGGGCTGGTGATCATGGTGGTCTTCCTGTTCCTGCGCAACGCCCGGGCGGCACTCATACCCAGCGTGGCGGTGCCGGTGTCCCTGCTCGGCACTTTCGCCGTGATGTACCTGTGCGGCTTTTCGCTCAACAACATCTCGCTGATGGCCCTGGTCATCGTCACCGGCTTCGTGGTGGATGATGCGGTGGTGGTGCTGGAGAACATCTCCCGCCACATCGAGGCCGGCATGACGCCCTTTGCGGCAGCCCTGCGGGGCGCCCGCGAGGTGGGCTTCACGGTGCTGTCCATGAGCCTGTCGCTGATCGCCGTGTTCATCCCCATCCTGGCCATGGGCGGCATTGTCGGGCGGCTGTTCCGCGAATTCGCGGTGACCCTGTCGGCGGCCATCCTGGTGTCGCTGGTGGTGTCCCTGACGCTCACCCCGATGATGTGCGCACGCCTGCTCAAGCCCCACGCGCCGCCACCCGCCGGCACCCGCCCGGCCCTGGCTGCCCGCCTGCAGAACGCCCTGCTGGGCGGCTACGGTCGCTCCCTGGCGGTGGTGCTGCGCCATCCGTGGATCACCCTGGCGCTGCTGTTCGCCACCATCGCCTTCAACGTGTACCTCTACGGGATCGTCCCGAAGGGCTTCTTCCCGCAGCAGGACACCGGCCGCATCATGGGTTTCATCGATGCCGACCAGCGCACCTCCTTCCAGTCGATGCAGGGCAAGCTGAGCCGCTTCGTGTCCATCGTTCAGCAGGACCCGGCGGTGGACAACGTGGTCGGCTACGCCGGCGGCGCCGGCGGTGGTGGCCCCCGGGGCGGCAGCGGCGGGATGATGTTCGTGACCCTCAAGCCGGTGGCCGAACGCGACGTGACCGCCGACCAGGTGATCGGCCGCCTGCGCGGCAAGCTCTCCCGTGAACCGGGCGCCAGCCTGTTCCTGGTGGCCGCCCAGGACATCCGCATCGGCGGACGCATGTCCGGCGCCCAGTACGAATTCACCCTCCAGTCCGACTCCCTGCAGACCCTGCGCCAGTGGGAGCCACGCATCCGCGAAGCAATGCGCAAGCTGCCCCAGCTGGAGGACGTGAGCTCCGACCGCCAGGACAAGGGCGAACAGACCTACCTGGAGGTGGACCGGGATGCCCTGGCCCGCCTGGGCCTCAACCAGCGCCTGGTGAATGCCACCCTCAACGATCTGTTCGGGCAGCGCCTGGTCTCCACCATCTACGGCCCCCTCAACCAGTACCGGGTGGTGCTGGAGGCGGAACAGCGCTACCTGCAAAGCCCCGAGATCCTAAACGACTTGTTCGTGGTCGGCCCCGACGGCAACCGGATCCCGCTGGCCGCCTTCTCCCGATGGCAGGCCGGCACCATGCCACTGGCGGTGAATCACCAGGGTGGCAGCGTGGCCAGCACCATCTCCTTCAACCTGCCGGTCGGCGTGTCCCTGTCCGAAGCCACCGACGCGGTGCGCCAGGAGATGGCCCGCATCGGGGTGCCGAGCGCGGTGCATGGCAGCTTCGAGGGCAATGCCAAGGCCTTCCAGGCCTCCCTGAAGAGCCAGCCACTGCTGATCCTGGCGGCCATCGTGGCGGTGTATCTGATCCTCGGCATGCTCTACGAGAACCTCACCCACCCGATCACCATCCTGTCCACCCTGCCCTCGGCCGGGGTCGGGGCGATCCTCGCCCTGCTCGCCTTCAAGACCGAGTTCGGGGTGATCTCGCTGATCGGCGTGATCCTGCTCATCGGCATCGTCAAGAAGAACGCCATCATGATGATCGACTTCGCCATCAGCGCCGAGCGGGACCGGGGGCTGTCGCCCCGCGACGCCATCTTCGAGGCCTGCCTGCTGCGCTTCCGGCCGATCATGATGACCACCCTGGCAGCCCTCTTCGGCGCCCTGCCCCTGGCTTTCGGGGTGGGCGACGGGGCCGAGCTGCGCCAACCGCTGGGCATCACCATCGTCGGCGGCCTGATCCTCAGCCAGCTCCTGACCCTCTACACCACCCCCGTGGTCTATCTCCAGCTCGACCGCCTGCGCCTGGCCCTGCGCCGGCGCCTGGGTCGTCCGGGCCCGAGCCCGGCCTCCGCAACGCATCCATGAACCGTAACGCCTTTTCCGCAATGACACTCCGCCTGCCCCTGCTGGCCGCCGCCCTGCTCCTCGCCGGCTGCGCCGTCGGCCCCGACCACCGACGCCCCGATACCCCCGTTCCCGCCCAGTTCCGCGAAGCGGAGGGCTGGAAGCTCGCCGAACCAGCCGACGCCCAGGCCGCCCAGGCCTGGTGGAAGCACTTCCACGACCCGCAACTCGACCAGTTGGTGGAACAGGTGGATCTCTCCAACCAGAGCATCCGCATCGCCGAGGCCCGCTTCCGCCAGGCCACCGCCCTGCTCGATGCCGCCCAGGCACAGGCCCTGCCCAGCCTCAACGCCACCTCCGGCGTGACCCGCAGCCAGGGCGTCACC
>JAFLDU010000317.1 GCA_017309145.1 Zoogloea sp. | reverse complement strand
GAGGGGGGCCTGGGTGTTGACCACTGCCGAGTAGATGGCCAGGCAGGTGCCCTTGAGGGGGAAGCGCTTGCCTTTGCCCGACAGCCCCTGTTCGTGGCGGACCAGGTTCATCAGGTCGGCGGAGTCTTCCCGGTCGTGGATGGTGAAGGCCGGGTCGAGCCCGATGCGGCCGGCGAACTCCCGCAGCAGGCGGGCGCCGACGCTGTGGAAGGTACCGGACCAGGCGAAACCGCCGGCGGCCAGGCGGGCATGGGCGGGGGAGACCCGGCCGGCGATGCGCTGCACGCGGCGCACCATCTCGTCGGCGGCGCGGCGCGAGAAGGTGAGCAGCAGGATGCGCCCCGGGTCGGCACCGCCGGCCAGCAGGTGGGCGACCCGGTGGGCAAGGGTGTTGGTCTTGCCCGAGCCCGCGCCGGCGATCACCAGCAGGGGGCCACCCTGTTCCGGGGCGCCGCCATGGATGGCGGCCTCCAGCTGGGCGGGGTTGAGGCCTTCCAGGTAGGCAGGCAGTCCGGCGGGCGCGTCGGTGGTGGTGGTGGCATCGGTCATGGAGCGGCGTGCCCGGCCCGGGCAGGCGGAAGTGCGTGAGCTGTAATCTTATACAGTCACGCAAAAACCGCAAGCCGGGGTGTTCATGGAGCGGACTGCCAGTCTGGCACTTCCCCTGGGCGCCCTTCGTCTACGTGGGGGATTGATCCAGCAGGAAGGCTTCCAGCAGGGCGGCCAGCCGTTCGGGGCAGTCGTGCTGGAGGTTGTGCCCGGCATCCTCCAGGGTATGGACCCGGGCCGTGCGGAAGCTGGCCAGGCGGCGCTGGTACTCGTCCGGGTCGGCGTGGAAGCGCTCATGGATGAAGCCGTCGTCGGCGACCACGATCAGCACCGGGGCGACGATCCGGTTCCACATGGCCATCACGTCCTCGATCCGGTAGAGGTGCGGCGAGGCCTGGCGGTGCCAGGGGTCGAAGGCCATTTTCACGCCCCCATCCGGGGTGGGCTGGCTGAGGGCACGGGCGAGGAAGCCGGCCTTGTCGGCGGGCAGGCGCGGATTGCCGGCCTGCAGGCGGCGCGCCAGCGCGTCGTGGTCCGGGTAGGTGCGCAGGTGCGGCGGGTGGTCGATGCCGTCCATCCACTTGGCGAGCTGGGCCGGCGCATCCACGGCGGGGTCCTGCACCAGGCCGAGGAAGTCCAGGATGGCCAGGCGCTCCACCCGTTCGGGGCGGATCGCCGCATACACCGAGGCGATGTTGCCCCCCATGCTGTGCCCCACCAGGCGGGCCGGGGCGTCGGGCGAATAGTGGCGGACCAGCGCGTCCAGGTCGGCGTAGTAGTCGGGGAACCAGTATGGGCGGTTCAGCCACTCGCTGCCGCCGTAGCCGCGCCAGTCGGGGGCGACGATGTGCCAGGGGTGCTGCAGGGCCTCGACCATGAACTGGAAGGTGGGGGAGGCGTCCATCCAGCCGTGCAGGCAGAACACCAGCGGGGCGTCCCGCGGGCCCCAGTGGCGAACGTGGTAGTCGAGGCCGCGGATCCTGAGGGTTTCCGAAATACCGGTATCGCGCATGGGGGCTTACTTGAGGTGGCGTTCCAGGAAGGCCAGGGTCCGGGTCCAGGATTGTTCGGCCAGGGCTGGATCGAACACTTCCGGGCGGGCCGCATTGAAGAAGGCGTGGTCGGCCACGTAGTGATGGATCTCGGGAGCCTGGCCGGCGCCACGCATGGCGGCTTCGAGGCTTGCCACGGCATCGGGCGTACACCAGGTGTCCCGCGTTGCGAAGTGGCCCAGGAAGGGCATGCGGATCTGTGCCGGGTCGGCGAAATCCTGCGGGGGAATGCCGTAGTAGCACACCGCTGCGTCGACCTCGGGCAGGTGCACCGCACTGGCCACGGTCAGGGCGCCGCCCATGCAGAAGCCCATCACGGCCACCGGGCCCTTGCCATGCTGCCTGAGGTAGGCCACCGCGCCGCGGATGTCCTGGAAGGTGGCGCCGGGAAAGTCGAGCCCGGTCATCAGGTGGTTGGCTTCGTCCATGTCCTGGGCGACCCGGCCGCGGTACAGGTCGGGGGCCAGGGCGTTGTAGCCGGCTGCCGCAAAGCGGTCGGCGACGCTGCGGATCTGGGGGTTGAGGCCCCACCATTCCTGGATCACCACCACGCCGGGGCGGTCGTCGCCGGCATGGGCGTAATAACCCTGGCAGGGGCTGCCGTCGGGGCGGGAGAATTCGATCAGGTCGGGAGTGGTCATGGGGGCTCCTGGAGGCGAGGGGGGGTTCGGACTGGAGGGGGCGTGTTGGTATGTGTAGGGGCGGGTGAAGCCGCCCCTACACGCTCCCTACACATACAGCTGCAGCCCTGTATCTTACTTGTACTCGCTGGGTTTGCTGAGCACGGCGGCGGTCATGCGCGAGATGCACACCAGCTTGCCTTCCTCGTTGGTGATGCGCACTTCCCAGACGTGGCTGGTCCGGCCGATGTGCAGGGGGCGGGCTTCGCCATAGACCCAGCCGCCGGTGACGGCGCGGACGTGGTTGGCGTTGATCTCCTGGCCGACGCAGTGGTACTTGGCCGGATCCACCACGTGGGCAGCCGACCAGGAGGCCAGGGTTTCGGCGAAGGCCACCGAGACGCCGCCGTGCAGGGCGCCGGCGGGCTGGCGGGTGCGCTGATCCACCGGCATGCGGCCACGCAGGAAATCCTCGCCGATCTCGATCAGCTCCATGCCCAGGTGGCCATTGGCGCAGGTGGCGCCGCGGGCGTTGACCTCGTCGAGGGTGAAGGGGGCGAACCAGATGCTCATTGGGGGGCTCCGTTTTATGTTTTATGGGGTGATCACAGGATCATCTGGGTGCAACGGTACAGCACCAGCTCGCGGCCTGTCGCCTCGTCGCGGACCACCGCGTCCCACACCTGGGTGGTCCGCCCCAGATGCTGGGCGGTGGCCAGGCAGGTGATGGCGCCTTCGACCAGGGTGCCCAGGTGGTTGCTCTTGAGCTCGATGGTGGCAAAGGAGCGGGCGCCCTCGGGCAGGTGCGACATGGTGGCGTGCCCGGTGGTGGTGTCGGCCAGGGCGATCAGGCTGGCCGCATGGAGGCGGCCGTTGGGGGCCAGGTGAACCGGCCGGATCACCATCCGGCTGGTGGCCCGGCCCTGCTCGAGGGTCAGGAACTCCACGCCCAGGTGTCCGGGCAGGCAGTCTGCCGCGTCCTGGTTGAGGCGGGCAACGGTGAAGTCGGGGCGCAGGAGGCTCATCAGTGTCGGGCTCCCAGATAGGCTTCGATCACCTTCGGGTTCTTCGCCAGGTCGGCCGCCGGGCCTTCCAGGGTCACGTCGCCCACCTCCAGCACGTAGCCATAGTCCGACACCTGCAGGGCGGCGCGGGAGTTCTGCTCGATCAACAGGGTGGCCACGCCGGTGTCGCGCAGGTGGGAGATCACGTGGAAGACCTCGGCCATCACACGGGGGGCGAGCCCAAGGGAGGGCTCGTCCAGCATCAGCACCTTGGGGTCGCTCATCAGGGCGCGGCCGATCGCCACCATCTGCCGCTCGCCGCCGGACATGGTGCCGGCCAGCTGGTGGCGGCGTTCCTTGAGGCGGGGGAAGATGCTGTAGATGCTCTCCAGTCCGTCCCGGTAGGACCAGCCGGCCTTGCGGCGGCGGTAGGCGCCGAGCACCAGGTTGTCCTCCACGCTCATGCTGGTGAACAGCTCGCGCTTCTCGGGCACCAGGGCCAGCCCCTTGCCGAGGCGCAGCTCGATGGCGTGGTGCGAGACGTCCTGGCCCTGGTAGAGCACCTCGCCCTCGGCCTGGCCGTTGGTCGGCAGGGCGCCCATGATGGCATTGAGCAGGGACGACTTGCCGGCGCCGTTGGGGCCGATCACGGTGACGATCTGGCCGGCGCAGAGGCGCAGGTTGGTGGCCCGCAGGGCCTCCACCTTGCCGTAGCGCACGCTCAGGTTGCGGGTCTCGAGGACTGCTCGGGTGTTGTCGGCGCTCATTCGATGCCTCCCAGGTAGGCGGCCAGCACGGCCTCGTTGTTCTGGATCTCGGCGGGCAGGCCTTCGGCGATCTTGCTGCCGAACTCCATCACCACCAGCCGGTCGGTCAGGCCCATCACGAAGTCCATGTCATGCTCGACCAGCAGCACCGACATGCCTTCGCTCTTGAGCTGGCGGATCAGGTCGGCCAGGGCTTCCTTCTCCTTCAGGCGCAGGCCGGCGGCCGGCTCGTCGAGGAGCAGCAGCACCGGGTCGGTGCACAGGGCGCGGGCGATCTCCAGGATGCGCTGCTGGCCGAGGGCCAGGCTGCCGGCCGGGGTGTGCATGTAGTCGCCCAGGCCGACCCGGCGGATCTGCTCGGCGGCCAGGAACAGCAGCTGGGCTTCCTCGTGGCGGTCCAGGCGCAGGGCTGCGGTCAGGGGGCTGGTTTTGCCGCGCAGGTGGGCGCCCATCGCCACGTTCTCCAGCACCGACAGCTGCGGCACCAGATGCACGTGCTGGAAGCTGCGGCCGATGCCCATCTGCACGATGCGCCGGGCACCGAGCTGGTCGATGCGCTCGCCCAGGAAGCGGATCTCGCCGCTGCTGGCGGGCAGCACCCCGGTGACCAGGTTGAACATGGTGGACTTGCCGGCGCCGTTGGGGCCGATCAGGCCGACGACCTCACCGGCGCGGATCTCGAACGTCATGTCCTTGACCGCCACCAGGCCGC
>JAFLDU010000316.1 GCA_017309145.1 Zoogloea sp. | reverse complement strand
GTGACCTCGATTTCATCTATTCGAACATTGTCTTCGAACACGACTGACCATTTCGAGTAGCGGCTACCGGGATCAAAACGCATAACGGTCCTCAACTCTTCGCGCTGGGCGTGTGCAACGGCTGTCAGATGATGTCCAACCTGGCCGAGATTATCCCGGGTGCCGATTGCTGGCCGCGCTTCCAGCGCAACCGCAGCGAGCAGTTCGAGGCCCGCTTCGTGATGGTCGAGGTGCAGGAAAGCCCGTCCATCCTGCTGGCCGGCATGGCGGGCAGCAGGATGCCGATCGTGGTCTCCCACGGCGAAGGTCGCGCGGTGTTCCAGGGCGTGGACGACAAGGACAACGCCAGGGTCGCCCTGCGCTACGTGGATAACACCGGCGCCATCGCCAGCCGCTATCCGTTCAACCCGAACGGTTCGCCGGATGGCATCACCGGCCTCACCACGCCGGACGGCCGCTTCACCATCATGATGCCGCACCCCGAGCGGACCGCGCGCACCGTGCAGATGAGCTGGCACCCGGCCGATCTGGGCGAGGATTCGCCGTGGCTGCGGATGTTCCGCAACGCCCGCAAGTGGGTCGGCTGATCGACGGCTGGCTTGGCCGGTAAATGACACGAGGGGGCTTCGGCCCCCTCGTTGTTTTCGTGCTCGGCCGGCTTGAACCGGCTGCAACAAAAAACCGGGCAGCGCCCGGTTTTTTGTTCGACTCGACTTACATCCCCTGGTAGATCGGGCCTTCGCCCCCTTGGGGCGTGACCCAGTTGATGTTCTGGGTCGGGTCCTTGATGTCGCAGGTCTTGCAGTGCACGCAGTTCTGGGCGTTGATCTGCAGTTGCGGATTGTCACCTTCCGGGCTGCGGACGATCTCGTACACGCCAGCCGGGCAGTAGCGCTGTTCGGGGGCGTCGTACTTCGCCAGGTTGATGGCGATGGGCACCGAGGCGTCCTTCAGCTGCAGGTGGCAGGGTTCGTCTTCCTCGTGGTTGGTGTTGGAGAGGAAGACGGAAGACAGGCGGTCGAAGGTGAGCTTGCCGTCCGGCTTGGGATAGGAAATCGGGCTGCACTCGGCGGCCGGCTTGAGGGCCGTGTGATCCGCGTGGTTGTGGAGCGTCCAGGGCACCTTGCCGCCAAACAGCACCTGCTCGGCACCAAACAGCACGGAGCCCAACCACAGGCCTTTCTTCATGTAGGGCTTGAAGTTGCGGGTCTTGTGGAGCTCGGCGTGGAGCCAGCTGCCCTTGAAGGCTTCCGGGTAGGCGCTGAGTTCATCCTGGCTGCGCTCGGCGGCGAGGGCGTCGTAGGCGGCTTCGGCGGCGAGCATGCCGGACTTCATCGCGGCGTGGGTGCCCTTGATGCGCGCGGCGTTGAGGAAGCCGGCGTCGTCTCCGATCAGCGCGCCACCCGGGAAGACCAGCTTGGGCTGGCTCTGCAGGCCACCGGCGGCGATGGCACGGGCGCCGTAGGCGAGACGCTTGCCGCCTTCGAGGAACTTGCGGATTTCCGGGTGGGTCTTGTAGCGCTGGAATTCCTCGAAGGGCGACAGGTACGGGTTGCTGTAGTTGAGGCCGACCACGAAGCCGACGGCTACGAGGTTGTCTTCCAGGTGATAGCAGAAGCCGCCGCCGTAAGTGGCGGTGTCCATCGGCCAGCCGGCGGTGTGCACCACCAGGCCCTGGACGTGCTGGGCCGCGGGGATCTCCCACAGCTCCTTGATGCCGATGCCGTAGGTTTGCGGATCGACGCCGTCGCGCAGGTTGAAGCGGGCTTCGAGTTCCTTGCCCAGATGGCCGCGGCAGCCTTCGGCAAACAGCGTGTACCTGGCGCGCAGCTCCATGCCCGGCTGGAAGTTGGGGCCCTGCGTGCCGTCCTTCAGCACGCCCATGTCGCCGGTGATGACGCCGGCCACCGCGCCCTTGTCGTCGAACAGCAGTTGGGCGCCGGCAAAGCCCGGATAGACTTCGACGCCCATGGCTTCGGCCTGCTCGCCCAGCCACTTGGCCAGGTTGCCGAGACGGACGATGTAGTTGCCGTGGTTGTGGAAGGAATCGGGCAGGAGGCCGTTGGGCACTTGCCGGCCGCCGGTTTCCGAAAGGAAGATCACGCGGTCTTCGGTGACCGGCGTGTTGAGCGGAGCGCCGCGTTCCTTCCAGTCGGGGAAGAGCTCGTTGATGGCGCAGGGGTCGACCACCGCGCCGGAGAGGATGTGGGCGCCGATCTCGGCGGCCTTTTCGATCAGGCAGACGGTGAAGTCCTGACCTTTTTCTGCTGCAAGCTGCTTGAGCCGGATCGCAGCCGAGAGGCCAGCCGGGCCTCCGCCGACGATCAGGACGTCGAATTCCATGGAATCGCGTTCCATCGCTGTCACCTCCTGAGTTGTTCTGATTTGTTCTTTGTCCGCGCGCAGCCTACACCTTTTCCCGATGGCGCCGGCGAGGCCGCTGCAGGATCGGAGATGGCAGGCAACATACGCAAGCGTATGTTACATTGAGTCTGCGCACGCGGGGCATTTGTATAGCATCCCGCAGGGCGCTGCAATCAAAAAACAACCGTGGAGAGACAGCCAACGATGAATGAAGCAGCCCGGGATCAAACCCCACCCCGAAAACTGCAGCTGACCACCCGCATTCCGGTGCGGTGGGGCGACATGGACGCCTACGGTCACGTGAACAACACCGTGTATTTCCGCTACTGCGAGCAGGCGCGGGTGGAATGGCTGGAGCAGTCCGGCTCCGCCGTCACGCCCGACAATCCGGTTGCGCCGGTGATCATCAACGCCAGTTGCACCTTCCTGATTCCCATCAACTATCCCGCTACGGTCGTGCTGCGGATGTACGCTGGCGAGCCGGGGCGCAGCAGCGTGATGACGTGGTACGAGCTGGGCGTGGAAGGCGACGAGCGCATCTACGCCGAAGGGTCGTCCAAGGTGGTTTGGATGGACCCGCGGACGGGCAAGTCGGTGCCGCTCCCCGAGGACATTCGCGCCAAGGTAAGCTGATCGACTGCAGGGCCAACGGAACCGGACGTCGAGCCGGAATCCGCATACAAGACAAGGTAAGAGGAGAAATTCATGAGTTATCCCATCGCCGAGCGCCCGTTGTGGGTGCCGGACGCTGCCCGCATTGCGGATGCCAGCATCACCGCCTTCTCCCGCCAGGCCGAAGCCCGCTGGGGACGCAGCTTTGCCGATTACGCCGCGCTGCACGAGTGGTCCATCGACCAGCCCGCCGAGTTCTGGACATCGATCTGGGAATACGGCGAGGTGAAGGGTAGCCGGGGCGACGTCGTCCTCGAAAGCGGCGACCGCATGCCCGGCGCCCGCTGGTTTCCGGGCGCGCAGCTCAACTTTGCCGAGAACCTCCTGCGTCAGCGGGATGACAGCGACGCGCTGGTGTTCTGGGGAGAAGATCGTGTGCATAACCGCCTCTCCCACGGCGACCTGTATCGTCAGGTGGCGCACTTTGCCGCCGCCCTGAAGGACATGGGCGTGGCGCCGGGCGACCGGGTGGCGGCGTGGATGCCGAACCTGCCCGAGACCATCGTGGTGATGCTGGCTGCGACCAGCATCGGGGCGATCTTCTCGTCCGCATCGCCGGATTTTGGCGTGCAGGGCGTGCTCGATCGCTTCGGTCAGATCGAGCCCAAGGTGCTGGTGGCGGTGGATGGCTACTACTACAACGGTAAGATCGTCGATTGCCTCGATCGCCTCGCCGCGATCACCGACGGGCTGCCGTCGGTCAAGCGGGTGGTGGTGGTGCCCTACGTGCATGCGAAGCATGATCTTTCGCACGTGCATCACGCGCGCGTGCTGGCGGAGTTCGTCAAGCCCTTCCTGGCCGAGACGGAAATCCCCTTCGTGCGACTGCCCTTCGATCACCCGCTGTACATCATGTATTCGTCGGGCACCACGGGCGTGCCCAAGTGCATCGTGCATTGCGCCGGCGGGGTGCTGCTGCAGCATCTCAAGGAGCTCAAGCTCCACGGCGACGTGAAGCCCGGCGACAAGCTGTTCTACTTCACCACCTGCGGCTGGATGATGTGGAACTGGCTGGTCTCGGGGCTGGCGGCAGGCGCAACCTTGCTGCTCTACGACGGCTCGCCGATGATCGGTAACGGGGCGATCCTCTTCGACTACGCCCAGGCCGAGGGGATGACCCATTTCGGCACATCCGCCAAGTTCATCGATGGCATCGCCAAGGCGGGTCTGCGTCCGGGTTCCACCCATAACCTCACCAGGCTGCGGGCGATGTTCTCCACCGGCAGCCCGCTGGTGCCGGAAGGCTTCGAGTACGTCTATCGCGAGATCAAGGCCGACATCTGCCTGTCGTCGATCTCGGGCGGCACCGACATCGTGTCCTGCTTCGTCCTCGGCAACCCGACGCTGCCGGTCTACGCCGGCGAGATCCAGTGCAAGGGCCTGGGCATGGCGGTGGATGTGTTCGACGAGACGGGCACCCCGGTGCGCGGCGAGAAGGGCGAGCTGGTGTGCACGCGCCCCTTCCCGGTGATGCCCATCGGCTTCTGGAAGGACGACGATGGCGCCAGATACCGCGCTGCGTATTTCGCGCGCTTCGACAACGTGTGGTGTCACGGCGATTACTCCGAGATCACCGCCCACGACGGGCTGATCATCTACGGCCGCTCTGACGCCACCCTCAACCCGGGCGGCGTGCGCATCGGCACCGCCGAGATCTACCGTCAGGTGGAAAAGCTGGACGAGGTGG
>JAFLDU010000315.1 GCA_017309145.1 Zoogloea sp. | reverse complement strand
CCAGGGCGGCGACGGTGCTGGCGGCCGACACCTTGCCCTTCTTGCTGAACCAGCCGTCCACGGTGGCGGCAGGCACCCGCTGGGCGAGGGACCAGGTCAGTTCGGCGGGGCTGCGCTCGCTGCTCAGGGTGCCGCGGCTGCCCCGATAGTCGGTGATCGATACACTGTCACCCACCTTGACCCGCCAGTTGAACGCCCCGGCGGCATAGGTGACCTGGGAACCATAGGCCTGCATGCGGGTGTAGGCCGTACCCTCGTAGCGCACCGCACTGGCCGACACGGACTCGGGCCAGGCATCGAGGACGCGGACCTTGTCCCAGCCGGCGGACGACTCCACCAGCCACAGGAAGCCGGCGCCCTCGCTGTAAAGCAGGTATTCGGTCCACTCATCGGCCGCGCCGGTCTCCCGGCATTTCATCAGGCCGATCAGGGTCCAGTCCTGCCCATCGATCCGGGCCTCATCGCCCAGCGCGAGGGTGGTCGCGGCCAGGGCCTCCCGGCGTCGGGCCTCCATCACCTCGAGGGTCCCGGCGCTGGCGTCGCTCTCGGTGCCGCAGGCCGGGCAATGCAGATGGGCGGCCACCGCCGGGCGCCAGTCGATGGACGCACCGCAGGCCGGGCAGGCCAGCGCGGCGGCCTTGCCCTTCAGGTGGCCGGCGCTGCGCGCGATCTCGGCGGGCTCGCGCAACAACTGGCAGCGCAAGTCACCGAGGCCGACCGCCTTGCCGACGTAGCGCCGGGGACGGCTCCCCTCGGAGAAATCCAGGGTCAGAAAACGGACACCCTGGCGATAGTCCACCACCCGGGCCTCCCAGCCCGGCCCGACCTGGAAGGGCAGCTCGCCCTCCCCGGCGGTACAGCGGGCGGTACGGATGTCCGAGGCGGTGTAGCTGACGCCCTCCCACGCGTACTGGCCGCCGGGAACGATCTGGCCGAAGGGCGGCGTATCGTCCGCCTCACCGGAGTCGGTGGTGACGGCGTACTGCCCGGAGGCATCCGACAGCCAGCCGGCACTGCCATCGTCGAACAGGATGTACCACTCGTTCCAGAAACCGTCGTCGTAGCGCAGCTGGATCCGCCCCACCACGCCGAAGGCCTTGCCCGCGTACATGCCCGAGGTGGTGATGCGGATCGGTGAATAATCCTCCAGCACCACCGCCATCTTGCCCGCGTCGCGCACGGCGTCGCCCTCCCGCAGCAGGGTGCTGCGGCAGTACTCGCAGACGGCCATTGCCGAGGTGGCCGACCGGAAGACGACCTCCGCGCCGCAGCTGGGGCAGGCGAGCTTGAACACCCGGCGCTCAGCCGATCAGTTTCTTGAGGATCTCCGCCTTGGCGGAATCGTAGTCGGCCTGGGTGACCAGTCCCTTGTCGAGCAGGGACTTGAGCTTGGCCAGACGCGCTTCCGGATCATCCGCTGCCGGCGCCGCCTGGGCAGGGGCCGCGACAGCTGCGGTCGCGGGCACGCCAGGCACCTGGCTGCCACGCAAGGCGTCCATCATCACCTGCCCCATGCCCACACCCGCCGCCAGCCCCGCCCCCACGCCGGCCAGGCCACCTTCGTTCTGGGCCGCAAGGGGCACCGAATTGGCCACCTGGTACTGGGTGTACTTGCCCAGATCGCCGACCATGCCCATCGAGATGCGGGTGTCGATGGCCTTCTGCAGCTCTTCAGGCAGTGAGATGTTCTCGACCGCGAAGTTGTCCAGCGCCAGGCCGTAGCGGTCGAAGGTAGGGGCCATGCCGGCCTGCATGCGCTCGGCCAGCAGCAGCTGGTTGGCGGCCATGTCGAGGAAGGGCAGCTCGGCGCCACCCAGGGTGGCGCTCATGGTCGCCACCACCAGGTTGCGCAGCTGCTGCTCGAGCTCGTCCACCGTATAGGTGGCACGCGTGCCGCTGATCTCGGTGAAGAACTTCTTCGGATCCACCAGCTTGTAGGAATACATGCCGAAGGCACGCAGCCGCACCATGCCGAAGTCCTTGTCGCGGATCGTGATCGGCTGCGGCGTGCCCCATTTGCGGCCGAGCTGCAGGCGGGTGCTGAAGAAATAGACATCCGACTTGAAGGGCGACTCGAAGAGCTTGTCCCAGTTCTTCAGGTAGGTCAGCACCGGGATGGTCTGGGTGGTCAGCGTGTACATGCCGGGGCCGAACACGTCGGCCACCTTGCCTTCATTGACGAAGACCGCCACCTGGGAATCCCGCACGGTGAGGCTGGCGCCGTACTGGATCTCGAAGTCGTCCATCGGATAGCGCCAGGCCAGGGTGCCGTCCGACTCCTCGTTCCACTGGAGGACGTCGATGAACTGCTTCTTGATGAAGGATCCGAGGCTCATGCTTGCTCCCGATGGATGTATGTCAGAGGTAGGCCGGCCCGCTGTGCCGGCGCAAGAAGGGTCTGCAGGACGACGCCGGGCGGGCGCCCCACCCGGGCATCACGACATGCAGGCCGCGTTGATGATGCCCACCACCAGCGCCACCGTGCCGGCAAACGCCCCGGCGGCCACGTTGTTGGCCGACAGCAGGTCGGGCAGGCGCGGCACCAGGCGGCCCAGCAGCATGTAGGTGAGGAGCTGGACCACCAGACCGGCGGCGCCCCAGGCCAGGAACGTCAGGTAATTGTCGTTGTGCAGAATGCTGGAGGCCACGGTGAGGGAGAAGCCGATGATGGCCCCTCCCAGCGACAGGGCCGGCGCGACGATGCCCTGACGGATCAGGGACAGCTCGCAGAAGGGCGTGACCCGCAGATAGATGGCGGCAAACAGCAGCACCATCAGCAGGCCCGAAAACAGGTGCACCACGTAGTTGTAGAACGGCTCCATCAGCGGAATCCTCGGCGACCGGGCCGATATTTAGCCAGCATTCACCGTGCCCGGCAAGCGCTTTCAGGGTAGAGTCCGCGCCATGTCTGACGTAGCTCCCTCCCCTTCCGGCGCCCTCCGCCAGCCTGATCGGCTGCTCATCCTGTCGGTCTTCGTGGTCGCCTCCTGCGGCCTGGCCTACGAGCTCATCGCCGGCGCCCTGTCGAGCTACCTGCTGGGCGACTCGGTGCTGCAGTTCTCCTCGATCATCGGCTGCTACCTGTTCGCCATGGGGGTGGGCTCGCACCTCTCCAAGTACGTGGACGACCGGGACGTGCTGGCCCGCTTCATCGACATCGAGCTGCTGGTGGGACTGCTCGGCGGTCTGTCGGCCACCCTGCTGTTCCTGCTCTTCGCCTGGATGTCGGCCCCCTTCCGCACCGTGTTGTACGCCCTGGTATTCGCCCTTGGGGTGCTGGTGGGCATGGAGATCCCGCTGGTGATGCGGGTCCTGCACGCCCGCCAGGCGAGCTTCAGCGAGCTGGTGAGTCGGGTGCTGACCTTCGATTACCTCGGCGCCCTGGTGGTATCGCTGCTCTTTCCGCTGGTCCTGGCGCCCCGCCTCGGGCTGTCCCGCACCGGCTTCCTGTTCGGCATGGCCAACGCCGCGGTGGCCTTGTGGACGCTCTGGCATTACCGCGCCGAGCTCCCCGGCCTGCGCGGCCGCCTGACCCGCGGCGTGCTGGTGATGGCCTTCCTGGCCGCCGGCCTGGCCACCTCCGGCCAGCTCACCGCCTGGGCCGAGCGCGGCCTGTTCGGCGACGAGGTGATCTTCGCCACCACCACCCCCTACCAGCGCCTGGTGGTGACCCGCTGGAAGGACGACACCCGCCTCTACATCAACGGCAACCTGCAGTTCTCCAGCCGTGACGAACACCGCTACCACGAGGCCCTGGTCCACCCTGCCCTGGAGAGCCTGCCGTGGGCCCGGTCGGTGCTGGTGCTGGGAGGCGGCGACGGCCTGGCGGTGCGCGAAGTGCTGCGCCACCGCCATGTGGAGCGGATCACCCTGGTGGACCTGGACCCGGCCATGACCGGGCTGTTCACCCGCAACGCGGAGCTGGCCGCCCTCAACGGCGGGTCGCTGTCCGACCCGCGGGTCACGGTGGTGAACGCCGACGCCGGGCAGTGGCTGGAGGAACACGGCGAGGTCTTCGACCTGATCATCGCCGACTTTCCCGACCCCTCCAGTTTCGGCCTGGGCAAGCTCTACTCGGTGCCCATGTACCGCCTGATGGCCCGCCACCTGTCCGAAAACGGCGCCCTGGTGGTGCAATCCACCTCGCCCTGGTTCGCCCCGCGCAGCTACTGGTGCATCGACGCAACCCTGCGGGAGGCGGGCTTCCATACCCACCCCTACCACGCCCACGTGCCCTCCTTCGGCGAATGGGGCTTCAACCTGGCCACCCGCCGGCCGGGCTTCACGCCCCCCACCACCTACAGCGTGCCCACCCGCTACCTGGACGCCGACACCACCCGGCTGATGTTCCAGTTTCCCCCGGACATGCGCGCCCGGCCGGTGGAGGCCAACCACCTCAACAGCCAGGCCCTGGTGCATTACTTCGAACAGGACTGGCGCAACGTGGTGCGCTGATGCAGCGGCGACACTTCCTCGGACTGGGGGCCGCGGCAGGGCTGGCCGCCGCCCTGCCGGCCTGTCGCCGGCTGGAGCACCTGGGCATTCCGATCACGGTGCTGCGCCCCGGCATGGCCGAAGGGCACCGTCTGCGCGACGGCACACCCCAGCCCCAGACCGGCCTGCGGGAGATCCGCAGCCACGTCGCCATCCTCGGCAGCGGCATCGCCGGCCTCACCGCTGCCTGGCGCCTGGCCCGGGCCGGCCACACAGACTTCCTGCTGGTGGATGGCCCG
>JAFLDU010000314.1 GCA_017309145.1 Zoogloea sp. | reverse complement strand
GCGCGCCAGCCCCTTCCCCCTGCGCCAGGCCCGCCAGCAGGCACGCCTGGGACTGCCTCCGCTGCCGACCACCACCATCGGCTCCTTTCCCCAGACCCGCGAGATCCGTGCCGCCCGGGCCGCCCACAAACGCGGCGAGATCGGGGGTGCCGCCTACCAGGCCGCCATGGAGGCGGAGATCACCCTGGCCGTGCGCAAGCAGGAGGCCCTGGGCCTGGACGTGCTGGTGCATGGCGAGACCGAGCGCAACGACATGGTCGAGTACTTCGGTGAGCTCCTCGAAGGCTATGCCGTCTCGGCCAACGGCTGGGTGCAGTCCTACGGGTCCCGCTGCGTCAAGCCGCCGATCCTCTTCGGCGACGTGTCCCGTCCCCGCCCCATGACCGTGGCCTGGACATCCTTTGCGCAGAGCCTGACACCTCGCCCGATGAAGGGCATGCTCACCGGCCCGGTCACCCTGCTGCAGTGGTCCTTCGTGCGTGACGACCAGACGCGGGCCGAGACGGCCTTGCAGATCGCCCTGGCGATCCGCGACGAAGTGTCCGACCTGGAGCGGGCCGGGATAGGCATCATCCAGATCGACGAGCCGGCGATCCGCGAAGGCCTGCCCCTGCGCCGCGCGGGCTGGCGGGACTACCTCGCCTGGGCCAGCCGCGCCTTCCGGATCGCCGCCTCGGCCGTGGGCGATGACACCCAGATCCACACCCACATGTGCTATTCGGAGTTCAACGACATCCTGCCGGAGATCGCCGCCATGGACGCGGACGTGATCACCATCGAGACCAGCCGCTCCGGCATGGACCTGCTCGGCGCCTTTGGCGAGTTCCGCTATCCCAACGAGATCGGGCCGGGCGTGTACGACATCCATTCGCCGCGGGTGCCGGATACCGGCGAAATGGTCGCACTGCTGGACAAGGCCCGCTGCGTGATCCCTGCCGCCCGGCTGTGGGTCAATCCGGACTGCGGCCTGAAGACCCGCGGCTGGCCGGAGACCGAGGCGGCCCTGCGCAACATGGTGGCTGCCGCCCACGAGGTCCGCCGCCAGGTCGCCGCGGACGCCTGACAACACCGGAGCTCACAGCCCTTCAGGCCGCAGGGCGGGCTCCCCACGGTCCGCCTCGATGGCCTGGGGGCGCCCCGCCCCATCCACCGCCACCATCTCGAAGCGCCCCCGCAGGGCCGGGGTACGCTCTCCGCCGGCCAGGGTCTCGGCCACGCCGCTGACCTCCACGGTCATCGACGAGCGCCCGACACGGAGAATGCGGCCGGTCAACTCCAGCATCTGGCCGAGCTTCACCGGGACATGAAAATCCACATGCTCGGAGGCCGCCATGACCACCGCGCAACGAGCGAATCGCGTCGCCGTGACAAAGGCGGCCTTGCCCAGCAGGCCCAGCGCATTGCCGCCGTACAAGGTGCCGTAGTGATTGGCCTGATCGGGAAAGACCATCTCGACGAAAACGGTCTCGCGCGGGCGGGAAGGGAGCATCGTGGAGGGGGTGGCAGGAGTCATGGATAGGTACCGGAGTTGAGGAAACCCTTCGCAATATACGCATCCGAAAAAAGCCGGAAGCCACTGAAATGGCGAAGATTTTCCGGGGAAAAGCCGTGCGTTTGCGAAGCATGCGAAACCGCCATGCTATGCCCCTGCTGGGCTCTCAATCCGCTCAACCCACTACCCATAGAGCCAAAACCCACACCACCCACTACATACGGGAAATTTGTTGACAGGCCGCCAGAGCCCCTCCTACACTCCGCCCCGTCATTGGTTCCCCGCAAGGGGATGAAAAGGGAAGCTGGTGCGGGGCGACACGCCTCAAGGCCAGCACTGCCCCCGCAACTGTGATCGGCGAGTTTCGTGCCCCCACTGCCACTGGATGCGCTCCGGGAAGGCTGGCACGACACACGGACCCGAGAGTCAGGAGACCTGCCATGGCCCATTCCTTCATTGCTTTTGGGGCGGGGTGTCCCTGAAACGAGGGGCCGCCCGTCGCCATCTCCCGTCCGCCCTTCATCCGGGCCTGCCGGGGGCCTTCAGGCAGCCACCCGACCCGGGTCCTCGATTCTCCGCCCCCCAGACCGGAGAACCGCCTTGCTCGCCACTGCCCAGCCCCCCAATACCAGCCAGCCCGACAGCCTCGACCCGACCCTTGCAGCGCTGCAGGTCATCCGCCGCAACGGGGCCGTGGTCGCCTTCAACGCGGACAAGATCGCCGTGGCCATGAGCAAGGCCTTCCTGGCCGTCGAAGGCAGTGGCAGCGCAGGCTCGTCCCGGGTGCGGGAGATCGTCGGCCGCCTCACCGACACCGTGCTGCGGGCCCTGACCCGGCGCCTGCCCGATGGCGGCACGATCTCTATCGAGGACATCCAGGACCAGGTGGAGCTGGCCCTGATGCGCTCCGGCGAGCACGACGTGGCCCGCGCCTACGTGCTCTACCGCGAACGCCGCGCCGCCGAGCGGGCCGCTGCGTCGGCCGAAGCCCGCGAGCACGCAGTGCTGCATGTGATGGATGGCGGGCGTCGCCTCCCCCTCGACAGCGCAGCCCTGCTGCGCACCTGCGAAGCCGCCTGCAGCGGGCTGGGCGACGGCGTCTCGGCCCGCAGCGTGCTCGACCACGCCCTGAAGAACCTCTACGACGGCGTGCCCCTCGCCGACGTGGAGCAGGCCCTGATCCTCGCTGCGCGCAGCCTGATCGAACGGGAGCCGGCCTACAACCAGGTCACCGCCCGCCTGCTGCTGGCAAGCCTCGGCCGGGAGGTGCTGGGCCGCAGCATCGGCCTGGACGAACTCGCTGGCGCCTACTCCGACTACCTGCCCGACTTTGTCCGCCTGGGCATCGGCGCCGAGCTCCTCGACCCGCGCCTGGCCGAATTCGACCTCCCGCGGCTGGCCGCCGCACTGCGCCCCGAGCGCGACCTGCAGTTCGGCTACCTGGGCCTGCAGACTCTCTACGACCGCTACTTCCTGCACATGGACGGGCGCCGCATCGAACTGCCTCAGGTCTTCTTCATGCGCGTCGCGATGGGTCTGGCCCTCGGCGAGATCGACCGGGAGGCCCGCGCCATCGAGTTCTACGACCTGATCTCGAGCTTCGACTTCATGTGCTCCACGCCGACCCTGTTCAACAGCGGCACGCGCCACCCGCAGCTCTCGTCCTGCTACCTCACCACCGTCTCGGACGACCTGGAAGGCATCTACCAGGCGGTCAAGGAAAACGCTCTGCTGCAGAAGTACGCCGGTGGCCTGGGCAACGACTGGACCCCGGTACGCGCCCTGGGGAGCCTGATCAAGGGCACCAACGGCCAGAGCCAGGGCGTCATCCCATTCCTCAAGGTGGTGAATGACACCGCGGTGGCGGTGAATCAGGGCGGCAAGCGCAAGGGCGCGGTGTGCGCCTACCTGGAGACCTGGCACCTGGACATCGAGGAGTTCCTCGAGCTGCGCAAGAACACCGGCGACGAGCGCCGCCGCACCCACGACATGAACACCGCCAACTGGATCCCCGACCTGTTCATGAAGCGGGTCATGGAGAACGCCGAATGGACCCTCTTCTCGCCGGTGGACACCCCCGACCTGCATGAGCGCTTCGGCGCCGACTTCGAGGCCGCGTACACCGCCTATGAGGCCAAGGCCGCCGCCGGCGAGCTACGCCTGTTCAAGCGCATCCCCGCCGTGCAACTGTGGCGGCGCATGCTCACCATGCTCTTTGAAACCGGCCACCCCTGGCTCACCTTCAAGGACGCCTGCAACCTGCGCTCTCCGCAGCAGCACGTGGGCGTGGTGCATAGCTCCAACCTGTGCACCGAGATCACCCTCAACACCTCCGACACCGAGACCGCGGTGTGCAACCTGGGCTCGGTGAACCTGCCCGCCCACCTCAAAGACGGCCAGCTCGACATGGACAAGCTGGCCCGCACCATCGGCACCGCGCTACGCATGCTCGACAACGTGGTGGACATCAACTTCTACGCCACCCCCAAGGCACGCCGGGCCAACCTGCTGCACCGCCCGGTGGGCCTGGGCATCATGGGCTTCGCCGACTGCCTGTACGCCCTGGGCCTGCCCTATGCCTCCCAGGAAGCGGTGGACTTCGCCGACCAGGCCATGGAGGCGGTGTGCTACCAGGCCTACTGGGCATCCACCGAGCTGGCCCGCGAGCGCGGCCGCTACAGCAGCTTCGAGGGCAGCCTGTGGAGCCGCGGCGTGCTGCCCCTGGACTCCCTCGGCCTGCTGGAAGCCGGCCGCGGCGGGCAGCTGGAGGTGGACCGGGAGGCCCGCCTGGACTGGGCCGCCCTGCGCGAGCGCATCGCCCGCCACGGCATGCGCAACTCCAACTGCGTGGCCATCGCCCCCACCGCCACCATCTCCAACATCGTCGGCGTGTCCGCCAGCATCGAGCCCGGGTACCAGAACCTCTACGTCAAATCCAACCTGTCCGGCGAGTTCACGGTGGTCAATGAAGCCCTGGTGCGCGACCTCAAGGCCCTCGACCTGTGGGACGAAGTGATGGTCGCCGACCTCAAGTACTTCGACGGCTCCCTGGCCCGCATCGACCGGGTCCCGGACGCACTCAAGGCCCGCTACGCCACCGCCTTCGAGATCGACCCGGTGTGGCTGATCGAAGCCGCCGCCCGGCGCCAGAAGTGGATCGACCAGGCCCAGTCCCTCAACCTCTATCTGGCCACGCCCTCCGGGCGCAAGCTCGACGAGATCTACAAGCTGGCCTGGCTGCGCGGCCTCAAGACCACCTA
>JAFLDU010000033.1 GCA_017309145.1 Zoogloea sp. | reverse complement strand
CAACGCCCCACGCCGGCTCGGCCGCCCGCGCCGCCTCAGCCCCGCAGGCTGCGCGCACAGCCAGGACCCCCGCCACCAGCCCGAGCCGCCAACGGCTGATCATCGGCTCGCTCCATGCGGGCCGTGCTCAGCCGGCCGAGGCGAGTATCCGCCGGGGCTGGGTACCGGACCAGCAGTCCTCCTGAGCCTGGCCCGTCTTCACGAAGGCGTCTCGCCCCTGCTCGTCCATGGCCTTGTTGTAGAGGGTGAAGTTGAGGGCGAAGCCCTTGTCCAGGTAGGCCCGCCCCAGATAGAAGCCGGGCCGGATCATGCGGATCTCGTCACGCACCCGCAGCCCGCGGCGCCCAGCCAGGAAATCGGGGCTTTCCTGGTAGCCCGGGATCTCGTCGGTGAAGAAGTAGTCGATGATGATGGACTCCCGCCGGGCATCCAGCAGGCTCTGGCCGCAGTAAAGTTTGGCCGGGAAGAGCAGCCAGGTCTCCTTGCCGTTGAAGTCCATCTTCTTCGGCTCCCCCTGCACCAGCCCCATCTTCTTGAGCAGGGACAGGTCTTCGATGCGGTTCCTCAGCACGCGCTCGTTGCGGTAGAAGACCTTGCCCCGCCATAGGGTCTCACCCACATCCTCCAGTACCAGGCCCTTCAGATGCAGGGCCGTGCCGGTGAAGCCCCCGACGATCTCGGACAGGCGGAACTTGCCGCTGCCGCCCCGGGGCAGCAGGATCTTGCCGTCGAAGGCTCCATCGGGGATGGGGCCGGCAGTCAGACGCGCATAGATCTGGTCGATCTGCTCCTGGTCCAGCGTGGCCAGGTATTCGGGGGTGATCCGGGCCAGCTCCGCGGCGGGGATCGGGTAGGCGTGATCCACCAGGGCCAGGTCGGGCTTGGAGGCGTAGGACTTGTCCCATGGCGCGAAGGGGATGTTCGGAGGTGGAGCCTCCTTGGAGCAGCCACACAGGGCAAGGACAGCAAGGGCCAGGGAGGCGAGGACGGCGGTGCGGGCAGGCATGGCGATTCTCCTCACAGGGTGGCGAGGAAGGCGGTGACGGCCTTCTTGTCCGCGTCGGAGAGGTCTTCGCCGAAGCGGTGCCCCTCGTTCTCGACCATCTGGTCACAGCTCTGGTAGTGGGCCGACAGGAAGTCCCGCTTCTCGCGCAGGATTTCCACGAAACGTGCCGGATTCTTCAGCACCTCGTCGGCAATCGCCTGCAGGGTTGGCACCAGGTCCTTCCGGCCGGCCGCCTCCAGACGGGCGGGATCCCGCTTGGCCAGGAACAGGTCGCCGATGAGCTGCTTGTGCAGCAGGCCATTCAGGAAACCGGCGCTGGCCCCCTTGGGGATCTTCACCTGGCCGAAGCCGCCGAGGGGCTTTTCGACCTTCCCGTCCAGCGGCCGGATACCCAGGTCGATCAGCAGGTCGGCATTGGTCAGAGTGAGCTTGCGGCCCCGTGCCTTGGGGTTGAGGAGTTCGTGCATGGAGCGCTTGTAGAGGTCGAAGCGCCCTTCCACGCTCGGGTCGTAGCGCACGCAGGCTGGCTGGTCTGCCAACAGGGCGTTGTTCTCGTCGGCATAACGGGCCCGATGGAAGTCGTTTTCCTTGTTGGCCGGATTGCCGCACACCTCGGGTCCGATGGCGTTGTTGTGCATGAAGGGCGCGGTGGCCCACACATTCACCAGGGAGATGTTGCGGTAATAGCCCCGACCGCCATTCTTGAGGGCCTCCGGCTCGGGGAGGTCCGCGACCACCGGACGGGTCCGCAGGACGTCCGAGGCGTACTCCATGTAGAGGTGGCCGGCCATGTGGTTGGAATGCAGGGCCCGGCAGCGGAAGGTCCCCACCTCGGTGACCGGCGTGGCCTGGTCGTTGCCCAGGAAGTCGGCGCGCACCTTGCGGGGATGGGCCTCGCTGGGCGCGGCGAAATCCCGCCCCTTGAAGGCACCGCCTTCAGCCTCGGGAATGCTCGAATGGCAGCGCGCGCAGTTCTCGGCGAACACCGTCTGGCCCCTGGCCACCGCGCCCTTGCCGAACTCCTTCTCCAGGTCGGCCACCAGCTCGGCCCGCCCGTAGGCGGCCGGCGCACTCTTCGCCTTGCGGGCATTGGCTCGGGCCACCTGCAGGTCGGTCTGGTCCGACTCGGCGGAGGCGAAGAAGTCCAGGATGTTCTGCAGACGGTCCTCCACCGCCCGGAAGTTGGGGCAGTCACGCCGGCACTGCCCCACATTGAAGGGCGTCTGGCCAAAGCCGCGCTGCTCCGGGTCCACCTGGCGCATGTCGGTGAAGTGATTGACCCAGCACTGCTCCGAGCAGGAACCGATGTTGAAATACACCCGCTGGATCGCCTCATGGGCGCCGGTGGAGTCCTCCCCGCCCTTCAGGATGTGATGGATGCCGGGCAGATTGACCTTGGTGCCGCCCAGGAAAACCGGCGTGACGTCATCCGTGCGGGTGGAGAACTGCCAGCACTTGCCATCCCGGCCCGGCTCGCACCAGCACCGGGCCTCGTCCTGTCCGGCTGCGCAACTCGCCACCTTGCGCCACTTGCTCACCGCCTCGCCCTTGAACACCGGGCGCTGGGCCACATTGATCAGGGCGTTGATGGTGCCCGGGTTGTTCACCTGGTCGTGGGAGATCGCCGAGGTGTCGGTCACCCCCGGGCGGGCGTGGGCGAACATCTGGTATTCGAGCGCCGTCTTGGGCATGCCGGAGCCAAGCAGTTCGGACATGCGGGTGTACTGATTGCCCACCAGGCCCTTGATGTTCTCCCACTTGGGATGGGCGGGATCCGCCGGCGGGTTGAGGGGGTCGAAGGCGATGTGGCAGGAGCCGCTGGAGGTGCCGATCAGGAAGGGCGGCTCGATGGAGGCGTCGGCCAGCTTGCTGACCCGGCTGTCGGACTCGATGCCGGTCGCGGCATCGAGCTTGCGGTTGAAGCCCTCCCAGCTGGCCGTGCCGCCATTGAGGGCCTTCCATTTGTCGGCATCGAAGCGCGGGTTGGGAAACTTGCGGATGCCCAGGGCACCGGTCGAGGTGCCGAAGCGCAGGTCACAGGCGCTGTGGCGCTGGTCCACCTTGCCCCCCTTGGTGTGCGGGTCGTCCGGATCCAGCGCAGCATCCTTCAGGCCGCAGGCCGGGTCCACATAGCCCGGCTTGCCCACGTACTTGAGGAGCACATCGTCGCCGGGGCACCAGTCCAACCCGAAAGTCTCGTCCAGGGACTTGGCCGGACAGTCCGCCTCGCCCGGCTTGCAGCAGGACGGGTCGTTGATGATGCCCCAGGCCCAGAAGCGGTCGTCACGCTGATCGGCGCGCAGCACCCGGAACCAGTCCACCAGCACGCCGACGCGCTGCTGGAAGGTGTAGGTGTGGAAACGCTCGTTGCCTCCGGTGGCCTTGAACCAGATCAGGCGACCCACACACTCCGAGGCGTTGAGCCCTTCCCGGGCACAGGCCTCCATGTAGGGCGCGTTCTGGTCCTGCACGCCCGGATCGGGCTGGACCGCCGCCTGTGCGGGTGCCGCAGCCGGCGGCGGCTCGGCGGCTCGCGCCGGAGGGAGTGGTGGACTGGAGAGATCGGCGGGGCCGACGTAGTAGAGACCGGACAGCACGGCGATGGCCGCAGCGAGGGCCCAGAGGGTGCGCTTCATGGATGCATCCCTTCCCTGAAATGGGATACCGGCGCCCTCTTCCTCCGAGGCGGGATCTACTGCCCCTATGCCTGGCGGAAGGTCTCTCTGCCGGAGCCGGTTATGGTCGTGTTATAGCAAACGACATCCCATTGGCAATCGGTAAAAGCGCCGAGCCGCGCGTCAGGCGGCCGCTCAGGGCAAGCCTTGATCCCAGTAGGGCGATGCCCCGATGCGCTCCGCCAGGTAGTCGGCCAGGGCCCGCACCCGGGTCGGCAGGTAGCGATGGCTGGGGAAGATCAGGTAGATCCCCAGGTCCAGGCCAGGAAACTCCGGCAGCAGGACCTCCAGCAAGCCCGCCTGCACCGCCGGCGCAGCGATGAAGCTGGGCTGGCGGGTGATGCCCAGCCCGCGCTGGCAGGCGTCCAGCAGGGCGTCCCCGCTGTTGGCCTGCAGGCGCCCCTGCACCGGCACCCACTGGGTCTCGCCCTCCACCCGGTAGGGCCAGGCCGCCCGCGAGGTGCCGGTATAGCCCAGGCAGTGGTGATGCACCAGATCGGCCGGCACCCGGGGGCGGCCGTGGCGGGCCAGGTATTCCGGGGAGGCCAGGGTCAGCAGCCGGGAAGTGCTGATGCGACGTGCCACCTGGGTCGGATCGAGCTGGGTGGTGATGCGGATCGCCATGTCCAGCCCTCCCTCGATCAGATTGACCTGTCGGTCGTTGAAATCGATGTCCAGGCTCACCTCCGGGTAAGTGGTCACGAAATCGGCGACCAGCGGCGACAGGTGACGCACCCCGAAGCTCACCGGCACGCTGATGCGGATCGGGCCACGGGGCGCCCGGTCGGCCCCGGACAGGTTGCCCTCCGCCGCCTCCACCAGGTCGAGGATCTCCCGGCAGCGCTCCAGATAGACCTCGCCCTCCGCAGTCAGGCGCAGACTGCGCGTGCTGCGGGCCAGCAACTTGACCCCCAAGTGCGCCTCGAGCCCGGCCACCACGCGGGTGACCATCGACCGGGCCACCCCGAGATGATCCGCCACCGCGGTGAAGCTGCCGGCCTCAGCCACTCGGATGAACACCTCCATGCCTTGCAGACGGTCCATTGTTCTACTTCTTGCAACAAAGATTTCTCTATTAAAGGCTATTTCGCGACGAATCAAAAGCCTAAAGTCTGGCCATACCTTCAATCAACCCGCACGCGCTCATCATGATCCTCGTCACCGGCGCCAACGGCCAACTCGGCCGGCGCATCGTCCAGCACCTCATCGCCCGCGCCCCTGCCCTGCTTGGCGGCCAGCTGGCGGTCAGCGTGCGCGATCCGGCCCGGGCCGACGACCTGGCACGGCGCGGCGTGCATGTCCGGCAAGGCGATTTCAGCCAGCCGGAAAGCCTGGCCAGGGCCTTTGCCGGTGCCGAACGGCTGGTCATGGTGTCCACCGACGGTCCGCGGGCCCTGCGCATCGCCCAGCACCGCAACGCCATCCAGGCGGCGCGGGAGGCCGGGGTGCGGCACATCCTGTACACCAGCTTCATGGATGCGGACGCCGCTGCCCCCACCGAACTCGCCGTCGTCCACAAGGACACCGAGGCGGCGCTGGCCGACAGCGGCGTGGCGCACACCATCGTGCGCAACACCCTCTATGCCGATGACCTGTGCCTGCAGGTCGCCCCGGACATGCAACAGGATGTACTGCGCCTGCCGGCCGGCGACGGCGCGGTGAGCCTCGTATCGCGCAACGAACTGGCCCAGGCCATCGCCGCTGCGGCCCTGGCCCCCCGCCTGGACAAGCGCGTCTACACCCTCACCGGCCAGGCGTCCGCCCGCTATGCCGACATCGCCGCCCGCATCGCCCGGGTCCGCGGCAAGCCGCTGCGCTATCAGGACGTGCCAGTGGACGACTACATCCGAGACCTCATCGACCACGGCCTGCCGGCCTGGTTTGCCGCCGCGCTGGGCGACATGTTCCGCTGCGTCGGCGAAGGCCGCTTTGCCGCCACCACCTGCGACTTTGCCGCCCTGGTCGGCCATCCCCCCAAATCGCTGGACTGCCTGATCCACGAGTTTTACGCCCCGAGGAACCCGTCATGACGCACCGTCACCCCGTTCTCTTCGTCTCCCACGGCGCCCCCGACGTGCTGCTCAAGCCCGGTGCCACCGTGGCCCTGTGGCAGCGCCTGGGCACGGACCTGCCACGCCCGCGGGCGATCCTGGTGATCTCGGCTCACTGGGCCAGCCGCGAACCGACCGTCAGCACGGTCACCCGCCCGGAGACGATCCACGACTTCGGCGGCTTTCCGCCAGCCCTCTACGCCATGCAATACCCGGCGCCGGGCGCACCGGAACTGGCCGCCCGGGTCCGTGACCTGCTGCACGAGGCCGGCCTGCCCTGCACCGAAACCCCCGAGCGGGGCCTCGATCACGGCGCCTGGATCCCGCTGACAGCGATGTACCCGGAGGCCGACATCCCGGTGGTGCAACTGTCCCTGCAGCCCTATGCCGGCACCGACTGGCACCGCCGCCTGGGTGCCGCCCTGCGCGCCCTGCGCGACGAGGGCGTGCTGATCCTGGCCTCGGGCGCGGTCACCCACAACTTCGGCTGGCTCACCTGGGGCGAGAACAGCAAGCCCTACGAGGCAGCTCGTGCCTTCGCCGACTGGCTGGCCGGGGCGCTGTCCCGCGATGACCGGCCGACCCTGCTCAACTACCGGCAGGCCTCTGCGCACGGGGCCGCAGCCCATCCCAGCGAGGAACACCTGCTGCCCCTGTTTGCCGCGCTGGGCGCCGCCAACCCCGGCGAAATTCCGGTCCGGCTGGAACCGGAGTACACCTACGGCGGTCTGGCCATGGACGCCTATCTCTGGCAGGACGCCAGCCCTGCCCCCTTCAACGCGGAGCACTGAAAGATGAACACCACCCCCCAACGCTACAGTGGCCCGGCCATTGCCGCCCACTGGCTGATCGCCGCGCTGATCCTGGCCGCCTTCCCGCTGGGCGTGTACATGCACGACCTGCCCCTGTCGCCCAACAAGCTCAAGCTCTACTCCTACCACAAGTGGATCGGCATCACCGTGCTGCTGCTCTTCGTGCCGCGCATCCTGTGGCGCCTCACCCACCGCCCGCCGGCCCCGCTGCCGATGCCAGCCTGGCAGCACAAAATCGCCGAGGGCACCCATCACCTGCTCTACCTGCTGATGTTCCTCGTTCCGCTGAGCGGCTGGCTGATGAGCTCGGCCAAGGGCTTCCAGGTGGTGTATTTCGGCGTGCTGCCGCTGCCCGACCTGATCGGCAAGAGCGAAGAACTCGGCGACCTGTTCAAGGAAGTGCATGAAGCCCTCAACTGGGGCCTGCTGATCCTGGTCGGCCTGCACGTGGCCGGCGCCCTCAAGCACGTGATCATCGACAAGGACGGCACCCTGCGCCGGATGCTGCCCTTTGGCAAATGAACCCAGACCTCAAGGAGAAACCATGAAGATCCAGACCCTGACCCTGAACGCTGCGCTGAGCGCCGCCCTGCTGCTGGCCGGCACCGCCCAGGCCGTCGAATTCAACCAGGTTGATGCCACCAAGAGCAGCCTCGCCTTCTCGTCCAAGCAGATGGGCGTGCCGGTGCCGGGCAACTTCAAGCGCTTCACCACCCAGATCGCCTTCGACCCGGCCAAACCCACCGCCGCCAGCACCACCCTCGAGATCGACCTGGCCAGCATCGACGCCGGCTCCAAGGACGCCAACGACGAAGTGGTCGGCAAGCAGTGGTTCAACGTGAAGGCCTTCCCCACCGCCAAATTCGTCTCTACCGGCGTCAAGGCCCTCGGCGGCAACCGCTTCGAAGCCGTCGGCAAGATGACCATCAAGGGTCAGACCCGCGACGTGGTGGCCCCCTTCACCTTCAAGCAGGACGGCGCCAGCGGCGTCTTCGACGGCGGCTTCGTGCTCAAGCGCATGGACTACGGCATCGGTGAAGGCCCGTGGGCCGACGTCTCCGCCGTCGCCAACGAGATCGAGATCAAGTTCCACGTGGTGGCCAACGCCGCCAAGAAGTAATCCTGCTTTCCCACTTTCCTACTCATAAGCCCTATACGGAGAACTCCATGAAGAAACTCGTCACCCTGGCCATCGCCGCCACCCTGTCTACCGCAGCCTTCGCCGCGCCGGAAACCTACACCATCGAAGGCACCCACACCTTCCCGCGCTTCGAGTACAGCCACTTCGGCTACTCGACCCAGCTCTCCCGCTTCGACAAGACCACCGGCACCATCACCCTGGACAAGGCCGCCAAGACCGGCGCGGTGGATGTGACCATCGACGCCACCTCGGTGAACACCGGCTACCCGCTGTTCAACCAGCACATCCAGGGCGAGGATTTCTTCGACACCGCCAAGTACCCCACCATCACCTACAAGTCCACCAAGGTGAACTTCGACGGTGACAAGCCGACCAGCATCGAAGGCAACCTGACAGTCAAGGGCGTCACCAAGCCGGTCACCCTGACCGTCACCTCTTTCCACTGCATGCCCCACCCGATGCTCAAGAAAGACGCCTGTGGCGCCAACGCAACGGCGACCATCAAGCGCAGCGAGTTCAACGCCGGCAAGTACGCCCCCTACGTGGGTGACGAGGTCAAGCTGACCATCGCGGTCGAAGCCTACAAGCCCTGATCCCCGCGCTCGACGCGGAAGTGCCGCCTTGATCTGCGGCCCCGCATGAAAAAATTCGCGCCCGGAACTGCCCAAAACGGGGCAATTCCGGGCGCGGATCCATTCTCACCGCGTATAATTATGAATTCTCGCTCAACCGCAGCGCCCCCCTGAGGCACTGGCGGTTCCCGGCAGGATCTCGCAACTCAGCCCCAGCAGGCGCCCGGCCCGGTCATCCCGCGCCAGGGGTCGTCCGTTCATTTCCGCAGATCACGCCAACACGGGTCCCTCCCAAGGCTCCCGCGGAGCCCTGTTGAGCCCCGATTTCTGCAATGGAGGACGCGCAAGCCCATGCGCAAGGATATGCAACGAATGCCGGCCATGGATGCCCTCAAGGCCCTCGCCTGCATCGCCATCGTGGTGCACCACCTGGCCTTCTACGGCCCCATGGCCGACATCGCCCAGCCGCTGATGCCGGGCCTCGTACAGTGGTTCAACGACTACGGCCGCATGGCCGTGCAGGCCTTCCTGGTCGCCTCAGGCTTTCTGTTCGCCAGCAAGTTCGGCCCCTTCGGCCTGCCGGCCGGTGCCTCGCCGCTGGCCTTGCTGCAGCAGCGCTACATCCGCCTGGTGATGCCCTATTCGGCGGCCATCTTCCTGGCCGTGGCCTGTTCGGCGGTGGCCAGTGTGTGGATGGACCACCCCTCCATCTCCGCAGCCCCCGACCTCGGCCAGTTGCTCGCCCACGTCCTGCTGCTCCATGACCTGCTCGACCAGGAGGCCCTGTCCGCCGGCGTGTGGTACGTGGCCATCGACTTCCAGCTGTTCGCCCTGGCCACCCTGCTGCTGTGGCTGCCGACCCGGCTGGCCCGCCGGGCCCCGCGCGCGGCCCTGCTGGCACCGGCACTCATCGTGCTGATGACCCTGGCCTCCCTGTTCGGCTTCAACCGCGACGCCCTGTGGGACGAGACCGCCTTCTACTTCTTCGGCGCCTTCGGGCTCGGCATGCTGGCCTGGTGGGCGTCCGGCCAGCCCCGGGCCGGACGCTGGCTGGCTGTGCTGGCCCTGGTGGCCCTGGCGGCGCTGGCCGTCGAATTCCGCGCCCGCATCGCCGTGGCCACCGGCGTCATGCTCTTCCTCGGCCTGGGCCGGCAGCATGGCTTCCTGCACACCCTGCCGGTGCCGTCGGCGCTGACTCATCTGAGCCGGATCTCCTACTCGGTGTTCCTGGTGCATTTCCCCTTGTGCCTGCTGGTCAATGCCCTGGTCACCACCCTGTTCCCGGCCAACCCGGTGATCAACGCCCTCGGCATGCTGTTGGCGGTGGCAGTCAGCATCGCCGGCGGCCACCAGTTCCACCGGCGCATCGAGAGCCACCCGTTCAAGACCCGCACCCGCCTGCTGTTCCCGGCCGGGGTGGTGGCCGGCGGCTGGCTGGCCGCCCTGGCCGCGGCCAACCTGGCCGGCTGATCCTCAAGGCTCAGCCCAGCAGCCCCTCGGGCGGCGAGCTCGGGCTGGCCTGGTACTCCCGGCGCGGCATGCGCCCCGCCAGGAAGGCATGCCGACCGGCCTCGACGCCCAGTCGCATGGCCTGGGCCATGCGCACCGGGTCGCCGGCGGCGGCGATCGCCGTGTTCATCAGCACCCCGTCACAACCCAGCTCCATCGCGATCGCCGCGTCCGAGGCCGTACCCACCCCGGCATCGACGATCACCGGCACCCGCGCCTGGTCGATGATGATGCGCAGGTTCCACGGATTGAGGATGCCCATGCCCGAACCGATCAGACTGGCCAGGGGCATGATCGCGGCACAACCGATGTCTTCCAGCATGCGCGCCTGCACCGGGTCGTCGGAACAATAGACCATCACCCGGAAGCCATCCCGCACCAGGATCTCGGCCGCCTTGAGCGTCTCCGGCATGTTGGGGAACAAGGTCTCCTTGCTGCCCAGCACCTCCAGCTTGACCAGATCATGCCCATCGAGCAGTTCCCGCCCCAGGCGCAGGGTGCGCACCGCCTCCATGGCGGTGTAGCAGCCGGCGGTGTTGGGCAGGATGGTGTAACGGGCCGGATCGATGACCTCCAGCAGATTGGGCTGGCCCGGCTCCTGGCCGATGTTGGTGCGGCGGATCGCCACCGTGACGATCTGCGCGCCGCTGGCCTCGATGGCATCGCGGGTCTGGGCGAAATCCCGGTACTTGCCGGTTCCCACCAGCAAGCGCGAACGGAAGGTCTCCCCCCCCATCACGAAGGGCGTATCCAGCGGCCCCACGTGCTGCGTCTCCATGTATCCCATGCTTCAGCCTCCTCCAACCGCAACGACCACTTCCACCCGGTCGTCCGCCGTCAGGCGGATCGCGCCGTAATGGCTCCTGGGCACGATCTGCCCGTTCAGTTCCACCGCGATGCGCTTGCCGGTGAAACCCAGATCATCAATCAGCTCGGCCAACGCCCACGGACCCGGCAGGATCCGCGGCGCGCCGTTCAGGTGGATGCCCACACCGCTCATGGCTGCCTCTCCGCCGCGGCCGCCAGTTGGTCGGCGCGGTAGGACGAACGCACCAGCGGACCGGCCGCCACCTCGCGGAAACCCAGGGCCAGGGCACGCACGCGCCAGCGCTCGAACTCCTCCGGCGGCACATAGCGCTCCACCGGCAGGTGGGCCGCCGACGGCCGCAGGTACTGACCGAGGGTCAGGATGTCGCAGTCATGGGCGCGCAGGTCCTGCAGGGTCTGCAGCACCTCGTCGTCGCTCTCCCCCAGGCCCAGCATCAGGCCGGACTTGGTCGGCACGGCCGGATTGCGCGCCTTGAAGGCGGCGATCAGGCACAGCGAGGTGGCATAGTCGGCCCCCGGACGCACCGCCCGGTAGAGCCGCTTCACGGTCTCGATGTTGTGGTTGAAGACGTCCGGCGGCGCCAGGGTCAGGGTTTCCAGGGCAAGCTGCTCGCGGCCACGGAAATCCGGGGTCAGCACCTCGACCTGAACCTCCGGCGTCGCAGCGCGGATGGCGCCGATGCAGGCGGCGAAATGCGCAGCCCCCCCATCGCGCAGGTCGTCCCGGTCCACCGAGGTGACGACCACGTAGCGCAGCTTCATGGCCGCCACGGTGCGCGCCAGGCGGGCCGGCTCATCGGCATCCAGGGGGGCCGGGCGGCCGTGGGCCACGTCGCAGTAGGGGCAGCGCCGGGTGCAGATGCTGCCCATGATCATGAAGGTGGCGGTGCCACGGGCAAAGCACTCGCCGATGTTGGGGCAATCCGCCTCTTCGCAGACGGTATGCAGTTCCTGCTCGCGCAGCAGCTGCTGGAGCGCCGCGACCTTGGCGGTACCGGGGTCGCGGGCACGCAGCCAGGGCGGCTTGGGGGGCGAGGCGCGCTGGCTGTCCACCCGGACAGGAATGCGCGCCAGCTTGGCCGAGCCCCGCAGACTGACGGGTTCGGCGCGGGGTGTCGAAGCGTGGGACATGGTCTCTCCTGGGGTTGGTGGCACGCGTAGGGCCACGCGCTGGAGCACAGGCGGGGTGCGCAGGCCGCGATGCCGCACCGGAATCGTGGGGCAGCGAGGGAGGAGGCTGTCCGGACGGTACCGGGCCCGCGCAAACGGTGGGCCACCGGGGCTTCACGGCCCCGGCGGCTTCAAGGCTTCAAGGCCTGGATGGGTCAGCCGACGAAGCGGGCGATCACCCGGTTCACATCGTTGGCGGCTTCCATCTGCACCATGTGGCCGCCCGTGCCGATGACTTCCACCTGGGCCTTGCCCGACAGGGCGTGGGCGTGGGCCACCGGGATGATGCGGTCCTGCTCGCCCCAGATCACCAGCACCGGCTTGCCCAGGCTGTCGAGCTGGTCGGCCAGCACGGCGGTCTGGCGGCCATTCACGAAGAGCTTGCCGGACAGGGTGCCCAGCGCGCTGCCGACGCCTTCCAGGCGCTTGTACTTGAGCAGGTCATCCACCAGCTGGCGAGTCACCAGGCTGCTGTCGGCGAACAGGTCGGCCAGCACCGGCTTGAGCGCGTTGCGGCTGGCGGCACCGACGAAGCCATCGATGTAAGCGGTGTTGATCTCGTCACCCAGGCCAGCGCTGCAGATCAGGCTCAGGGAACGCACCCGGGCGGCATGCCGGGAGGCCAGCATCAGCGACACCGCGCCGCCCATCGAGTGCCCCACCAGGTGGGCGGAATCGATGCCGACCGCGGCCATGAAGTCCGCCACGGTGTCGGCCAGGGCTTCCAGGGTGCCTTCGCCCACGTCCTTGGACGATTCACCATGGCCCGGCAGATCGAGGGCATACACCTCCCGGTCGGCGGCCAGGGCCTCGTGGTTGAACAACCAGTTGTTGAGGTCGCCGCCGAAGCCGTGGATCAGCACCATCGGCTCGCCGCCCTCGCCACGCTTGAGGTAGCGCAGCTTGTGGCCCTTCACCTCGATCTTCTGGGGTGTCGGCCCCTGGTCCTCTTCCTCGCCGCTGGCGGGCGTGAAGCTGGACTGGAACTCGGTGACGAAGGCGTCGATGTCCGCGTCGGCGACCGAAGCGTCGGCGATCACGCCGAGCAGGCCGCCGACGGGCAGCACGTCTTCCTCAGCCGCCAGCTGGCGGCGCAGCACCCCGGCAACGGCTGCCTCCACGGCGCCGGCGATCTTCTCGCTTTCGACTTCAACAATTTCCTGGCCCGGCTCGATGGTGTCACCGACCTGCTTGAGCCAGCCGTTGACCTTTCCTTCCTGCATGGAGAGGCCCCACTTGGGCATGGTGACGGGGTGAATGGCAGACATCAGCGGAACTCCTTGAGGCTCTTGGCGGCCGCCACGATGTGGGCGGCGCTGGGGATGTAAAGCTCTTCCAGCGCATCGCTGAAAGGCACGGGCGAGTGGGGGCCGGTGATCTGGCGGATCGGCGCCTTGAGGCTCGAGAACGCCTTCTCGGCGGCCAGGCCGGCGATGTCGGAGGCCATGCTGCAGCGCGGGTGAGACTCATCCACCACGATCAGGCGGCCGGTCTTCTCGACGCTTTCGAGGATGGTGTCGGTGTCCAGCGGCGAGGTGGTGCGGGGGTCGATGATCTCGCAGTGGATGCCCTGCTTCTGCAGTTCGGCGGCGGCCTCCTGGGCCTTCAGCACCATGCGGCCGATGGCCACGATGGTCACGTCATGGCCTTCGCGCACCACCGCGGCTTCGCCGAAGGGGATCGCGTAGCTCTCTTCCGGGACTTCGCCTTCCATGGTGTACAGCGCCTTGTGCTCCAGGAAGATCACCGGGTCGTTGTCGCGGATAGACTGGATCAGCAGGCCCTTGACGTCGTAGGGGTTGGAGGGCACCACCACCTTCAGGCCCGGGATGTGGGTGAAGATGTTGTAGAGGCACTGGGAGTGCTGGGCCGCAGCGCGGAAGCCGGCGCCGTACATGGCGCGGATCACCACCGGGGTCTCGGCCTTGCCGCCGAACATGTAGCGGAACTTGGCCGCCTGGTTGAAGATCTGGTCGAAGCACACGCCCAGAAAATCCACGAACATCAGCTCGGCCACCGGGCGCATGCCGCAGCAGGCCGCGCCGATCGCCGCACCGACATAGCCGGATTCGGAGATGGGGGTGTCGATGACCCGCCCCGGGTGCTTGTGGTACAGGCCGCGGGTCACGCCCAGCACGCCGCCCCAGGCATCCTGCTCACCCGGCGAACCGGCGCCGCCGGCCACGTCCTCGCCCATCACGATCACGTTCTGATCGCGGCTCATTTCCTGGTCCAGGGCCTCGTTGATGGCCTGCTGGTAGGTGATCTTTCGTGCCATTTTTTGTCTCCTGTTATCTCGTGGTCGGGCGCGTTCAGTAGCTCACGTACACATCGGTGAGCAGATCGGCCTCGGAAGGCTTGGGATCGGACTTGGCCTTCACGACGGAGCCGTCGATCAGGGCCTTCACTTCGGCATCGATGGCATCCAGCTCGGCCTGGCTGATCTGGCCGTTGGCGGTGACGCGACGGGCAAACTGCAGCAGGCAATCCTTGGTGTCGCGAATGTTCTGGACTTCACCGGGGGCGCGGTAGGTCTGCTGGTCGCCTTCGAAATGGCCGTAGTAGCGGGACAGCTTGACCTCCACCAGGGACGGGCCGCCACCTTTACGGGCGCGCTCGATGGCGGCACCGGCCGCTTCATACACCGCGAAGAAGTCGAAGCCATCCACGGTGATGCCGGGCATGCCGAAGGCGGAGGCGCGGTCGGCGATGTTGTCGCAGGCCACCGAGAACTTGGACGAAGTGGCTTCTGCATAGCCGTTGTTCTCGGCCAGGAAGATCACCGGCAGGTTCCACACCGACGCCAGGTTCATGGCCTCGAAGATGGTGCCCTGGTTGGACGCGCCGTCGCCGAAGAAGCACACGCTCACGTGGGGCTGGCCGCGCAGCTTGGCTGCCAGGGCGGTGCCGCAGACCAGCGGGCCGCCACCACCGACGATGCCGTTGGCGCCGAGCATGCCGACCGACAGATCGGCGATGTGCATGGAACCGCCCTTACCCTTGCAGGTACCGGTCTTGCGCCCCCAGATCTCGGCCATCATGCCGACCGGGTCGACGCCCTTGGCGATGCAGTGGCCGTGGCCGCGGTGGGTACTGGCGATGTGGTCTTCTGCGGTGAGGTTCATGCACACGCCGGTGGCCGAGGCCTCCTCGCCGGCATAGAGGTGCACGAAGCCCGGAATCTCGCCAGTGGCGAAATCGGTGTGCAGGCGCTCTTCGAACTCGCGGATGGTGCGCATGGTGCGATAGGCCTTGAGCAGGTCTTCGCGGGTGAGTGGTTTGGTCACGGTCGTCTCCAGGTTGTTGGATTTCTGGGGGTACATCCGGAACGGGCGGAGCGCGCCCGTTCGTGGATCGGGTCAGGGGTGGCGAGATCCTCGCCACCCGGGATTCAAGGTCGGCCCATGGCGGCACCGGGGGGGTGATGCAGGGCGCCACGGCGGATCGCGGCATCCAGGGTGGCCGGCACATCGAGGCTCAGCGGGCCGTCCAGTTCGAGGGTCAGGGTGGCCGCCTGGCGGCCGTCGAGTTCGATCTCGCGCTCACCGTCGAGGGCCACGCTGCCGTGCCGGCTGCGCAAAGCCACCGGCTGGTCGGGCTGCAGCAGGCCGGATGCGGCGATCGGCACCGGCACCACCAGGCCCGGGGCGATCGGGGCCAGCACGCCATGCCCCTCGCCACCGCAATGCACCCAGGCCCCCTGCGGCTGGCGCCGGCCCACCGGGCTCACCCCGGCGACGATGCTGGACAAGCCGATCGCATCGGGCTCGGCAAAGGCCGCATACACCTCGGCGATGCTCGCCGGATCCCACACAGCGCGGGCCCCTACGTGCTCCAGGTGGGTCACACAGACCTCCACCAAGGCCAGCTCCTCGCGCTCGCCCACCCGCAGACGCAGCCGCTTGTTGCGCACCAAGGCCTCGTCGGAGGTCACCGCGCCCGCCGCGAAGAGCCCGGCGGCCAGCCCGGTGAGGGTCGCCTCGCGCAGATCGGGAAAGGCGTTGTTGGTACCGGAGGACAGGGTCGCCAGCGGCGTCTCGCCACAGGCACCCGCCACGATGCGGTGGGTGCCATCGCCACCCAGCACGACGATCGCGGCCACACCGGCGGCACGCATCCGCTCCACCGCCCGCACGGTGTCGGCGGCGCTGTCGGTGAGGGGCATCTCGAGGAACTCCACCTCGGGCCAGGCCGCTTCACCCTGGCCACGGCGCCCTTCGATGGCCCGCAGCAGGCCCGCGGCGATCCCCACCAGGTCGGGCATCATCAGCACCCGCCCCACTCCGGTAGCGGCGAAGGCGCCGAGCAGTCGCTCGATCATGTTGACCTTTTCCACCGTCGGAAATACCAGCGCCCGGCTGGTCAGGCGGCGAATGTCGCGCCCCGATGCTGGATTAGCGATTATTCCCAGCGCGGCAGTGGAGGATGAATGTTTCACAATTGGCCCGGATTGGATTTGCAATTGCCATCCATTCAGCACTTGGCATGCCAGATTGCTCCAAGCTCAACAATTTCCGCGCTGCACAAATCAAAAACACCATTGAATAAAAATAAAAATATCAGACCAAATAGAATAAGATCGTGCACCACAAAAACCAGAAAGACTCCTCTGTTTCTCAATACGAATAATGAGAAAACGAGAAAATGAGACACCTGTCTCAGATTCGGGAGACAAACGTCAGCATTGATTTAATTTCCGTAGGGGAATACGCTCTGCGGACACCAAAGGTGGTATCACCCAATACACTCCCGACCAATAAGGGGGAAATAGAATGATTCGGGGACATGGAGAGATTGCCCGCCACGTGGAACGCGTGGTCGAGGTGGTCGAGAAAGGCGCGAGCCTGCCCAGACACACTGCTGCCCAGGACCGGCTGGCCCGCTCCTGGAAGCGGTCGCTCAGCAATTACCAGGTGGATCCTTCGCTGGCCAGCACGCCCCAGGTGGTGACCGCGCAGGAACTACGCGAGCACCGGGACCGGCTGGATGCCTTCATGCGGATCGCCCGCGAAGGCCTGGACCGGCTGCATGAACAACTGCTGCCCAGCAACTACTGCGTACTGCTCACCGACGCGGAAGGGGTGACGGTGGATTTCCGCACCGTGCCCGCCCTCGACCGCGAGTTACGCGGCGAAGGCTTCCGCAACGGCACGCGCTGGTCGGAGCGGGACGAAGGCACCTGCGGGGTGGGCACCAGCCTGGCCGACGGCCAGCCCATCCTGGTCCATCGTGGCGAGCACTTCCGCTCCCACAACATCGCTTTCACCTGTAGTTCGGCGCCGATCTTCGGCATCGACGACCGGCCCCTGGCCGTGCTCGATGCCTCGGCCCTGTACTCGCCGGAGAACCGCGACAGCCAGATGCTAGTGTTCCAGATGGTGGTGGAGAAGGCCCGGCTGATCGAGGATGCCTTCGCCTTCCACAGCCTGCGCGACTACTGGATCCTGCAGCTCGGCCGCACCCCCGAGCTGATGAACGTGCACACCGACTATCTGCTGGCCTTCGACGATGCCGGCCTCTTCGTCGGCGGCAACCGGCGCGCCCGCAAGGAACTCCTGCAGCGCGGCAGCCGTACCGCCAACACCGTGTCCGACCTCTTCGAGTGCTCGGCCACCGACCTGCTGGCCGCCGCCCATGCCCGTCCGGGCCAGGCCATCCCCCTGCGCATCACCGACAGCGGGGAACGCATCTTCGGCCTGCTGCGCGCCCCCGACGCCCGACGCCGCGCCCCGGCCATCACGGCCGGCGACACCCCCGACCTCAACGGCTGCAACGAGGCCCGCGGCTTTGGCCACCTGGCCACCGGCGACTCGAGGGTGCGCACCAACGTGCAGCGGGCGCTCAAGGTGGCCAACCGGGACATCCCCGTGATGCTGCTGGGTGAGACCGGCACCGGCAAGGAGGCCTTCGCCAAGGCCATCCACGACTGCAGCAGCCGCCACAAGCAGCCCTTCGTGGCGCTCAACTGCGCAGCCATTCCCGAGAGCCTGATCGAGAGCGAGCTCTTCGGCTACCGGGACGGTGCCTTCACCGGCGCCCGCAGCAAGGGTGCCCGCGGCAAGATCATCCAGTCCGACGGCGGCACCCTCTTCCTCGACGAGATCGGCGACATGCCGCTGCAGCTGCAGAGCCGTCTGCTGCGGGTGTTGGCCGAGGGCGAGGTGCTGCCCCTTGGGGCCGAACAGCCGACACCGGTGCAGTTGCACATCATCTGCGCCACCCACCAGGATCTGCCCACCCTGGTCGAAGAAGGCCGGTTCCGCGAAGACCTGTACTACCGTCTCAACGGCGCCGTGTTCATGCTGCCGCCGCTGCGCGAGCGCGAGGACATCGGCACGGTGATCGACCGGGTGCTGGAGGAGGAAGCCCTGGCCATGGGCCGCGAGAACCTCCGCCTGGCTCCGGAGACCCGCGAGGCGCTGGTCCGGCACAGCTGGCCCGGCAACATCCGGCAGTTGCGCCATGCCATGCGCTACGCCTGTGCGATCTGCGAGAGCGCGCTGCTGCACGCCTCGCACTTTCCACCGGACCTGTTCTTCGGCCCGCGCCTGATGTCCGGGCGGGGCGCACGCGAAGAGGTTTCCCGGATGCCGGCGCCGGCCCCCTCCGGCCCCATCGGCCTGCCGCCCCCCTCCATGGATGAGGCCCCTCTCCCGCCCCTCAAGGAGAAAGACCTGCGCCTGCGCGAACGCATGCTTGAAACCCTGCGCCGCAACCAGTGGCAGGTCACCGTGTCGGCCAAGGAGCTGGGCATGTCACGAGCGACCTTCTACCGCAAGCTGGCCCGCCTGCAGATCGTCCCGCCGAACCGGCAGGGGCACTGGATGTAGGGGCAGACCCCCGCTCTCACAGTCTCGGCCACCCGGCCGCAAAAAAAGGGCGCCTCCGCCGGGGAGCGCCCTTAAAACGCAGGAGGGAAGGTTCCTGCGCCGGAGAGGGGCCGCCGGGGTCAGGTGGTCATGCCCCTGACCCACGGACGGGAAGTCACCAGCGACCGATGGATTTCAGATAGGCCACGATCTCCCAGATCTCTTCGGGTGCGAAGACTTCGCCCCAGGGCGGCATCGGGGTCGCGCCCTTGCCACCGTCGCGGATGGTGTTGAACACGTACTGGGGCTCGAGGCCTTCGCGGTTGATGAACAAGGCGGGCTCATGACCGTGGCAGAAGGCCGCGCAGGTGGCCTGGAAGCGGTCCCGTCCTGCCGCGATGCGCTTGACGTCGGTCAGCTTGAAAGCGGGGCCACCGGACGTTTCCTGTGCGCTGTCACTGCCCGTCGCGGCCTCATCGGTCTTGTCCGGCATGGCGCCGTTGAATGCCATGGCAGGCAGCAGATAGGCGAGGAGCGCGCCGGCGGCGATTCGGTACTTGATTCGCATGATGTCTCTGTCGTCGGTTGGATCAAGAAAAGCGGTGGGGCGCCGCCCTCGGGCGGCGCCCCGGCCCTTTACTGGCTGACCTGGACGGCCACCAGTTCGGCGGGCAGGCCGGCCCCGCCGATCGGCACGATCACGTACTGCTTGCCCTTGGCCTTGTAGCTCATCAGGCTGCCGAAGGCGGCACCCGGCAGGCGCAGCTCGGACAGCAGGGCACCGGTCTTGGCGTCGTGGGCATACAGGTAGGGCTCCTTCTCATCCACGGTGGCCTGGGTGACCAGCGCATTGCCTCGGGAAGACAGGCCCAGCACGCTGTTCGTGCCCTCCGGTGCCAGGAACAGCACGTTGTCGGTGAGGGCGATGAAGCTCTCGCGGGGCACGCCGAGGCGGTCGAGCTTCAGGTCCTTGAGGGCCGGATGGTCCACCGGCCCCTTGCCGGCCGGGATGCGCCACAGGTGCTCGCCGGTGTTCATGTCGATGGCGGTGACACTGGAGAAAGGCGGCTTGAAGAGGGGCAGCCCCTGCGGGCCGCCCACCCCGGCCCAGGTGCCGGTGTAGTCATACACACCGTTGTTCTCCTTCTTGATCTTGATGCCGAAGGGAATGGTGAAGGACGGGACGTAGAGCACGTTGGTACGCGGGTTGTGGGCCGCCCCCGCCCAGCTCGCGCCGCCCAGCACGCCCGGCACTTCCAGGGTACCGGCCTTGTCCATCGTCGGCGGGGTATACAAAGGACCGTAGTTGTAACGGGACAGGATCTTCTTGGCCTCTTCCTTGAGCTTGGGCGTGAGGTCGATCAGGTCGTCCTCGGTCACCCCCTGCTGGACGAAGGGGGCCGGCAGACTCGGGAAGGGCTGGGTCGGGGAAGATTTCTCCCCCGGCACCGTGGACTGGGGTACCGGACGTTCCTCGATGGGCCACACCGGCTTGCCGTTGGTCCGGTCGAAGGCAAACACGAAGCCCTGCTTGGTGACCTGTACCGCCGCCTTGATCTTCTTGCCCCCCACCGTCAAATCCATGAGGTTCGGCGAGGTGGGCAAGTCGTAGTCCCACAGGCCGTGATGCACCATCTGGAAGTACCAGGCGATCTTGCCGCTACGGGCATTGACCGCGACCAGCGACTCACCGAACAGGCCGTCACCCTTGCGGTGGCCACCATAGAAGTCGTTGGTCGGGGTGGAGAACGGCAGGTACACCAGGCCCAGCTCCTCGTCGCAGCTCGGGCGGGCCCACATGTTGCCGGAGCCGGTGGTCTTCCAGGAGTCGTTCTCCCAGGTCTCGTTGCCCTTCTCGCCCTGCTGGGGCGGCTGCTGGAACAGCCAGGCACGCTTGCCGGTCTTCACGTCGAAGGCCTGGACATCTCCCGGCGGGTGGTACTTCATGGGCTGGCGGCCCACCGCAAAGGAATCCAGCACGGCGATGCTGGGGATGATCTGGTTGCCACACACGATCGGGGGGGAGGTCACCGCAATCAGGGAGCGGTCGATGGGTCGCCGCAGGCCCTTGGTGAGATCCACCCGGCCATTGTCGCCCCAGGATTTGACCGGCTTGCCGGTCCGCGCATCGAGCACGATCAGGTAGCCATCCCCCGTGCCGACGATCAGGCGCTTGTCGGCACCATCCTCCCAGTAGGTCAGGCCGCGGTTGATGAAGCCCAGGTTCGGCGGCGTGCCGTCCTGGTAGGCCTTGGGATCATAGGTCCACAAAGTCTTGCCGGTGGCCCCATCGATGGCAGAGACCAGGCTCATCGGCGAGGTGGTGTACAGCACGCCCTCGACGGCCAGCGGGGTGGATTCGTTCACCCAGGTCCGCAGCTCAGGGTTCTCGGCGGCAATGGCATTGTCGGGCATGGCCCAGCGCCAGGCGACGTGCATGGACTTGACGCTGGAGGCGGTGACTTCCGGGGCGGCGGCGAAGCGCGAACCATGCTTGTCGGCGGTGTATTCGCGCCAGTCGCCCGCCGGGCTGGCGGCATTGACGAGGGTGCTTCCATAGACGCCGAGCACGAGTGCGGCGATCAGGGTGCGGGTGGTGTTCATTGACTGAGTCCTCAAGGGAAAGAGCACGGCTGAAAGGGGAAACCGGGGGATCAGAACGTGAAGTTGATACCTGCGTTGAGCAGCGTGGATTTGTTGCCGACGCTGGGGATGCCCGCCGCGACGATGCTGGTCTTGATGGTGGCGGCGGAGTCCGCATCCACGTAGGCGGCCTGCACGTAAATGATGGTGTCCTTGCGCAGCGCAAAGTCGTTGCTGATCACCACGTTGCGGGTGTGGTCGCGGGAGTTGTTCTTGTCCTTGTTGTCGTAATAGGCAAGCGTCGCCGTGTTGTCGGCGTTCCACTTCCAGTCCACACCGGTGCTGATCCCGTTCACATTGGAGACGTTCGCCCCCGTGCTGGTCTCATTGCGCGCGTTCAGGTAGTTGGCCTTGAAGGTGAAGGCGCCAAAGGGCACTGCGAAGCCCAGGCCGCCATGGCGCACGTTGTCGTTGGCCGTGGCCTCGTCCTTGATCACCTGATAGGACGCCGACAGCACCACCGGGCCGGTGTAGGTCGCGCCCATCGCCCAGGCCGTGTTCTTCTGGGTGCTGCCCGCCTGGCCGCCGGGGGCCCACAGGATGCCGAAGTTCACCGGACCCACCGTGTGCCGGTACTGGATGGCGTTGCTGAAGAAGATCCCGACGTCGTTGTTGGTGTTGCGATCGGTGCCCGGCGCACCCGCCGTCGCCGCGTACTGGTTGTAGGCCCAGGCGTACAGGTTGGAGAACTGCTCCTTGAAGGCTCGCGGTTCGGTGCCCAGATGCGCCAGCAGCGCCGGACCATACTGCCGGCCGAAGGTCACGCTGCCCCAGTCGCCACGCAGCCCCAGGTTCGCCTGACGACGGAAGAAGGGCGTACCGGTGCCCTGGGCGTCGCCGGTACCGTGCAGCTTCCCGTTGTTGGTGTCGTAATGCACCTCCAGGTTGAAGAAGCCTTCCAGGCCACGCCCCAGGTCACGGTCGCCCTTGAAGCCCAGCACCGACTGGCGCAGGCCGCTGGTTTCCATCGACGTCTTGCTCTTGCCGTCCGGGTCCGTCCGGCTCTGGTACAGCAGGCCCGCGTCGATGATCCCGTAGATCGCCACGTTGGTCTCCGCCAGCGCGGGGACCGACACCGCCGACAGCAAGGCCACGGCGCAGGCTCCGCGGCGCAGTGCGCTGCACGGGATGGATGAGTGCTGAATCATGAATGTCTCCTCTTGTTTTTTTCGTCCCGGTAATCCCACCCGGAAACCCGAAATCCGCAGGTCGGAAATAACCAGCGGCAAGAGGCCCTCTGCAAATAGTTTGCCAGGACCGAAACTCCCGCTATTACGCGGATTAATCCGGGCGCAATACGAGAATAAGGAGACAGATGTATCAGGCGGCCTGAGACTCCAGAGACAGACGTCTCCGGAAATAGGGAGCGCCGGGCAGGATTGAAATCAATTCCCGCCCTGCCGCCTTGGCTGATTGAACGGATGAATGGATCCGCTTGTCGAGAAGCCCCTCCTGATCGGAATCAGTCTTCAGGTACGGGAATCAAGGCTGCTGCTTGCCCAGATACATCAGATAGGCCACCAGCTCCCAGATCTGTTCGTTGCTGAAAGCGTTGCCCCAGGGCGGCATCACGTCAGCGCCCTGACGCCCCTTGGAGATGGTCTCGTAGGCCAGCTCGGCGGGCAGATCGGTCCGCCCCTTGAAGTCGGGCGCCCGCCCGCCAACCCCTTCGAAACCATGGCAGTAGCCCGCACAGGTCTTGGCGAAACGACGCTTGCCCGCATCGATGCGGGCCTGATCACCGAGGTCGAACGGGGCCAGCGGGCCGGCTGCCGGCTTGCCGGCGGGCGCCGCGGCGATCAGTTTCACGTAGGCGGTGAGCTGCTCGATCTCGGCGGCATCCAGGACCGTGCCCCAGGGCGGCATCGCCTTGTCGCCGTGCTTGCCATGGATGATGCGGTCGCGGATCTGCGCCTCGGCCAGCTCCGGGCGGGACGCCAGCTTCGGGCCGTAGCTGCTGCCTGCACCGCCGGGGGCGACGCCGGCGCCATCGGCACCATGGCAGCTCACGCAGAGTTTCTCAAAACGGTTCTTGCCGGCCGACACGCGGGCCTTGCCCTCGTCGGCGGGGGGGGCCACCGCGTAGCTGGCGGTGGCGGCGATCAAGGCCAGCATCAGGCTGGCCGGGCGGAGCGTCTGCTGGAGTGCGCGGAAGGAGGTCATGTTCTTGTCTTCATCCAGTAGGAAAAAAAGAGGTGCGACGCGGGAAGGTGCGCCGCACCCCGGAACAGCACGACCCGCCGCGTCCGGCCTGGTCGCGCCGCGGAGCTGGTGCGATGACTTACTCGAGGGTGAAGCCGATCAAGGCGGCCCCCCCCGGCAGATCCTTGATCTGAGGGAAGGCGCCGGCCAGGAAGCCCGGCGCATGGGAGCCGAGGCCGGTGGGGATCACGATGTACTGCTTGCCCTTCACGGCATAGCTGACCGGACCACCGCGGGCGCCGGAGCCGGCGTTGAAGCGCCACAGCTCCTTGCCGTTGTCGGCGTCGTAGGCATACAGGCGCCCTTCCATGTCGCCGGTGAACACCAGGCCGCCGGCCGTGGTGAGCACGCTGGAGAGGGGCGGCAGGTCATAGCGGATGCTCCACTTCACCTTGCCGGTCAGCGGATCGCGGGCGTCCAGGCGGCCATCGGGCTTCTTGCCCCCCGGCGGCGGAACCAGCTTGATCTCGTCGATGCCCAGGGACAGGGACGAGATGGCGGTCAGGTTGGACGGATCATCCTTGCCCGACACCACCTCGTTGCACACCTCCATGGCGTGGGAGTACCACAGGCCGGTGCCGGGGTTGTAGGCACCATGGTTCCAGCTGCGGGCACCCAGCAGGTTGGGGCAGAGCAGCTCACGCTTGCCCGGCTGGGGCCGGCGCGGCTCGATCAGCTCACCCGTCTTCGGGTCGATGCCCTTGGTCCAGTTCATGTTCTCGGCGAACTGCCAGACGTTCTCCAGGGCACCATCCTTCTTGTCCATCACGAACACGAAGCCGCTCTTGTTGAGGTGCACGATCACGTCCTTGCCATCCTTCTTGACCAGCAGGGCCTCGTAGGCGGAGTCGAAGTCCCAGGTGTCGTGCGGGATCTCCTGACGATGCCACTTGAGCTTGCCGGTCTTCGGGTCGATGGCCAGCAGGGTGGCGGTGTACTTGTTGTCGCCCTCCCGGCCCGGGGTGTAGTAATCGGGCGCCGCGTTGGAGGTGCCGATGTAGATGGTCTCGGTGCTCTCGTCGTAGGTGCCGGGCATCCACGCGGAGCCGCCGCCCACCTTGCCGCTGTCGCCGGGCCAGCTGGCCGGGTCGTTCTTGATCACGTCGAAGGTCCACACGGGCTTGCCGGTGTCGGCATTGACCGCGTAGATCTTGCCGGCGATGGGCTGGTCACCGCCGGTGGTGCCGCCGAACAGCACGTCGCCGGCCAGCTGGGGCGGGGCCGAGAACAGTGCGCCGTACTGGGTCTTGGGATCGGTGAGCTGGGTGGACCACAGCTCCTTGCCGGTCTTCTGGTCAAGGGCGATGAAGCGCCCATCGAGGCTGCCGACATAGACCTTGCCGCGGCCCACGGTCACACCCCGGCTGGCGGAGGCATAGAAGGCCTGCTTGGCGATGGGGTTGAGCTTGGCGGTGTAGTGCCAGAGGGTCTTGCCGGTGGCGGCATCCACCGCCCACACATTGTTGTCGGCGGAGATGTAGTAGAGCACGCCATCCAGCACGATGGGCGTGGCCTGCAGGCCGTGGGTGATGTTGCCCGGCTGGTGGATCCACGCCACCTTGAGCTTCTTCACGTTGGTCTTGTTGATCTGGCTCAGGGGGCTGTAACGCCAGGCGTTGTAACTGCGGTGATACTGCGGCCAGTTGTCGGGGTCGGCATAGCCGGGGCGGTTGTCGGCGGCCAGGACGGAGCCGGCCAGCAGGCTGGCACCCACGGCGGCGAGCAGGGGCTTCAGGGCGAGTTTCATGTTTTCTTCCTTTGATGACGGGCACGCCACAGCCGCTCCGGTGACGCAGCGCGCCCCGGACGACCTGGCCAGCCCTGTGCTCAGAACGTGAAGTTGATGCCTGCGTTGAGCAGCGTGGATTTGTTGCCGACGCTGGGGATGCCCGCCGCGACGATGCTGGTCTTGATGGTGGCGGCGGAGTCCGCATCCACGTAGGCGGCCTGCACGTAAATGATGGTGTCCTTGCGCAGCGCAAAGTCGTTGCTGATCACCACGTTGCGGGTGTGGTCGCGGGAGTTGTTCTTGTCCTTGTTGTCGTAATAGGCAAGCGTCGCCGTGTTGTCGGCGTTCCACTTCCAGTCCACACCGGTGCTGATCCCGTTCACATTGGAGACGTTCGCCCCCGTGCTGGTCTCATTGCGCGCGTTCAGGTAGTTGGCCTTGAAGGTGAAGGCGCCAAAGGGCACTGCGAAGCCCAGGCCGCCATGGCGCACGTTGTCGTTGGCCGTGGCCTCGTCCTTGATCACCTGATAGGACGCCGACAGCACCACCGGGCCGGTGTAGGTCGCGCCCATCGCCCAGGCCGTGTTCTTCTGGGTGCTGCCCGCCTGGCCGCCGGGGGCCCACAGGATGCCGAAGTTCACCGGACCCACCGTGTGCCGGTACTGGATGGCGTTGCTGAAGAAGATCCCGACGTCGTTGTTGGTGTTGCGATCGGTGCCCGGCGCACCCGCCGTCGCCGCGTACTGGTTGTAGGCCCAGGCGTACAGGTTGGAGAACTGCTCCTTGAAGGCTCGCGGTTCGGTGCCCAGATGCGCCAGCAGCGCCGGACCATACTGCCGGCCGAAGGTCACGCTGCCCCAGTCGCCACGCAGCCCCAGGTTCGCCTGACGACGGAAGAAGGGCGTACCGGTGCCCTGGGCGTCGCCGGTACCGTGCAGCTTCCCGTTGTTGGTGTCGTAATGCACCTCCAGGTTGAAGAAGCCTTCCAGGCCACGCCCCAGGTCACGGTCGCCCTTGAAGCCCAGCACCGACTGGCGCAGGCCGCTGGTTTCCATCGACGTCTTGCTCTTGCCGTCCGGGTCCGTCCGGCTCTGGTACAGCAGGCCCGCGTCGATGATCCCGTAGATCGCCACGTTGGTCTCCGCCAGCGCGGGGACCGACACCGCCGACAGCAAGGCCACGGCGCAGGCTCCGCGGCGCAGTGCGCTGCACGGGATGAATGAGTGCTGAATCATGAATGTCTCCTCTTGTATTTTTCGTCCCGGTATCCCAACCCGGAAACCCGAAGTCCGCAGGTCGGAAATAACCAGCGGCAGGAGACCCTCTGCAATTTCTTTGCCAGAGAATAATTCCCGCATTTATCCGGGAATTATTCCCTGCCATCAGCAAAACAAAGAGACAGGTGTCTCAGATTCCCTGCGACAAGAGAGACAGACGTCTCCGGAATAAGTCGAGACGCCCTGTCTTATTCCGGGAAAGAAGGCCATAGACCGGTCATCCGGAAGAATCCGGCATGGTCTGATATTTGCTGAATCGAGCTGCTGCCAATCGACCGGATCATCACCGGCCCAGCGCCCATTCAAATAAACACAAAGAGTCCGGACCCCATTCAAGGAGCCTTCATGAACGCCACCGACAAATTCCTCGCCGCCTCCGCCCAGGTGGACGAAGCGGCCATTGCGCCGCTGCCCAATTCCCGCAAGATCTACATCGAAGGCTCCCGCCCCGACATCCGCG
>JAFLDU010000313.1 GCA_017309145.1 Zoogloea sp. | reverse complement strand
ACAACAGCCTGATCCTGCGCGAGGCTGACTCGGCCGGCATGGATTTCTTTGCCTTCAAGGTCGCCGACAAGGCCACCCTCGAAAAGCTTGATGCCGACCTGAAGGCCTACGGCGTGACCACCGAGCGGATCCCCGCCGGCGAGTTGATGGAGACCGGCGAGCGCGTGCGCTTCACCATCCCCTCCGGCCATGCCATCGAGCTCTACGCCGAGAAGACCGACGTGGGTAATGGCATGCAGTATGTGAACCCGGACCCGTGGACCCCCGAAGCCGAGCGCGGCATCGCCCCGGTGCGCCTGGATCATGCGCTGCTGTACGGCCCGGATATCGAGAAGGTGCAGAAGCTTTTTGTTGACGTGTTGGGCTTCTACCTGGTCGAGCGGGTGCTGATGGAAGACGGCAAGACCGATCTGGCGATCTGGCTGTCGTGCTCCCACAAGGCCCACGACATCGCGCTGGTGCGTCACCCGGAGCCGGGCAAGCTGCACCACGTGTCCTTCCTGCTGGAGAGCTGGGAGAAGGTGCTGCGCGCCGCCGACATCATGTCGATGAACAAGGTGTCCATCGACATCGGGCCGACCCGCCACGGTGTGACCCGCGGCACCACCATCTACGCCTTCGATCCGTCGGGGAACCGCTTCGAGACCTTCTGCGGCGGCTACCAGCCTTATCCGGACTACGCCCCGATCACCTGGACCTGGGAAGAGGTCGGCACAGGCGTCTTCTACCACGACCGCAAGCTCAATGAGCGCTTCCTGACGGTCGTGTCCTGAGCATCACGCGGTACGGAATACGCCCCGCCCTGGAAAGGGGCGGGGCGTGACCAGGCTGCGAGTCAGCGGCTGATGAGTTCTTCCGGGAGGCGTTTGACGGCTTCCAGGGTGCGCATGATGTGATCGGTAAGGATGCGCGTGGCTTCCGCAGTGTTGCGGGCCAGCGCCGCATCGACGATGGCCTGATGCTCGGCATGCACATCCCGCGGAATGGGTTGGCGGAACAGGGACAGGCGCCGATAGCGCTCGGACTGGTGATAAAGGATGTTCTGGAAATGACGGATCCAGCGGGAAGGGCAGGCGGAGATGAGCACTTCATGGAAGGCCCGATTGCGCTGCTCCCATTCCTCACGGCTGCATTTGCCGCCATCCCCGAGCTTGTCTTCGGCCCGGGAGAGGAGGTGGAAGGAGGCGACCACGCTGGCTTCCCAGGCATCGTCGCCGAGTTCGATGGATTGTTGCAGTGCCGAGGTCTCAAGCAGCACGCGGGTGCGGGTGATGTCTTCGAAATCGTCCAGGGAGATCGGGGCGACGCGGAAGCCGCGCTGTCCCTGGGCCACCACGAGGGCATCGGTGACCAGCAACTGGAGGGCTTCGCGCAGGGTGCCGGCGCCGACCTCGTACTGGTCCTTCAGGTGCTCCACGCGCAGTTTGTCGCCTGGGCGATGCAGGCCTTCGATGATGTCCCGGCGCAGTTGACGGTAGGCCGCCTCGGCGAGGGTCTTGGGTTGCTCGTCCTCGACGACGGATTCGGGAGGATTGGCCAATTCATTCATGGTGTGGTGTTCCGCTATTCAGTGCCGATCGAAGGATCGGGGAATGATCGCTATTTTAGCCCAAGGGGCTTATTCCGATCATAGGCTAAAATCTCGAGAAAAAGTATTGACGTCGAGATAGGAACAAAATATCGTTCTAGCAGTAAAACGATAAAGGATGGGAAATATGAACGAAAAGGCCAATTCCTCCGAAATGCAAGTCGCCATCGGTCAGTCGGTCATTTCCGCCGAGGCCGCAGCGGTTGCCCTCCAGGCGGCCATTGCCCACGCAGAGCGCATCGGTGTGCGGATCAATGTGGCGGTGAGCGACAGCGGCGGCAACCTGGCCGGCTTTCTGCGTATGCCGGGGGCGTTCATCCAATCCATCGACATCGCCATCGACAAGGCCTACACCGCAGCAGGGTTCGGCTTCTCCACCAAAGACTGGATGAAGCTGATCGGCCACGATGAAGGCATGAAGCTTGGCTTTTCGGCCCGTCCGCGCCTGGTGGTGTTCGGTGGTGGCTTGCCGATCCGTGTGAAGGGTGAGCTGATCGGCGGGATCGGCGTGTCTGGTGCCTCCGAGGCCCAGGACGAAGAGTGCGCACGTGCCGCGCTGGCGGCCATCGGCGCCGAATGAACTCGCTCACGCACAGGAGCCCATGTCAATGAGCAGCACCCCCAGCTCGCCGGAAATCGGCCGCTCCCTCCTTGCGGCGGGGCGCCTGACCAATGTCCATGACCTGGGCAGTGGTGCGCCGGTGCTCCTCATTCATGGTTCCGGTCCCGGTGTCACGGCCTGGGCCAACTGGCGTCTGGTGATGCCGGCACTGGCCGAGTCGCGCCGGGTCATCGCGCCGGACATGGCCGGCTTCGGCTACACGGAGCGCCGTCCGGACGACGACTATTCCATGGACAACTGGGTCAGCCACGCCGTCGGCGTGCTGGACGCCCTGGGCATCGAACGCACCGACCTGGTGGGCAACTCCTTCGGGGGTGCCATCGCCCTGGCCCTGGCCATCCGTCACCCGGAGCGGGTGCGCCGCCTGGTGCTGATGGGCAGCGTCGGGGTGAAGTTCGAGATCACGCCGGCCCTCGATGCCGTATGGGGCTACCAGCCGTCGCTGGAGTCCATGCGTGGCCTGCTCGATCTGTTTGCCTACGACCGCGGCCTGGTCAATGACGACCTCGCCCGCCTGCGCTACGAGGCGAGCGTACGTCCGGGCTTTCACGAGTCCTTTGCGGCCATGTTCCCGGCCCCGCGCCAGCGCTGGGTGGATGCCATGGCCAGCGCCGAGGCGGACATCCGGGCCTTGCCGCATCAGACCCTGGTGATCCACGGTCGGGAAGACAAGGTCATTCCGCTGCTCACCTCGCAGACGCTGTCCACCTGGATTCCCCGCGCTCAACTGCATGTCTTCGGTCAATGCGGCCACTGGACCCAGATCGAACATGCCGGCCGCTTTGCCCGCCTCGTCACCGACTTCCTGAGTGAAGCCCGTGACGACGAACCCCAACCGCTTTCCTGAGACCCTTCCATGGACCCGACCCTGATCACCCGGCTTGGCGACGAGCTCTATGATGCCCTCGTCGCCCGGCGGACGCTGGCGCCGCTGACCCAGCGCCATCCCGAGATCACCATCGAAGATGCCTACCAGATCCAGCAGCAGATGATCGCCCGGCGCCTGGCGGCCGGTGAACGGGTCGTCGGCAAGAAGATCGGTGTCACCTCCAAGGTCGTCATGGACATGCTCGATGTGCGTCAGCCTGACTTTGGCTGGCTGCTCGACGGCATGGTCTACAACGAGGGCCAGTCCATCCCCATGGACAGCCTGATCCAGCCTCGCGCCGAAGGTGAGATCGCCTTCCTGCTCAAGAAGGACCTCACCGGTCCGGGCGTCACCGCGTCGGACGTGCTGGCGGCCACCGAGGGCGTGATGGCCTGTTTCGAGATCGTCGACAGCCGTATCCAGGATTGGAAGATCCGCATCCAGGACACCGTGGCGGACAACGCATCCTGTGGCGTGCTGGTGCTGGGCGACCGCATGGTCGACCCGCGCAAGGTCGATCTGGCCACCTGCGGCATGGTCCTCGAGAAGAACGGCGAGGTCGTCGGCACTGGCTCCGGGGCCGCCGCCCTGGGGCATCCCTGCAACGCAATGGCCTGGCTGGCCAACACCCTGGGCCGTCTCGGCATCAGCCTCAAGGCGGGTGACATCGTGCTGTCCGGTTCCCTGGCTGCGCTGATTCCGGTCAAGGCCGGCGACAACCTGCGGGTCACCATCGGCGGCATCGGTGGCTGCTCCGTCCGTTTCAACTGAGGATTCAATGGACCTGCAACTCACAGGCAAGCGCGCCCTCATCACCGGCTCCACGGCAGGCATCGGCTTTGCCATCGCCAGCCGGCTGGCCGCGGAAGGCGCTGAAGTCATCATCAACGGTCGTAGCCGCTCCGGCGTGTCCGCCGCGGTGGCCCGGCTGATCGAGGCGGTACCCGGTGCCCGCGTGTCCGGCGTGGCCGCCGACCTCTCCGGTGCCGCGGGCTGCGAAGCCCTGGTGGCCAGCTGCCCGGATGTGGACATCCTGGTCAATAACCTGGGCATCTTCGATCCGCGGCCCTTCGAGGAGATCCAGGACATCGAGTGGTTCGACTTCTTCGAGACCAACGTGATGAGCGGGGTTCGCCTGTCTCGGGCTTACCTGCCGGCCATGAAGTCCCGCGACTGGGGGCGCATCGTTTTCATCTCCAGCGAATCCGGGGTATGCCCCCCGGCCGAGATGGTCCATTACGGCATGAGCAAGTCCGCGCAGTTGTCGGTGGCGCGGGGTATTGCCGAAACCTGTGTCGGCTCCGGTGTGACGGTCAACTCCGTGCTGCCCGGTCCGACCCGTACCGAAGGTGTGGGCACCTTCTTCGGCCGACTGGCCGAAGAGCAGGGCGTCTCCCTGGAGCAGGCGGAGAAGGATTTCTTCGCCAACGCCCGTCCGACCTCGATCATCAAGCGATTCATCGAACCCGCAGAAGTGGCGAACCTGGTCGCCTACGTCTGTAGTCCCCTTGCATCTGCCACCCACGGCGCGGCCCTGCGGGTCGAAGGCGGTGTGGTGCGCAGCATGGTTTAACAGAGAAGGAAGTCCTGCGATGAGCAACAAGATCAAATGCGCCCTGATCGGCCCCGGCAACATCGGTACCGATCTGCTGGCCAAACTGCAGCGCAGCCCGGTGCTGGAGCCGGTGTGGATGGTGGGCATCGACCCGGAATCGGACG
>JAFLDU010000312.1 GCA_017309145.1 Zoogloea sp. | reverse complement strand
CCGGGCAGGGCGGCGGAGGCCAGGGTGGCGCGAAGGAAATGGCGTTTGTCCATGAGGGGATCGCTCCGGGGTGGGCAAGGGGAGGCGGGCGTTCAGGCCGGCCAGGGTGCCAGGGTGACGGCCACGTCCCGGGGCGGCCCCTGGTAGGGCGCGCTGCTGACCAGCAGCCGGGCGCCGGTCCGGGCGTAGGCTTCTGCATTGCTGACGTTTACGCCGCCGGCCACGGCGATCAGGGGATGGTGGTCCGGGTGCGCAGCGGCCTGGGCCACCACCCGGGCGACGGTCTGCGGCAGGCATTTGTCGAGCTGGATCACGTCGGCCCCCGCTTCGATCCACACGGCGGCCTCGTCCTCGTCGGCGGTCTCGACGACCACCTGGCGCTCGGGCCAGGCTTGCTTCAGGCGGGCCACTGCCTGGGCGGGAGGCAGCCCGCCGAGGAAGGCGCGATGCTCGGCAAACACCAGCAGGGAGTCGGAGATGCCGAGACGATGCGGCGCGGCCCCCCCGCACAGGATGGCCTTGACGCTGAGCGACTTGCTCCCCGGCAGATGCTTGCGGGTGCATGCCACCGCCACCTGCGGATGACCGCGGCGTGCCGTGGTGACCAGTTCGGCGGTGGCCGAGGCCATGCCGGCGGCGTACTCCATGAGGGTCTGGGCGGGTTTCCAGACCCGGTGCAGGTCGGCGGCCCGTCCGGTCAGGCTGAGCAGCAGCGTGTCGGCCTCGACCGGCGTGCCGCTGGGCACCAGCATGCCATCGAGCCGCAGTCCGCGCAGCTGCCCCATGCGGGCGGCTTCCTCGCTGCCGCACACCACCTGGGCATGCCGGGCCCGGAACTGCAGGCGGCCCGGGGCATCGCTGATGCCCAGGCCCCAGGAGGTGGCATCGCCCCACGGCGCGTCGTCGTGCAGGAGGGCTTCCAGTTCGGGGTCGGGCAGGGTGAAAGGATTGCGCATGAGCCTGTTCCTTGTCTCAAGGGTCCCGGCGATGATGCAAAAGTCGGATCGACAGGTAAAGTCCTGTCATCCAGGCGCGCGCAGAATGTCGGTTGCGTCGGCACATGCGGCCGCATTAACGCTATGGCGATATGGTGATATGGGAACAGCCCGGGACGCTCAGCATGACCTCCATTGGATCCGACACTCCGCCGCGTGATGGTGCCGCGCCCGCTGCCGTGGGCTTCTGGCAGGCCTTCCGCTTCTGGCTGAAGCTGGGATGCATCAGCTTCGGCGGCCCGGCCGGGCAGATCGCGATCATGCACCAGGAACTGGTCGAGCGCCGGCGCTGGATCTCCGAGCGGCGTTTCCTGCACGCACTCAACTACTGCATGGTGCTGCCCGGCCCCGAGGCGCAGCAGCTCGCCACCTACATCGGCTGGCTGATGCACCGTACCTGGGGAGGCATCGTGGCCGGCGGCCTGTTCGTGCTGCCCTCGCTGTTCATCCTGATCGCCTTGTCCTGGATCTACGTGGCCTTTGGGCAGATGCCCGTGGTGGCGGGCCTGTTCTATGGCATCAAGCCGGCGGTCACCGCCATCGTGGTGCAGGCCACCCACCGGATCGGCAGCCGAGCACTGAGGAATCCGCTGATGTGGGCGGTGGCGGTGGCTGCCTTCGTGGCGATCTTTGCGGCCGATCTGCCCTTCCCCCTGATCGTGCTGGCGGCGGCCGTGACCGGTTTCGTCGGCGGCCGCATCGCGCCGGAGCACTTCAAGGCCGGCGGCGGCCACGGCAAGGCGGGCGCGTCGTGGGGCCGCGCCCTCATCGACGACGACACGCCGACCCCGCCCCATGCCCGGTTTTCGTGGAGGCGCCTGCTGCGGGTGGGCGTGGTCGGGAGCCTGCTGTGGCTGGTCCCCATGGGGCTGCTGGTAGCCTTCTACGGTCTGGACAACACCCTGACCCGGATGGGCGGGTTCTTCACCAAGGCGGCCCTGCTCACCTTTGGCGGCGCCTACGCCGTGCTGCCCTATGTGTACCAGGGCGCGGTCGAGCATTTCGGCTGGCTCACGCCGCACCAGATGATCGATGGCCTGGCGCTGGGCGAGACCACGCCCGGGCCGCTGATCATGGTGGTGTCCTTCGTCGGCTTCGTCGGGGGCTACAGCCAGGCCGTGTTCGGCCCCGACAGCCTGTTCCTGGCTGGGGCTGCGGCCGCCATGGTGGTGACCTGGTTCACCTTCCTGCCGTCCTTCATCTTCATTCTGGCCGGGGGGCCGCTCATCGAGACCACCCACAACGACTTGAACTTCACCGCGCCGCTCACCGCGATCACGGCGGCGGTGGTCGGGGTGATCCTCAACCTGGCCTTGTTCTTCGGCTACCACGTGCTGTGGCCGGAGGGCTTTGCCGGCGGCTTCGACGGGGTGTCGGCGGCCATTGCGCTGGCGGCAGCGGTGGCCCTGTTCCGCTTCAGGATGAACGTCATCCATGTCATCGCGGTCTGCGCCGGGCTCGGGCTGGCCTTGCGGATATTGCTGTGACCCGGCCAGGCCGTCGGTGTACGGAACGGCCGTCTCAGGGATGTAACTTTACTTTCATAAACTGCGCGCACAGAATCCGCCGCGCTCCCGCCCGGGGGCGCCCTCGCGGGCCCATTCTTGACTGACGAGCCGCCGATGCGCATCTGTTCCGCTGTTTTCCTGCTCCGCTGCCTGAGCCTTGGCGCGCTGGGCGCATCCTTGCCTGCGCTGGCCGTCGACGAGACCTACGAGGACTCGACTGCACGCTTCCAGGCCACCTACATCTGGCAGACCAAGCCGGGCATGCCGGCGGACTATAGTGGTCCGAAAAGCCTGAAGGCAGCCCGGGAGTTCAGCTACACCGCCACCACCACCGCCTACCTGGGCTTCCGCCCGTGGCAGGGCGGCGAGCTCTACCTCAACCCGGAGATCACCCAGGGGGTGCCCTTCTCGGAGCTGAGCGGCGCCGGCGGCTTCACCAACGGGGAGCTGACGCGCACCGCCGGCACCCGTCCCAAGATGTATCGGCAGCGCCTCTTCCTGCGCCAGACCTGGGGGCTGGGGGGCGGTGACGAAGCGGTCGAGGCGGACCTCAACCAGATGGCCGGCACGGTGGACAAGAACCGGGTGGTGCTGACGGTGGGCAACTTCTCGACCCTCGACGTGTTCGACGACAACCGCTACGCCAAGGACCCGCGGGTGCATTTCATGAACGCCGGCTTCATGGCGCCCCTGTCCTACGATTATGCGGCCGACGCGCGGGGCTTCGGCTGGGGTTTTGCCGCCGAGTGGTACCAGGACGACTGGGTGCTGCGCGTCGGGCGGATGACGGGCCCCAAGGAGCCGAACATGCTCCCCACCGATCCGCAGATCTTCAAACGCTACGGAGATCAGGTAGAGGTGGAGCGGGGGCACAGCCTGTGGGGGCAGCCCGGCAAGCTGCGCCTGCTGGCCTGGCGCAACCGGGCCGTGCTGGCCTCCTTCGACGATGCGCTGGCCTACCTGAAGGCCAACCCGGATGCAGATCCGCAGGCCATCCTGGCGGTGCGCCGGGGCGAGAAGGTCAAGTACGGGGTCGGGATCAATCTCGAACAGGCCATCAACGACGACCTGGGGTTCTTTCTGCGTGCCATGAAGGCCGATGGGCGCACCGAGACTTATGCCTTCACCGAGACGGATGCCTCGCTCGGCATGGGCGTGGCGCTGAAGGGCACGGCCTGGGGGCGCGCCCTGGACACTCTTGGCCTGGGCTACGCCCGGAATACCCTGTCGAAGGACCGCCGCGAGTACCTCGAAGCGGGCGGCATCTCCTTTTTCATCGGTGATGGTCGGCTGAGCTACCGGCCCGAGCAGTTGGTCGAGGTCTACTACAGCTTGAACGTCTGGAAGACGGTCTTCCTGACCGGCGACTACCAGCGCATGTGGAACCCGGCCTACAACGCCGATCGCGGCCCTGCCAACTTCCTGGCCATGCGCATCCACACCGAGTTCTGAACCCATCGGATCAGGGCGCGTGCGGGGTCCGTGGCAGGTGGGCCTCGAAGACCGTCAGTCCATCGGCCGAGTGCACTTCGATGCCGCCGCCGTGGGCCTGCAGGATGGACAGGCTGATCGCCAGCCCGAGTCCCGAGCCCTCGCCCGAGTGCTGGCGTGAGGCGTCGGCCCGGTAGAAGCGGTCGAACAGGCGCGGCAGGTGGTCTGGCGCGATGCCGGGCCCGGAGTTTTCGACGCGGATGCGGGCCATCTCCCCGTCGCTGGCCAGGGCCACGCTCACGTGGCCGTTGGGCGGCGTATGGCGTACCGCGTTGGAAAGCAGATTGCTGATGGCGCGGCGGAGCATCAGGCGGTCGCCGGTGACATCGGCGCTGCCGGTGCAACTCAGGGCCAGCGCTTTGTCCTCGGCCAGTGCTTCGTAGAATTCGAGCAGCCCGTGCACCTCCGCCTCGAGATTGACCGCTTCGCGGGTGGGGATGAGCAGCCGGTTGTCGGCCTTGGCCAGGAACAGCATGTCGGCGATGGTCCGGGACAGGCGCTCGAACTCCTCGGCGTTGGAGGCCAGTACGTCCTGATACTCGGCCAGGCTGCGGGCCCGCGACAAGGTCACCTGGGTCTGGGTGAGCAGGTTGCTGACCGGGGTGCGCAGCTCATGGGCGATGTCCGACGAGAAATCGGACAGGCGCTGGAAGGACGACTCCAGCCGGGCCAGCATGGCGTTGAGGGTGCGTACCACCTCGGCCAGCTCCTCGGGGATGGCCTCGGCGGCCAGGCGCTGGTCGAGCTTGCTGGCGGTGATGGCGGCGGCGTGGCGCACGATGTCGCGCAGTGGCGCCAGGCCGCGCCGGGCGGCCGCCCAGCCGAGCAGGCCGGACAGCAGCGC
>JAFLDU010000311.1 GCA_017309145.1 Zoogloea sp. | reverse complement strand
TGGGGCTGAGGGCCCTTTGTTCGCTCTGGCTTCTGCTTGGAATGCTTCGGCGGGTGCTCAGCGACGACCGCTCCTGGCCGGTGGGCCGGCGGCTGGAAGTTGCTAATTGAATATTTCAGGACCGACTGCGTAGGCGGGGCTGAGCGCCCCGCGGGGACGTTCAGCTGCGGGTGTCCGAGCGTCTATCCTGGATTCAGGGAGGTCTCGGCCCGGGACCGAGCGTGATCGGGGGGCTTTTCATGAAGGGACGGCGATCTGCATTTCTCCTGTCCGGGCAAGGCGTGGCCCGGCGCGGCTGGCGGTCGCGCCTGCCGCTGGTGGTGGCCTCGTTGGTGTGTTCGCTGGCCTGGGCCGGTGATCCGCCGCCGCAGCCCCGGAAGCCGAACACGCGCAAGCTGGGCCTGGTGATCGAGGTACAAGGGGGGGGCTGGGGCAAGGCTACCCGGGAGGACATCGGGACGGTCCTCGAGGCCACCGCCAACGAACTGGTTACGCATCTGTCAGTTCCCCTGGAAGCCCCGATCGTCGTCACCCATACGGATGGCCCCCCGGTTGCGCTGTATGGCCGTGGGGTGCGGGGCGAGTACCGCATACACCTGCATGCCCATGGCGAGAACTGGCACCTCTATGCGTATGAGTTTGCGCATGAGCTGTGTCATTTGCTCTCCAACCACGAGGGGCATCGCGTGCCGGCCGGGGGCGTTCAGCCCAACCAGTGGTTCGAAGAGGCCGTGTGCGAGGCCGCCTCCCTGTACGTGCTCAAGAACCTGGCGGTCTCCTGGGGTTGCTTGCCTCCGGCGCCCCGCTGGGCGGAGGAGGCGCCCTTGTTCCGGCGCTTCTTCGAGACCCTGATCGCAGAGGGTCATCGCCGTCTGCCTGCCGGAACGCCCGTTGGCGAGTGGCTGCGGGACAACGAAACAGCGTTGCGCAAGGATCCCTATCTGCGCCAGAAGAACGAAGTGCTGGCCAATCTCCTGCTACCCCTGTTCGAAGCCGATCCGGCCGGCTGGCAGGCCCTGGCCTATCTCAATCAGAACCCTGAGGCGAATCAGGCCAGCCTGCGTAGCTATCTGGAGGACTGGTACCGCAGCGCCCCCTTGCCGCAGCGCGCGCTGGTGGCCAGCGTGCTGGCATTGCTGCATCTGGAGGCGTTTGTGCCGGGTGAGCGGGAGGCGAGTGGCCCCCTTCTCAGCCACCGCTGACGGCTTTCGGCCTGGGGCGAGCGGGGCCTACCCGGAATGGGAGGCGACGCCGGGATGCAGGCTTTTCCGAGCGTTTTTGTCGACTATCATGAAAGCAGTCATCCCCCTGTCAAGATCCGGCACAGGAGCCCTACAGAGGTGTGACACGGCAGGCAGGCCCGTTGCGAGGGGCCGCCGATCCCGGACGTATCAGGGGGGAAACCAGCCGAAGGAGGACACGATGAAGACGCGTCTCGCCATGAAGGCCATTGCTGGCCTGATCCTCGGAAGTGTGCTGATCGCCGTGCCGGCCGCCAGTGCCGAGGAATACACCATGTATGACAGCTTCAAGGATCTCCACGATCGCAGCATGATGCGTTCGGGCGACATGTATGACTCCATGGAGCCCACCGCAGCGGGGCCGCAAGGGCCTGTCCGCACCGACATGATGAAGTCGGAGGAGGCTTACGGAAGCAGCGGAAGCCATGACTATGGCGCGTCCTACGGCGCCTATTCTCCCTGGCGTGAATTGCAGTACCGCCTGGGGCCGGTTGGCGGTGACGGGACTAACTGACCGGCGCCTGCCCTAAAGGAAACAAGGCGATCAGCGACGATGGCGTCGAAGATCGCCTGCCCGATCCCCGTCCCGGCAAAGCGCCGGCGACGGTTCTGGCTCAGCGTGGAGGCGCTTTTTTTAGGGGTTGGGGAAGCACAAAAAGATGACTTTCTGCCGCAAAAAGATGTCCAGCAGCGGCTGAGAGATGACTTTCTGCTGCAAAAAGATGTCTAGCAGCGGCTGAGAGACGTCTCGCTGCCGTTGCCGGACGTCCGGCAGTAATCGAGAGATATCCTTTTGCGCCTGCGAGACGTCTGGCAATAGCTGCATGATATGAGGCAAAGGCTGCGAGATGTCTCGCTGTAATTCAGAGACGTCTCGCAGCGATTGAAAGTCAACATTCTGCGGCTGCTAGACATCTCGCAACCGCTGCCTGAGCTGCGGGAGTGGGGCCTGTCAGAGTTTTTGTGTTCGAGGGATGACAGCATCCAGAAAGGATGAAGGTAAGCCGAGGAAGAAGGAGAAGCTGTCGTTGCCACCGGTGGCAGAGTTGCCGGAAGGCGCGGCATCTTCATTTCTTTCGCCAATCGACAACCTTCATGCCCGTCACCATGGCGGCGGTGAAGATGAGCCCCGGCAGCGCGAAGGCTCCCGCGTTGACGATCGCCGGGCCGGGGCACAAGCCGGACAATCCCCAGCCGACCCCGAACAGGGCACTGCCGAGGATCAGGCCGCGATCGATCGTCCCGGCCGGTGCCGATGGCATGGGTTGACCAAGCCAGGATCTGGACTGCCTGAGGGCCCAGGCAAAGGGCAGGCGCGCCACGCCTATTGCGCCGGCCATCACGAAGGCGAGCGACGGGTCCCAGTGTCCTCCCAGATCGAGGAAGTTCAGCACCTTGGCCGGGTTGCTCATGCCGGAAGTGATCAGGCCGAAGCCAAAGATCAGGCCGCTGAGCAAGGCAATCAGAAGGGTCATGGGCGTAGAGGTGGGGTCGATTCAATCAGTTTCCCAGGACATGCCTGGTCAGGAAGACCGTCGCGAAGCCTGCGGCCATGAACACCAGCACGGCAATCAGGGAGCGCCTTGACAGACGGGCCAGGCCGCAGACTCCGTGGCCGCTGGTACAGCCCTTGGCCAGCCGGGTGCCGAAGCCCACGAGCAGTCCGCCAATGACCAGTTTGCTCCAGTCGGCCGCGCCGGTCGGGGCAAGATCGGAGGCGGGCAGGCCGTTGGGCGTCAGGCCTGCCCACAGGGCAGGCGCGAGGAGCAGGCCGGCGAGGAAACTCGCCTGCCAGCGCCGGTTGCCGTCCGCAGCCCCCAGAAGGCCGCCGATGATGCCGCTGACGCCTGCGATCCGGCCGTTTGCCAGCATCAGCAATGACGCGGCCAGCCCGATCAGGGCGCCACCGGCGAGGGCGCTCCACGGCGAAAAATGTGTCCAGTCGATCGTCACCGGATCTCCCCTGCCGGCATACCCCGGGCGTCAGTACTTCCAGCCATAGGCAATGGCGAAGATATCTTCAAACATGTGCAGATTGGCTTCACCGCCACCAAAGCCTCCGGCAAGCGGTGAGCCCGGCGGAATCGAGCCGTTGCCGTTGACCGTCGTCTTGAAGGCATGGGTGTAGGCAAAGCTCAGTTCGCCGTCCTTGCCCTGCTTCCAGCTGGCGCCCAGGCTCAGGTGGTCCTGCACGATGCCGGGCGCGAGGATGTTGAAGAAGGTCTGGCTGGGCGGGATGGGCTGGGTCACGTGGCTATAGCCACCGCGGATCGTCCAGTCGTGGGTCAGGTCGTAGGCCGCACCGATCTTGACCACGGTCACGTCGCGCCAGCCGAAGCCGCCGCCGTTCGAGGTGCCGAGCGCATTGCCCGCGAGCAGATTGGCGATGGGGTTGCCAACGGCGCGGATATCGCTCAGTTCGATGCGCTGGACATCGGCGGCCAGCGTCAGGGCCGTGCTTGCCTGCCAGGCGATGCCTATCCCGTAATTGGCGGGAATGTCGAAGCCCCCCTCTTCGGCGAACAAGCCCTTGTACTTGTCGAAGTTGCCCATGCGGGTCTTGGTGGCATAGGTCGCGCCGATGGTCAGCGTCGGGGTCAGCTTTCCGGTGTAGCCAATACGTGCGCCCCAGCCGTTGGCGCTGTCGGTGCCCCGGTTGGTGACATTGCCCGGCGAGGCCGAGGCTTGGGTGAAGGGCTGGAGCCCCTTCGCTTCGAATCGTTGGTGGGCGAGGTTGAGGGCCAGACCGATGGCGTGGCTTTCGTTCAGCTTGAAGGCCACCGACGGCGAAATGAACAGCTGTTCGAGGTTGATGCCGGCGGGGCCTGTGCCGCCGAGTCTGGCAAATGGGTTGTTGCCGTAGTCGGTGTTCATCCCGCCGTTGCCGTAGACGGCCACGCCCGCTGCCCACTCCGGATTCAGTTGCTTCACATAGCCAAGCTCGGGGATGAGGAAGTTCCGGGTTCCGTTGCCGTCGTATTTTCCGTCCAGGCTGCCGTAGGGGCCCAGATCGTTGCCCTTGATCTCCGCACCGCGGTTGGGGCGGAACCAGGTGACGCCGATGTCGGCGCGGTTCCCGACCCAGGCCGTACCCGCGGGATTGGTGGCCGCGGCCAGACCATCCTGGGGGAGGGCGATGCCGATGCCGGCAATCCCCTGCGATTTGACCCCGTAGCCATGGGTGAAGTAGCCATTCGTCGCCAAGGCGAGACCTGGGCAGCCAAGGGCGAAGAGCAGGACGGCAGTGGGTAAAGGATGGCGCTTCATCTTGTGGATGGCCTCTCTTGGCAGGTGGGAACTGAAGCGGAGAGGCTAATCGCCAGGGAAGGTGAAGCAAACCAATATATTTGACTTTGCTTATGAAGATCGCGCAGCGTGCAATGACGCCGCGCGATCCGGTCCGGGAGGTGTCGGCCCCGGCGCGCGCCAGGGCCCGGGGCGTCCCGCCCCGCAGTGGCGGCGGAGCAGGGAGGGGTCAGATCACGCCCTGCGCCAGCATGGCCTCGGCGACCTTCACGAAGCCGGCGATGTTGGCCCCGTCGGCATAGCTGACCCGTCCGTCCGCCAGCTGACCGTGCTTGAGGCAGGCCGCGTGGATGCCGGTCATGATCTCCTTCAGCCGGGCGTCCACCTCG
>JAFLDU010000310.1 GCA_017309145.1 Zoogloea sp. | reverse complement strand
ACCTTGAGGCGCAGGGCGTGCTGCTCGGGGGTCAGATCGACGAACATGGCATCCTCCTCAGGCGCAACCCAGGATCAGGCCGCTGGTGGGCACGCCGGTACCGGCGGTGACCAGCACGTTCTCCACCCCGGCCACCTGGTTGGCGGCCGTGCCACGCACCTGGCGCACCGCCTCGGCGACGCCGTTCATGCCATGGATGTAAGCCTCGCCGAGCTGGCCGCCGTGGGTGTTGATGGGCAGCGTGCCGCCGCGGGCGTGGTGGCCGGCTCGGACGAAGTCCTTGGCCTCACCGCGCTTGCAGAAGCCGAACTCCTCCAGCTGGGGCAGCACGAAGGGGCTGAAGTGGTCGTAGATCACCGCGGTCTGGAAGGCGTCGGGGCCGAGGCCGGACTGGGCGTACAACTCCTTCGCCACCACGCCCATCTCCGGCAGGCCGGTGATGTCGTCGCGGTAGTAGGAGGTCATGCTCTGCTGGCCCTCGGTGATGCCCTGGGAGCCGGCCTTGATGAGCACCGGCTTCTGCTTGAGATCGCGGGCCCGTTCGACGGAGGTGATGACCATCGCCACGGCACCATCGGATTCCTGGCAGCAGTCGAGCAGGCGCAGGGGCTCGGCGATCCACTTGGAGGCCTGGTGCTCTTCCAGGGTGATGGGCTTGCCGTGGAAGAAGGCCGCCGGGTTGGTGGCGGCGAAATCGCGCACGGCCACCGAGACGCGGCCGAAGTCCTCGGTGGTGGCGCCGTAGGTGTGTATGTAGCGCTGGGCGAACATGCCCACCCAGGCCGCCGGGGTGTGGAAGCCGTAGGGCATGTACCAGCCGTAGTTCACGTTCTCGAAGATCGGCGTGGCCCCGAAGCCGTAGTCGCCGGTTCCGAAGCGGTACCAGGAGCGCTCGTTCATGGCCCGGAAAACCACCACTGTCTTGGCCAGGCCGGTGGCCACCGCCATCGCGGCATGCACCAGCGGCGCGCAGGCGGCGCCGCCCCCGTGGGGGATCTGGGAGAAGAACTTGACGTTCTTGCAGCCCAGCAGGCGGGCGATCTCGTACTCCGGCACCTTGTCCATGGTGTAGGAGCTGAAGCCCTCCACCTCGGCGGGGTCGATGCCGGCATCGGCCAGGGCGGCCAGCACGGCCTCCATGGCCAGGCGCAGCTCGGTGCGGCCGGAGTTCTTGGAGAATTCGGTGGCGCCCAGGCCGGCAATGGCGGCGCGACCGGCGATGTTCATGTCGTTCATCTGCATCTGCTCCCGCTCAGGGCAGGACCAGCGTGGCCGTGCCGGTCACGTGGTTGCCCATGGAATTCTTGCCCTTGAGGCTCACCATCACCTTGCGGCTGGCCGCGTCGACGTGGCTCACCTCGCCCGTGAAGGTCATCGTGTCACCCGGGTAGTTGGGCGCGCCGAGCTTGATCTTCAGGTCCTTGAAGACGGCGGCGGGGCCGGCCCACTCTTCGACATAGCGCTGGGCCAGGCCGCTGGTGGTGAGGATGTTCATGAAGACGTGGGGCGAGCCCAGGGCGCGGGCCGCATCCTTGTCGTGGTGGCCGGGGAAGTAGTCCCGGGTGGCGATGGCACCGCTGGCGATGAGGGCCACGGTGATCGGAATCGGCAGCGCCGGCAGGGTCTCGCCGGGGCGCACTGCGTCAAAGCGTCGGGTGTTCTGCGAGGTCATATTTCCATCCCAGCGTATCGTTGTCGGCGAGCCAGTCGCCCAGGCGTTCCAGGGTGGCGGCACTGCCGCCGAGGGCCAGGCCGAGGGCCCGGCTCCAGTAGAGGTAGCGGTGGATCGGGTAGGTGAGATCGACCCCGATGCCTCCATGCACGTGCTGCGCGCGGTGGCCCACCCGGTGGCCCGTCTCGCAGGCCAGGTAGCGGGTGGCCAGCGCCTCGGGGCCCGCCGGCAGGCCGGCGTCGAGCCGGTAGACCAGCTGCCACAGGGTGGAGCGCAGGGCCTCGATGTCCATGTGGGCGTCGGCGAGGCTCATCTGCACGGCCTGGAAGCTGCCGATCGGGCGCTCGAACTGGACCCGCTCCGCCACATAGGCCACGGTGCGGCGCAGCTGTTCGGCGCTGACCCCGAGCTGCAGGGCCGCCAAGGCGGCGATGGCGCGCGACTCCAGCCAGTCCAGGGTGTCGGCCGGCAACAGGTCGGCGCGGCTCAGCAGCACGCCCCGGCAATGGAGTTCGGCCGCGCCCTCACCATGGGTGAGCACGCCGGCAACCTTGTCCACACCCGGCGCATCCAGCCGCAGCAGCACCACACGCAGCCCCTCGGGGGTACGGGCCGGCAGCAGCACCGCCGCCGACTCCATGCCCAGGGGCACCGCGGCGACCCGGCCGTGGAGGGCGAAGCCATCCCCTTCGGGGCGGGCCTCAAGGCCCACGCCGGAAGCACTTGCCAGGCTGTCCAGGGCCACGCTCAGCAGACCCTCGCCGGCCACCGCCTGCCCGATCAGGGCCTGGTGGGCGGGGCCGCCGAAGCGGGCCAGGGCTGCGGCGGCGAGTTGGTGCCGCCACAGGGGCACCAGGCCCAGGCCACGCCCCTGGGCCTCGAGCACCAGCATCAGCTCGGTCATGCCCAGCCCGCTGCCGCCCCCCTCCTCGGGGATGGCCAGAGCATGCAGGCCGGTCTCGACGCACTTGGCCCACAGGTCGGCCATCCAGGTCTCGCCGGAGGTGGTGGAGGCACGCAGCCGGTCGTCACTGCACAGGTCGCCGAACAGGCTGCCGGCCATGTCGGCAATGGCGCGCTGGTCGTCGCTCAGTTGAAAGTCCATGGGTTTCTCCTCAAGGCTCGAGCGGCCGGAACATGGGGAGGGTCAGCCCGTCATCGAAGGTGTGGAACTCCACCTTGACGCGCTGGCCGATGCGGATCTCGTCCCGCTTGACCCCCACCAGCCCGGCGATCAGGCGCACGCCCTCGTCCAGCTCGATCAGGCCGATCGGGTTCGGGTAGTCGAAGGGCGGCACCTCCGGGTAGTGCATCACCACGAAGGAATACAGCTGGCCGGTCCCGGCGGCCTCGACGTAGTCCCATTCAAAGGAGTGGCAGCTGGGACACACCGGCCCCGGCGGGTGGCGCAGGCTGCCGCAAGCCTTGCAGCGCTGGATGCGCAACTGGCCGGCGTCGACGCCCTCCCAGAAGAAGCGGGTGTCGTCGCTGATGCCGGGCCGGGGGCGCTTGTACTTGGGCAGGGCAGCGGCCGCGTTGCCCTCCTCCACCGGTTTGACCGGATTGGCCGGGCGGAACTTGAAGACACGGAACAGCAACGAACCGACCGGCTCGTCCCCCGTCGGCTTCTCGGAGAAGAAGCTCATCACCAGGGTGACGAAATAGCCGGTGCCCAGGGCGGTGGTCTTCTGCTCGCCCACCGCGTCCAGGCGGGTGGTGTAGTAGAGGCGCTCACCCGGCTTCACGTAGCGCTCGAAGCTCAGGTCGGAGTTCACCGCCACCACCGAGGCATAGCCCTGCCCTTCCATCAGCTTGAGGACCTCGTAGGGGTTCTCGGTGGTGGAGCCCGGCGGATAGTTGTTCATGTGCAGCCCCTCCAGGCACCAGGCCTGGAGCATGGCCGGCGGCGCCACGATGCCCCCGTGTTCGGTGGTGGCCGCGTAGGCCGCATCGGTGTAGAGGGGGTTGCTCACCCCCATGACCTCGCACCACTGGCGGATCATGGGTTCATTCACCTGGTCCCAGGCGTAGACCCGGCCGTATTCCCGGCCGACCATTCCACGCACCTCGGACATCCAATCCTGTTCAGCCAAGTTATGTCTCCTGCACGTTGCGGGTTGCCGGAAACGGAGCGACCGGAAGGCCTCCCGCCGGCACCCGTTTCCTGTTATCGATGGTTCAGTCGGTGTTGCTCGCCGCCAGAAAGGCCGGGCGCTCGCCCCCGCCGTTCAGCAGCAGATTGGCGCCCGCCGCGTAGCCCGCCAGCGGCGAGGCGAGAAACAGGCAGGCGTTGCCGATGTCTTCCGGGGTGGCCAGGCGGCCGGCGGGAATGGTCGCGGCCACCGCGGCGATGCCGGCGTCGTCGCCGAAATGGAGGTGGGACTGCTCGGTATGGACCAGGCCGGGGCTGACCGTGAGCACCCGCACCTTCGGCGCCCACTCGACCGCCAGCGAGGTGGCCAGGGACACCACGCCGGCCTTGGCCGCGCCATAGGCCGCGGTGCCCGGCGACGGACGCAGGGCACTGATGCTGCCGATGAAGAGAATGGTGCCGCCCTGCGCCTGTCCCTGCATGATGGCGTTGGCCTGCTGGGCCACGTGCAGCGGGGCGATCAGGTTGAGGCGGATGATTCCCTCATGGAAACGCGGCGAGGCCGTGTCGGCCAGGGCATGGGGTGCGCCGCCTGCATTGTTGACCACCACGTCGAGGCGTCCGTGCCGGGCCTGGATCTCACCGAACAGGGCCTGCAGGGACGCCACCTCGCGCACGTCGGCGGCGATGAACTCGGCCTCGGCCGTACCGGCCGCCGGCAGGCTGTCCGGCGTCTTGCGCCCGCACACCACCACCCGCGCGCCGGCTGCCAGGAAGCAGCGGGCGATGCCCGCGCCGATGCCCTTGGTGCCGCCGGTGACCAGGACGACCTTGCCGCTGTAATCGAGGGCCGCCGCCGGCGCCTTCTCGTCTGCCATGTCTGCACTCCTTCCTTGGATGAACTGGAGTCTAGGGACAGGCTGGCGGGGCCTCGTCGTCTGAACGGACGATGGATGATCGGCAAGGTGGCGACAGTCGACCAAAGGCTGGTCCGAATTGACGATGCCCGCCGCCGCCGCCGCCCTACACTCGGCGCTCCCAGGAAACAGGCAGGAGAGACGACATGAACAAGGTGGCATTCATCACCGGCGCCAGCCGGGGCATCGGCAAGGCCACGGCGCTGGCCTTCGCGCGGGCCGGTTACGACCTGGTCATCAGCGCCCGTACGCTGGATGACGGGAAGCGGCACAGCCATGCCCTGCGCCTGTCCGACGA
>JAFLDU010000309.1 GCA_017309145.1 Zoogloea sp. | reverse complement strand
GGCCCGCCAGGCCATGCTGCTGGCGCGGGTCGGCCACGGCCCGGCGGCCATGAACGCCCGCCAGGCTCTGGAACTGGCCACCCTCGGCGGGGCCCGGGTGCTTGGCCGCGACGACATCGGCGCGCTGGCACCCGGCATGAGCGCCGACCTGATCGCCTTCCGCAGCGACAGCCTGGCCCTGTCCGGTGCGGCGGTGCATGACCCGGTGGCGGCGCTGGTATTCTGCGCCCCCGAGAAGGTGGACCTGAGCCTCATCAACGGCCGCTGGGTGGTGCAGGACGGCATGCTCCAGACGCTGGACCTGCCCCGCGTGGTCCACCACCACAACCATCTCGCCCGCCAGCTCGCGGAGGCCCTGTGATCCAGCAACAGACCCTGGCCGCCGGCCATCACGTCCTGGTCCGCGGCCAGGTGCTGCACTACCTGTCCGACCCCGGCCCGGACGACGATCCGACCGCCTGGGAGTTCTTCGAGGACGGCGGCCTGTGGATCATCGACGGACGCATCCACGCCGCCGGCCCCTGGGCAGCCATCCAGGCCAACATGCCCCCCACACTGCGCGAGGGCGCCGACTTCCACGACTACCGCGGCCACCTGGTGCTGCCCGGCCTGGTGGACACCCACATCCACTACCCCCAGGCCGGCGTGATCGGCTCCTACGGGCGCCAGCTGCTGGACTGGCTCAACGACTACACTTTTCCCGCCGAAAGCCGCTTCGCCGATTACTCAGTCGCCGAGAAGACCGCCGCCTACGTGGTGGACCGCCTGCTGGCCCACGGCACCACCACCGCATCCGTCTATGCCACCGTGCATGCCCACTCGGCGGACGCCTTCTTCCGGGTGGCGGAGGCCCGGAAGCTGCGCATGCTGTGCGGCAAGGTGCTGATGGACCGGAACTGCCCCGACGCCCTGCAGGACACCGCTGAGTCCGGCCGCGCCGACAGCCTGGCCCTGATCGAGCGCTGGCACGGCAAGGGCCGCCTGGGCTACAGCCTCACGCCGCGCTTCGCCCCCACCTCGAGCCGCGAGCAACTGCAGGCCACCGGCGAGCTGTTCGCCGCCTTTCACGACCTGCACCTGCAGACCCACCTGGCGGAGAACAAGGCCGAAATCGAATGGGTGAAAAGCCTCTTCCCCGAGCGCGCCAGCTACCTGGACGTCTATGCCCACCACGGCCTGCTCGGGCCGCGCAGCATCTACGGCCACTGCATCCACCTGTCCGACGCCGAGCGCCACCAGATGGCGGCGGCAGGCGCCGCGGCCGCCTTCTGCCCGACCTCCAACTTCTTCCTCGGCAGCGGCGCCTTCGACTACGCGGCCAGCACCGCCGCCGGCATGCGTGTGGGCCTGGCCACCGACGTGGGGGGCGGCACCAGCTTCAGCCTGATCCGCACCCTGGGCCAGGCCTATGAGGCCAGCCAGCTGCGCGGCGCCCCCCTGTCGGCCATGCGCGGCTGGTACCTGGCCACCCTGGGCGGCGCCCGCGCCCTCTACCTCGAAGACCGCATCGGCAGCTTCCAGCCCGGCCGCGAAGCCGACTTCACCGTACTGGACTGGACCGCCACGCCAGAACTGGCCTGGCGCATGGACAGCACCCGGACACTCGCCGAGCGGCTGTTCGCGCTGATGATCCTGGGGGATGAGCGCTGCGTGCGGGGGACGTATGTGATGGGGGAAAGGGCGTGGCCGTCCACCACCGAGATGCGCGCCTCGAAATGCTGAGTCAGATCAGGTGCCACTTGTTGCGGCCGGGGTTCGGAGCCCACCCGTTTTTGCAGCTTGACCGCAGTGGTCTGCAGGACCTATTCTTTTACGCAATACGACCGACGCCTCTGCACTCTGTGTACGCGTCGGTTTTCATTTGTGTGCTCACCCGAAACATCACGGCTGCGGCCATAACGCCCACCCTTCCCAACCCGGAAAAGCCCCCAGTTCCAACAGCGAAACGGTCTGATTGGCTACCACCGGGAATTCATCTGTCAGCAGGCTCCTGAAGCGCCACCCCCAGTTGGAGTTCGGGCAAATCACGGACAGCAACTGCTGCATCAAGCAAAAGTAGAAGAATGGCTTCGCCTTGTTCAGCAGAGCGGGCCAACCCGCAGGAACAGAGGACAGTTCCAGCACGTTGATATTCCACAGGCGGCTGTGGTGCGCCGACACATTGCGGATGAAGTTCAAACTGCGCAGCCATTGCGCGAAGGCCTGGCCTGATGGGGCACCATACTGGGCGGCAATCGTCTGCTGGTCGGCGTACTGCATGCCAGCGAACAGTTTGGACAGCAAACCAAAGTCCCACACTTCAATGGCCGCCCAGATCGGCAAGGCCCCATACTGCTGCTGCTGGTGCGCAACAAAGGGCTCCTTGCGAGCCCGGTTCAGCAAGGTCTGATACTTGGCCAGCCAGACTTGATGCTGCGTCTTGCCAGCATCCGGCCCGTTGGTGATGCGTTTCTTGGTGAAGTTGCCGTGCAGGCACGCGGGGTTCTCATGTGCGCGTGGGTCACGTTGGCCCAGCAAATGCGCCACATCCACACGTACCGCCATTTCAATACGCTCCAGCGCATCCAGGGCCAGCAACCGCAGCTTCTTGTCGAACACATAGAGCTGGACTACGTCTTCAAAACGGCAGCCTGGGGCAAAGCTGTCCAGCCGCACCGCCTTGCCTTGAGCCATGGACGCCACCGGATCAATGACGCGTAGGGGATACCAATAGCCACTCAGGCGGTAGTAGCCCAAGCGCTCCAGGTAATCGAGCGCCGCAGCGGGGCTGTCGGCCTGCAAGCCACGGCTCTGCAGTTGCTGCAATTGGTCTGCGAAAGAACGCCAAGGCTTGAGTGGCTTCACGCAGGTCCAGCTCCATCGTTGGTGGGTTTGGCCAGGGTCAACACCTGCTCGTCAAGCCGCCACGCCAACCCCCTTCGGATTCGGCCCGTACTCGTTGGCCTCCGGCTGGCTGTCCTGGATGGCGAAGAAGATCAGCACCAGCGCACCGATCAGCGGCACTATCATAAGCAGGGCCCACCAGCCGCTGCGTCCGATGTCGTGCAGGCGGCGCACCGTCACCGCCACGCTGGGCACCATCACGGCCAGGCTGTAGAGGCCGGACAGGACATCGCCCAGGCCCCCTTCGCCACCGCCACCCACCAGGGTCAGCACGATCATGATCACCAGGTTGAAGAGGGCGAACATCCAGTATTCCTTGCGCTGGGCACGTCCCTTGAAATCGGCGTACTGGCGCCATGCCTTCAGATACCACTCCATGGAAAGCTCCTTGTGCAAACTAGAAGATCGGCTTTCAGCACCATAGCATGACGCTGTGGCGGCAGGCCTCTTCAGTCATCCCGACGCTCCCCGCTCCGCCATAAAATTCATATGTAATATCAAGCTATTACCCCGGGTGTGCGAATCGTCTCAGGTGACCGCCGAGGAGGCTTGCCGACCCACTCTGGGCTCCCGTAAGGTGTCGATCCTGAAACACAACGCAACGGGGAGCCGGCTCATGCCCTACACCGCCCAGCTGGTCGATCAGACCTGGCAGATTCTCTCCGACACCTGCTCCGCTCCTGTCCGGGCGGAGGTCGCCCGTATTGTCGGGCAAGACAAAACCGAGCTGGCCGCCACCTTTTACCGCTTCATGCTCGAGGACGATGGCGCCAAACCCTTCCTCTCCGTGACCACCGTCGAGGCCCGCCTCAAGCCTGGCCTGCAGCGCTGGATGCAGGTGCTCTTCGGGCACACCAGCCGGGACGAGCTGGCCGGCGCCCTGGCCCTGCAGCGGCATGTGGGCGAGGTCCATGCCCGGGCCCAGATCCCGGTAAATCTGGTGGCTCGCGGACTGCGCCTGCTCAAGCAGGAGATCAACACACGCCTGCTCGCCACCCCCCTCGACCGCAACGACCTGGTCAGCGCCGTGCTGTACGTGGACCGCCTGACCGACGTGGCCTTCGAGGAGATGAGTGCCGCCTTCATCCAGTCATCCGAGCGCAGCGTGCGCACCGACGAGGCCTACCGGATGTTCGCCGCCGGGCGAGACCTCGCCCTGGAGCGTGAGAAGCAGTCGGTGGCGGTGCTGGAATGGGAGGCCCGCTTCTACCGGCTGCTCGCCGCGGGTTCCTCATTCGACGATATGCCCAGCCTGGCCGACTCCGAGTTCGGCCTGTGGCTCAACCACAAGGCACCGCTGCTCTTCGACGAGACGCGGGAGCTGCCGCTGATCATCGAGTGCGTGAATCGCATCGATCAATCGCTGTTTCCCCAGCTCGTCTTCGGGCGCGACAAGGATCTCCAGTCCGACGCCAACCGCGCCCTGGCCAAGGCCGTGCTGGTGGAGGTGGACGAGATCAAGTTCCTGCTGCGCTCCATGTTCGACCGCCTGGTGGATCTGGACGTGGGCCGCGATGTGCTGACCCAGCTGTTCAACCGGCGTTTCCTGCCCTCCATCCTGAAGCGGGAGATCGGGCTGGCGCGCCGTAAAGAGGAGAACTTCTGCGTCCTGATGCTCGACATCGATCACTTCAAGCGGGTCAATGACGAACATGGGCACGATGCGGGCGACCGGGTGCTGCAGCAGGTGGCCGGCCAGATCATGAGCCACGTGCGGGGCGGCGACTTCGTCTTCCGCTACGGTGGCGAGGAGTTCCTCGCGGTGCTGGCCGCGATCGATGAGGAGCGGGCGCAGGCTGTCGCCGAGAAGGTGCGCCGACGCATCGCCGAGCTGGACATTCCCCTGTCGGGGGAGCGCAGCATCCGGGTCACGGTGAGCATCGGCGTCGCCGCCAATGACGGCCACCCGGATTACCAGCGCATCATCGAACGCGCCGACAAGGCGCTGTACAGCGCCAAGGAGTCCGGCCGGAACCGGGTGGCCACCGCCTGATATCATTCGGGCTCCCCAATGCTCCACCCGCCGGGCTGTCAGCCCGGCTTCCGCCATGACCGAGACCTCCGGCGCCAGCGCCTCCGCGCTCCGCGTGCTGTCGCTCA
>JAFLDU010000308.1 GCA_017309145.1 Zoogloea sp. | reverse complement strand
GGCCGGGCAGCCCCGAGGCGCTGCGCCGCTACGACCTCCTGCTCGCCGGCTTCGACCTCCTCGACCAGGCCATTGCGGTGTTCGACGCCGCGCCGCGGCTGGTCACCTGGAACAAGGCCATGCTGCGCCTCCTCGACTTCCCCGAGGACATGGTGCGGGTGGGCACCCCCTTTGAAGACTTCGTGCGCTTCAACCTCCAGCGGGGCGAGTATGGCAACGGCGGCCTCGGGCCCGACGAGATCGAACGCATCGTGGCCGAACGCATGGCCGCCGTGCGGGCCTTCCAGCCGCACCACGTGGAGCGCACCCGCCCCAACGGCCAGGTCCTGGCGGTACGTGGCGTGCCCATTCCCAATCTGGGTTTTGTCACCCTATGGACCGACATCACCGAACAGCGGCGCTACGAGCAGCTCATAGAGCGCCAGAACGCCGAGCTGGAAAGCCGCGTGCATGCCCGCACCGCCGAGCTCGAAGCCGCCACCGCCCGCCTCGACAACGTGGCAGCACAGCTGGCCCGCAGCGAGGAACGCCTGCGCCTGATCATGGATGCGATCCCGGCCCTGATCGCCTACGTGGATGCGGGCGAGCGCTACCGCTTCGCCAACAAGGGCTACGCCGAGTGGTTCGGCCTGGACAAGGACAGCATCGTCGGCCGCAGCATCGCCGAGGTCTTCGGTGCCGAGGCCTACGCCCAGATCAAGCCCTACCTGGACCAGGCCGGCACCGGCGAACAGGTCAGTTACGAGTACTCCCGCATCAGCGCCTCCGGGCGGCAGGTGTACGCCCGCAGCGCTGTGGTGCCGGAGGCCTCGATCTCGGGCGGCGTGCAGGGTTTCTTCGTACTGTCCATCGACATCACCGAACAGAAGGCCAGCCAGGCCGCCCTGATCCAGGCCCAGAAGATGGAGGCCGTAGGCCAGCTCACTGGTGGCATCGCCCATGACTTCAACAACCTGCTCACCATCATCACCGGCAACCTGCACACCCTGCGCGACAAGCTCCCCGCTCACCAAGGCTTCGAGGACTACCTCGAGCCGGCCCTGTCGGCGGCCCGCCGGGGCACCGAGCTGATCCGCCGCCTGCTCACCTTCTCTCGCCAGCAGCCGCTGGCCCCCAGCCCGGTCGAGGTCGGCGCCCTGGTGCATGGCATGACCCAGCTGCTGTCCCGCTCCCTCACCGAGCGCATCGACATCCAGCTCGAACTCCCCACCGAAAAGCTCTACGCCCTGGTGGACCCGCACCAGCTCGAGAACGCCCTGCTCAACCTGGCCATCAACGCCCGCGACGCAATGCCCGAAGGGGGCACCCTGACCCTCGCCCTGGCACGCCGGCACGTATCGCCCAGCCTGGCCCTGCTGGTCGAGGTACCGGCCGGCGACTACGTCCAGTTCGACGTCTCGGACACCGGCACCGGCATCGCCCCCGAGCTGCTGCCCCGCCTCTTCGAGCCCTTCTTCACCACCAAGGCCTTCGGCGCCGGCAGCGGCCTCGGGCTGGCCATGGTGTATGGCTTCATCCGTCAGTCGGGTGGCAACATCCGCATCCTCAGCACCCCGGGCAAAGGCACCAACGTACGCTTCATCGTGCCCATGACGGATGCCCCGCCAGCGAGCCCGGCGCCCCCCCGCGGCCCGGCCGCCCTCGCCGGCACCGAGCACCGGCTGACCCTGCTGGTCGAGGACGAACCGGAAGTACGCAAAGTGATCCGCCAACAGCTCACCGAACTGGGCTTTCCGGTGATCGAAGCCAGCAACGGCCTGGAAGCCCTGAGCATGCTCGAAGCCGTCGAGGACATCGCCCTGCTGGTCTCCGACACCGTGATGCCCGGCATGGGCGGGCGGGAGCTGGCCGCCTCCGCCCGGGCCCTGAGGCCGCAGCTGCCGATCCTGCTGATCACCGGCTATGCCACCGGCGACGCCGCGCCGGGCAACCCGGACATCCCCACCCTGCGCAAGCCCTTCGACCGGGCAACCCTTGGCGCAGCCCTCGCCGCCCTTGAATTCCCGGAGACCCCGGCACCATGACCACCACCGACAAGGACAGCCCCCTGATCTTCATCGTCGAGGATGAAGCCGACATCGCCCGCCTGATCGCCGATACCCTCGGCGAGTACGGCTTCCGCAGCGAGACCTTCGCCACCGGTCGGGCCCTGCTCTCACGGACCCGCCGGGCCCAGCCCGAGCTGGCCATCCTCGACCTGGGCCTGCCGGACATGGACGGGTTGCAGGTGCTCCGCGAGCTGCAGGAGCAGCATCCCTGCGCAGCCCTGATCCTGACCGGCCGCGACGGCCTGACCGACCGCGTGCTGGGCCTTGAGCTGGGTGCCGACGACTACCTGGTCAAACCCTTCGAGCCCCGTGAGCTGGTGGCCCGCGTCCGCTCCATCCTGCGTCGCTACCAGAAGGCTGCCGCCAGCGAGCCCAGCGGGCAGACCGGGGCGCGCTTCTCCGGCTGGCACTTCGACATCGGCCGGCTCAGCCTCAGCGCCGACGACGGCCGTGAGATCTCCCTGTCGGCGGCCGAGGCGGCCCTGCTGCAGACCCTGCTGCGCAAGCCCAACAAGATCCTGACCCGGGAACAGCTGATCGGCGAACGCGACCTCGACCCCTTCGACCGCAGCATCGACGTGCGCATCTCCCGGCTGCGCCGCAAACTGGAGGACGACCCGCAGGACCCGAAGATCATCAAGACGGTGTACGGCGCCGGCTACCTGCTGTGCGCCAGCGTGGAGTGGGAGTAATCGAGCGAGCCTTCCCTACGGCTGCGTATCGTCCCGTAAAATGCTGCCTCCTTTAGGAGGGAAACCCAAATCATGACAAGACCATTCAAAGTTCTCGGCGTCCAGCAGATCGCCATCGGCGGCCCGTCCAAAGACCGCCTGCGCACCCTGTGGGTGGACATGTTCGGCCTGGAAGTCACCGGCACCTTCAAGTCGGAACGCGAGAACGTCGACGAAGACATCACCGCCATGGGCAAGGGCCCGTTCAAGGTCGAAGTGGACCTGATGCAGCCCCTCGACCCCGAGAAGAAGCCGGCCGTGCACACCACCCCGCTGAACCACGTGGGCCTGTGGATCGACGACCTGCCCAAGGCCGTTGAATGGCTCACCGCCAACGGCGTGCGCTTTGCCCCCGGCGGCATCCGCAAGGGCGCAGCCGGTTATGACATCACCTTCCTCCACCCCAAGGGCAACGAAGAATTCCCCATCGGTGGCGAAGGCGTGCTGGTCGAACTGGTTCAAGCCCCGCCCGAAGTGATCGAGGCCTTCGCCAAGCTGGCCGGCTGATCCTGCGCAGCATCCCGGCGGGCCGGCCTTCGTGCGGAAGGGCCGGCCCGCCGCCGTTTACAGCATCTTCGCCTGGAAGGTGTTGCAGGCCCCCAGCTGGCCGCTCTCCATGCCGCGCTTGAACCAGCGCACGCGCTGCTCCGAACTGCCGTGGGTGAAACTGTCAGGCACCGCGAAGCCCCTGGCCTGCTTCTGCAGGGCGTCATCACCAATGGCGGTGGCGGCACGCAAGGCCTCCTCCACGTCGCCAGCCTCAAGGATGGCGCGGGCCTTGTCGGCGTTCTGCGCCCATACGCCGGCCAGGCAGTCGGCCTGCAGCTCGAGCCGCACCGACAGGGCATTCGACTCCTTCTCGCTGGCCCGGCTGCGTGCCGCCATCACCTTGCCGGAGATGCCGAGCAGGTTCTGCACATGGTGGCCGACCTCGTGGGCGATCACATAGGCCTGGGCAAAATCACCGGGCGCCTTGAAGCGGCTTTTCAGCTCCTGGTAGAAGGACAGGTCGATATAGACCTTCTGGTCAGACGGGCAGTAGAACGGCCCCATCGCCGCCTGCCCCGTGCCGCAAGCCGTGGGGGTGGAACCGGAGAACAGCACCAGGGTCGGCGCAATGTACTCGCGGCCATTGAGCTTGAAGATCTGCTGCCAGGTATCCTCGGTCTCGCCCAGCACCTGGCGGATGAAACGGGTTTCCGGATCGTTGGCCGGCGCCGCCGCGGGGCGGGTCTCAGCCTGCGGCGGGGGCGCCAAGGCAGCCTGGTTCAGCACCACGCTCGGATCGACACCGAAGTACATCGCCACCAGGGCCAGCACGATGGTCCCAAGGCCGATGCCCTTGCCACCAATCGGCAGGCCGCCACCGCCGCCGCCCCGGCGATCCTCGATGTTGTCGCTTTCCCTGCTGTTGTCGAAACGCATCGTCAGTTCCTTTATCCATGAGGCGTGAACAGTGACCGGGGTGAGCCAAGGATTCAAGGTACCGCCTGGGCTGACCATGTCAATTACTGTATCGCAGCCACACCCCCAAGGCATCGGACAGTGTCATGTCCGCTATTTTGCGGCGCAACATTTTCCTTGTGCGCACCGATTTTTCCATCTATAGTTGCGGGTCTGGTGTAAAGCGGTTACACCAAGTCACATCGTCCCTGACCCTCTTCATATCTCCCGTACCAGACGAGAGGTGCCCCTGATCGGTTAGTGCCGATATGCCAGCTTGGCAGCTTCAGGGTCGCCCCTGTTCCGCGCGCATTTCTGCGCAGCGGAACGTTGCCGTTTTTTCTCGCGGGAACCGCACCTGCTACACGATATAAGGAAGCGAACATGGATTTCGCCAGCCTCGGCCTGTCCGAGCACATTGTCAAAGCCGTTAACGAAGCCGGCTACACCGAACCCACCTCCGTCCAACAAGCCGCCATTCCCGCCGCGCTGGCCGGCAAGGACCTCGTCGTCTCCAGCCAGACCGGCTCGGGCAAGACCGCAGCCTTCATGCTGCCCTCCCTGCAGCGCCTGACCATCGAGTCCCCGCTCAAGGCCCGTGGCCCCCGCGTGCTGGTGCTCACCCCCACCCGCGAGCTGGCCGTGCAGGTCACCGACGCCACCAAGCGCTACGGCAAGAACCTGCGCTACGCCAAGGCCGTCAGCGTGGTCGGCGGCATGCCCTACCCGGTACAGAACAAGCTGCTGTC
>JAFLDU010000307.1 GCA_017309145.1 Zoogloea sp. | reverse complement strand
CGTCGGCGCGCTCCAGGGCAGCGGCGGAGAGCCCGGCCGGCATCTCCGGCAGCCACAGCGTGCCAAGCGCGGCCGTATCGGGCCGTGGGATGGGCGACGGCTCGCGGCGGCGCTCGAGGGCGTGGCTCGCCGTGTTGGCCGTTCGGCCGACGATCTCGGCGAGGCTCATGCAACGCAGCCGGTTCCAGTACCAGCCCACCCGGGTCAGACCTGCCATGGGGCCTCCATATGTTGTGATTCCATCTTCAGGTGACTCACGATCTGGCGGAATTTGCCGTTGCGGGTGCGCTCGATGCTGGGCACCCGCTCGAGCTCGATCCGGACGGCCTTGCCGAGGCGCTCCCTGGCCCGGGCGAGCAAGACCTGCCCGGTTCGGGCCGTGAAGTCGGGGCCGGCGACGATGCGGATGCGCACGAAGTCCAGGCGTTCCTGGACCACCTGGGCCTCGATCAGCCCCGGGAGGCCGGCGAAGATCCAGTCGAGCATGACCACGTGGGTGCCGTCCGGCGTGCGGATTGCGTCGTCCACGCGGCCCAGCACGCGGTCCACGACCCGGAAGCTGCGCCCGCAGGGGCATTGGTAGTCGGGGTCGGCGAGCACCACCATGTCGTCCGCGCGGTAGCGCAGCAGGGGCATGCACTGGTTGCCGAAGCCGGTGCCGATGAGGTTGGCGGTGCCGTCGCCGTTGTCCTCGAACTCGACCAGGCCGTAATCCTCCATCACGTGGTAATGGCCGTGCTCGCAGGTGCCGATGGCCGCCACCCGCTCGAAGGCGCCATACCAGTCGAAGACCGGGCAACCGAAGCGCTCCGAGATGATCCGCCGGTCTTCCGGGGTGAGGGTCTCGGACGAGGTCACGATGCCCTTCAGCGCACGGCCACGGTAGCGCCCGTCCTGGTCCTCGAGGAGGCGCGCCAGGTAGCTCACCGACGAGGGGTAGGCCTGCAGCATCACCGGGTCGAAATCCGCCAGGGCTTCGAGGTAGGCCATGCCGTTATCGCGGTTCAGATGGTAGGACGACAGCATCAACATGTTGTCGTGGCGGTTCAGGCGCACCAGGGGGCCGTCCGTCTGCCCCCGCGGGATGATCGGGTCGCCACGCAGCCAGGCCCGGCGGTCACCCGGGCGGTAGCCCGCCCAGGCGGCCTGGCGGTCCACGAAGGCCTGTTCGAAGGCGATCGATGTGCGGTCGCGCCAGCCGGGCATGGCCCGCCCGGTGGTGCCGCTGGTGGATCCCTTGAAGCGCAGCCACGGGGCGTTGGAGGCCAGCATCGCCTTGCCGGCCTCGATGACCTCCGGTTTGGTCAGCACCGGCACCTCGCGCACATCGGCGAGGCTGCGCCAGCGCGCCGGGTCGATGTCCAGGCGTTTGAAGAGTGCCTGGTAGTAGGGAACGTGCTGGGCAGCATGCAGGGCGAGCTGGCGCATCCGGTCGAGCTGCCAGGCCTCCCAGGCCTCGCGTGGCAGCCATTGGCTGGCCGAGATCTCGCCGGCCACCCGGTGCAGGGCCCGGCGCCCGGTGACCAGCCGGCGCAGGCTGGCCTGTACGCTCAGGAGTTGCTCCTGCAGGCCGATGGGGGCGTTCTGGTACAGGGCCGAACGGCAGGACAGGATCATGCTCGCCCCACCTTTCGTGCGGCGGGAGCGTCGAGTTGCGTCCAGGCCGCGTGCAGCAGGCCGCGCACCCGCTCGATGCCGAAGCCGGCGAGAACCCGGGTCTGGCCGGCGCTGCCCATCCGGCGGGCACGGTCCGGGGCGTCGAGCACCCGGGCCAGGGCGCGGGCCAGGTCGGCGTCGTCATCGGGGGCATGCAGGATGCCGTTTTCGCCGTCGCTCACCACCTGGGGGATGCCGCCGACGCGGCTGGCCACCACCGGCAGGCCGGCGGCCTGGGCCTCGAGCAGCGCCATCGGCAGGCCTTCGAAGCGCGATGGCAGAACGAACACGCCGGCACGGGCCAGGCAGTGCGCCTTGGCTTCGCCGGCCACCCAGCCGGGGAGTTCGATCAGTCCGGCCACGCCGGCTTCGGCCGCCGCTTGACGGACCGCCGCCAGGTCCCCCTCTCCTGCGAGCACGGCACGCAGGTCGGGATGGCTGGCACGCAGCCGGGCCAGGGCCTTCAGCAGCACGAAGATCCCCTTGTCCGCCTCCAGGCGGCCCAGGAACAGCAGGGTCTGCGGTTCGCGCACGACAGTGGCTGGCAGGTGCACCGGCAGCACCGGGTTGGGCAGCACGCGGACGTCGGGGTGGCCGATCTCGCGGCGCAACCATTCCGCCCAACTGTCGGAGAGTACGAACACGATCCGGGCGCCGCGCAGGGTGTGGCCCAGCCAGGCCCGTTCGAGGCGCGTGCAGCCCGCGTGGTAGCGGTCGAAGGCGCCACCGTGCAGATGGAAGATGTAGGGCTTGCCGGCCAGCCGGGCGAGGGCCAGGAACAGGCTCTTGCGGCGGAAGCTGGCATTCGAGGCGGAATGGGCATGCACCGCGCCGACCTGCCCACCCAGGAGCAGCCCGGTGAAGCGCAGCAGGGCCAGGCTCAGCGCCCCCAGCTTGTTCAGGGCGTTGCCGTCCACATAGGTGGCGATGAGCCGGACGTCACGCCCGTGGAACAGCCCGGCGTCCTGCCAGACCCGCAGCACCGAGGCGATGCCGCCGCGGGCGCCACTGTCGGGGCCGAGCATGATCAGGGCAGGGTTTCGCTCAGATGGCACGCGGCGCCTCCCGGGTGGCGACCAGCTGCGTGTCGGCGCCGATGTGCTGGATCATCAGCCGACGCTTGCCGCGCGCGGTGCGGGGGATGTGGGTGACGACCTCAAGGGTCGGCTCGACGCAGCCCAGCAGCTTGACCCGGAAATAGTTGTCGAGCACAGCCATCACATCGTCCGGCAGCGGCGTGGCCGATTGCAGGCGCACCACCACCTTGCCCGGGGTGAATTGTTCGTACTGGCTGGCCTCCACGTGCAGGAACTCGGGCGGACGCAGGCCGCCCAGTGAGGCGACGGGGATGCGCCGGCCGTCGGCTCCGACGAAGAAGTCATTGTTGCGGCCGTCGATCCGCTCCAGGGCCCGGTAGCCGGGCAGCTGGGGATGCTCCGGCCCGTCCGACCAGGCGGCCAGGTCGCCGGTGCGGTAGCGGATGAAGGGCATGACCCGGTTGTCGAAGCCGGTGGCCACGACCTCGCCCTGGACGCCCGCCTCGGTGATGGGCTTGCCGTCCTCGTCGATCAGCTCCACGTGGCCATACAGCGGCCACACGAAGTAGCGGTGATCGTCGGGCATCGAGCCGGCCATCACTGCCCGCTCGGAGTGTCCGTAGTGCACCAGCACCGGGCAGTCGAACACCTTCTCGATCAGCGCGATCATGTCCGGCTCGGCGCTCTCGGAGAACAGCTGCACGCCACGGACGGCGTCGGTGAAGCGCGCGTTCGGATTGAAGTCCAGCCAGCGGGCGAGTTCGTACACGGCGGAGGAATAGCCCTGGATGAAGCTCACCTTGTGGGCGATGGCGGCCTCCACGTGGCGTGCCATGTAGGCGTCGTCCAGGTGGTTGGGGCTGATCCACAGCATCCGCTTGATCGGCTCGTAGCTCCACAGGGGGCCGCTGTCGGCGGTTGAACCCCGCACGTTGCGACCGCGCAGGGACAGCACCACGTCCTTGCGGGTCAGCCCGATGCGCTGGCTGTAGGCTTCGATGTAGGCGTTCTCCTTGGCACGGGAGACCCCCTTGTGCAGGAAGAAGCGGAAGGGCTCGGCCACCGAACCGCTGGTCTGCATGGGCAGGCGCTCAGCCGGGGTGCAGCCGCTAGAGAGGTAGTCCTGAGGCGTCCGCTTGTAGTCCAGCTTGGTCATCAGCGGGAAGAGGGCGAGCCACTCCTCCGCCGGCATGTCGGTGAGCAGCTGGGCGGCGATGGCGGCGTAGGCCGGCACCGTCTGGGCTGCCCACTGCAGGGTTTCACGCAGCCGCGCCTCACCGAGCCGGCGCAGCTCCTCGGGCCGGTTCAGTGCCGCCTCCTGCTTGTAGCGGGGGTAGTCCTTACCGTGGCGCAGGGTGTCCGGCAGCAGGCCATACACCCGCCCCAGCGGCTCCTTGATCCACTGTGGTGCATCCATGTAGCGCTTGAGCCAGCGGTAGCCCCAGTCTTCCAGTCCCATATGTGATCCCGTTGTGCTCAGCGTTTGATCCATTCGCGGGCGAACAGCGCCACGAAAGCCATGTCGTCGATGAAGTAGCGGCGGAACATCCGGCGCGGCTCCTGCAAGAACCGGTAGAACCACTCCAGGCCGGCCTTCTGCATCCACAGCGGGGCGCGCTTGACGCGGCCCACGGCCACGTCGAAGGTGCCGCCCACCCCCATTGCGAAGGGTACCTTCATGGCCTCCTGGTGGCGTGCCAGGAAGGCTTCCTTCTTGGGTGAGCTGATCGCCACGAAGAGGATGTCCGGCCGGGTCTCACCAATGGCGGCGGCGACATCGGCCTCCTCCTCGGGACGCCAGTAGCCGTTGCGGTAGCCGGCCACCACCAGGCCCGGGTAGCGCGCCGGGTAGATCTGGGCGACCCGGCTGACGACTTCTTCCCGCGCGCCCAGCAGGAACACCCGCCAGCCCTTTTCGGCCGAGCGCTGCATCAGGGATTCGAACAGATCCACCCCGGTGACCCGCTCCTTGAGCGGCTTGCCGAGCAGGCGCGAGGCCCAAACCACCGGCATGCCGTCGGCGTTGATCAGGTCGCAGCCGTTGATGATCTGGCGCAGCTCCCCGTCCCGGTTGGCCTTGACGATCTTGTCCACATTCACGACTACGTGCTGGTGCGGTCTGCCGGAATGGATGAAGCCCTCGATCACGCCCAGGGTTTCCTCCATGTCCAGGTTGTCCACTTCACAACCCATCATCTGAATTCTCATCGTGAGGTCTCTTCTTGTCATTTCTCTAGGTGCGGGTGTCAGGCTTCAGGCAGCGCCGCACGACGCAGTTCGGCAGCAGGGGGCAACAGGCGCGAGCGCCGGATCAGGAAGTCGAAGGCGGTCAGGCCCGCCTCATGGCTCAGGGTATGGACGCAGGCGATGCCGGGGAGCCAGCCCGGATCGATGCGTGTCTCGGTGGCTTCCACGTATTCGGTGGGGGTCAGCCGTTCGATGCGCCTGAGCACCAGCGCATGACCGTATTCCGGCACACAGACCT
>JAFLDU010000306.1 GCA_017309145.1 Zoogloea sp. | reverse complement strand
GGTGCGCCGGGGCAACGCCTCGGCGGACGCGTCGATGTGCTTGTGCTCCACCCGCACCGGCACCAGCCGGCGCAGCAGGGGCCACAGGCCACCACGGGCGCGCTGCAGCACCACGATCATCATCAGGCCGAAGACGATCACCTCGAAGTTGCCGGCCTGCCCCAGCAGCTTGGGCAGGATGTCCTGCAGCCACTGCTTGAGCAGGGTGATCACCCCGGCGCCGACCAGCGCCCCCCAGACATGCCCGGCACCGCCGATCACCGCCATGAAGAGGTATTCGATGCCGATGTTGAGCCCGAAAGGAGTCGGATTGACGAAGCGCTGCATGTGGGCGTACAGCCAGCCCGAAGCACAGGCATGCAGGGCCGCGATGAGGAAGATCACCATGCGCGAGCGGGAAGTGTTCACACCCATCGCCTCGGCCATCACGATGCCGCCCTTGAGCGCACGGATCGCCCGCCCTTCGCGGGAGTCGAGCAGGTTCTGGGTGGTCAGCACCGCCGCCAGCAAGAAGGCCCAGATCAGGTAGAAGATCTTCTCGCCGGTGTCGAGCACGACGCCGAACAGGGTGATCGGCGGGATGCCGGTCAGGCCGGAATGGCCGCCCAGGCTCTCCGAGGTGCCGAACAGGAAGTACAGGCTGATCCCCCAGGCCATGGTACCCAAGGGCAGGAAGTGGCCGGACAGGCGCAGGGTCAGGGAGCCCAGCAGCAGGGCCACGGCGGCGGTCAGCAGCAGGCCGGCCAGCAGGGTCAGCCACGGCGAGGCACCGATCCAGGCCAGCCAGGCCGGCAGGGCCGTCATGGTGGTCAGGGTGGCGGTGGTGTAGGCCCCCAGACCGACGAAGGCCGCCTGGCCGAAACTGGTCAGGCCACCGACGCCGGTCAGCAGCACCAGCCCCAGGGACACCATGGCGTAGAGGCCAATGTAGTTCAGCAGGGTCACCGTGAAGGGCGACAGGAACAGGGGCGCCGCAGCCAGCAGGGCCAGGAAGGCCCCGAGGACCAGGCGCGGAGACAGCTTGGCGTTCATTCTTCTTCCTCCACATGGCGGCTGTTGAGGGAACGCCACAGCAGCACGGGAATGATCAGGGTGAAGACAATGACTTCCTTGTAGGCGCTGGCCCAGAAGGAGGAAAAGGACTCCAGCTGGCCGACCAGCAAGGCACCCAGCGCGGCCAGCGGGTAGCTGCCCAGCCCGCCGATGATGGCGGCCACGAAGCCCTTCAGCGCGATCAGGAAGCCGGTGTCGTAGTACACGGTGGTGATGGGCGCGATCAGCACGCCCGACAGGGCCCCGATGAAGGCCGCCAGGAAGAAGGTGAGCTTGCCGGCCAGCGACGGAGAGATCCCCATCAGGCGCGCGCCCACCCGGTTCATGGCGGTGGCCCGCAAGGCCTTGCCGTAGAGGGTGCGCTCGAAGAACTGGAACAACGCGACGATCAGGGTCAGGGACACCGCCACGATGACCAGGGTCTGGCCCGGCACCATCAGCGGGCCCAGATCGAGCACGCCGTCCGAGAAGGCGGGCGTGCGCTGGCCTTCGGCACCGAAGAACAGCAGGCCCAGGCCGACCATGGCGAGGTGGGCAGCGACAGACACGATCAGCAGGATCAGGATCGGCGCGGAGGCGATGGGCTGATAGACCAGCCGGTACATCTGCGGCCCCATCGGCACGACGATGGCCAGGGCCAGGACGACCTGCGCCAGCTGGGGCAGACTTTGCAGGGGCAGCACGCTCAGCAGCGCGGCCAGGCAGAGCGGATAGGCCAGGTTCCAGCCCGCCACGCCGACCAGCTTGCCGGGTCGACCGGCGCGCAGGGCGGGTACACCCTCCACCGCGGTCACGGCGACACCCATGCCGACCAACAGCCACAGGGTGGTCGGCACCGTGCCGGCCTGCAGCATGGCCAGGGTCAGGGCGCCGTAGGCGACGAACTCTCCCTGGGGAATGAAGATGACCCGGGTGACGGCAAAGACCAGCACCAAGGCCAAGGCCAACAGCGCATAGATCGCGCCGTTGGTGATGCCGTCTTGCACGAGCATCAACGCAATCGGAAATTCCATGGACAAACCCTCGTACAAGACACCGCCTGATGGCGGTTGAACCGGGTGCAGCTGAAGGCCGCACCCGCGCCGGCCAGGCCGGGGACCCGGCCGGCGCACATGACAATTACTGGATCAGGGTCCACTTGCCGTCCTTGACGACGATGAGCTCGCGGCCCCGTTCGTCAAAGCCGCTGTGGTCGGCCGGCGTCATGTTGTACACACCCTGGGTGGCAGGCATGTCCTTGGTCTGCTCGAGGGCATCGCGCAGGGCCGCACGGAAGGCCGGGGTGCCCGGCTTGCCCTTGGCGGCGGCGTGGGGGATCGCGTTCTTGAGCAGCAGACCGGCATCGAAGACGTTGCCGCCGAAGGTGGCCGGCTTGGAGCCGTTCAGCTTCTCGTAGGCGTTCACGTAGTCGATGGCGATCTTCTTGGACGGGTGGCTGTCGGAGATCTGGTCCAGCACCAGCATCAGGCTGGCGGCCAGCACCGTGCCCTCCACCTTCTTGCCGCCCAGCTTCAGGAACTCGGGCAGTGCCGCGCCATGGGTCTGGTAGACCTTGCCACGGTAGCCTTGATCGTAGAGGGTGATCTGGGGCAGTACCGCCGGCGTACCGGGTGCGGCGATCAGCACGGCGTCGGGCTTGGACATCAGCACCTTCAGGCCCTGGGCGGTCACCGAGCTGTCGCTGCGCTGGAAGCGCTCGCTGGCCACCACCTTGATGCCCTTGCGGCCGGCGCTCTCGGTGAACACCTTGGCCCAGTTTTCGCCATAGGGATCGGAGGTGCCGATGAAGCCCACGGTCTTGATGCCGGCCTTGGCCATGTGGCCCACCAGCGCGTCGGCAATCAGCTGGTCGTTCTGGGTGGTCTTGAAGACCCACTTCTTCTTGTCGTCCATGGGCAGCACCACCGCGGCGGTGCCCACCGGTGCCAGCAGGGGCACACCGGCTTCGGCGGCGAACTGGATCACCCCCATCGCGTTGGGCGAACCGGACGGTCCGATGATGGCATCCACGTTCTCTTCGCTGATCAGCTTCTTGATCGCCACCACCGAGGCGGTGGGATCGCTGCCGTCATCCAGCGGGATGTACTGCACGGTGAGGTTGCCGACCTTGGTCGGCATCAGCGGCACGGAATTCTTCTGGGGGATGCCCACCATCGCCACCGGGCCGGTGGAGGACGATACGACACCCACCTTCACCTGAGCCCAGGCCGCCCCGGAAAACAGGGCCCCCATCACCACCGACGCTACCAGACGCTTGAATTTCATGATGTTCGATCTCCGTTCAAAGGTTGGAACTATCTGCTTCGACCTGCCTGCCGCCCTGCGCAGGAAAACTTGATTCATGAATCAACCAAACCGAATCAATTCACGTGATTTTTCACGTTTATATATAAAAATAAAGCCGTTTGCACTGCCCCTTTTTGAAGAAAGTCCTGCCCTTCATCCAGTTTCCGCAGCGCATCACGGACATTATTGAAGAGCATTCTTCATGCCATTTCCGCCAAATAAGCGGAACTCAGGCTTTCCGGGGCTTCCGGAGGGGCTTCGAATTCATGCCTTTCAGACGCTGCCATATTGCAGTGCAGCGACCGACTTTATTGCACCAATTACGTGCCCATTCCGGAACATCAACGCCCGAGGGACTTGGCGGTCACGCCCTGCATGCCGAAATCGGTGTTGGCCACATCGAAGATCATGACCCGCACCGGCGCCGGCGGAATCGCCAGGACCTCTTCCACCACCCCGGTCAGGGCACCGATCAGCGCTTCCTTCTGGGCGTCCGTGCGGCCCCGGATGAGGAAGGCATGGATGGTCGGACCGCCCGGCGAGAGCGGCCCGCCGGCCCGCGCCTCGGCGGCCAGGACGACGCCTCCGGCGCAGATGTGGGCGCGCGGCAGTTCGATCAGGAAGATCCGCACCGACGCCTTGGGGGCGGCAATGCTGTCGACCACCGCATCGGTCATGCGGAGCAGCAGGGTTTCCTTCTGCGCCTCGGAATAACCCTCGACCAGATAGACATTCAAATTTGGCATGGCCTCAGCCCTTCACGGCATTCATTTCGGAAATACGGAAGGAAATAATCACGGGGGCATTCAGCCCGCCGCGCGCATTTCCTCACCGACCCGGTGGTAATTGCGATTGAAATAGACGAGCCCCGGACGCGGATCACTCCGGCGCACGCGGACCACCTCGCAATAGAAAATACTGTGGGAGCCGACTTCATGGGTCTGGGCAATACGGCAGTCGAAATTGACCAGTGCATCGTCGAGGGCCGGACTGCCCGTTTCGAGGGCCTGCCAGGCGCTGCGCTGGAAGCGCTCTTCCATGCTCACGTTGCGGTCGGCGAACAAGCCGGACAGGCCTTGCTGATCGCCGCCCAGCAGATTGACGCAGAGCACGCCGTTGGCGGTGAAGAAACGGTGGGCGTAGGACGAACGGTTCATGCAGACCAGCAAGGTCGGAGGCTGGTCGGTGACGCTGCAGACGGCGGTCGCGGTGAAGCCGGCGAGGCCTTCCTGGCCGCCCGTGGTGATCACGTTGACGGCGCCACTGAGCATGGCCATGCCGTCACGGAATTCATTGGTATCGATCATCATGTCTCTCCTTGGGGATGATCAGGCTAGAGATCCAGCACCAGGGTGTCGCTGAGGGCGCGGGAACAGCACAGGAGGATCTGGTCGTTGTCGGCCTTCTCCTCGTCGGTCAGGAAGACGTCCCGGTGATCGGGCGTGCCTTCGAGCACGTTGCACAGGCAGGTGCCGCAGACACCCTGTTCGCAGGACACCTTGATCTTCACGCCGATGCCGGCCAGGGCGTCGACGATGGTCTGGTCGCCGGCCACATGTACCGTCTTGCCGGACTTCTTGAGGAGCACATCGAAGGCCTTGCCGCCGCTGGGCTGCTCGACCTGGAAGTACTCCTTGTGGATCTGCGCGGGGGCGAGGCCACGCCGGCCGGATTCGGCGATCACCCACTCCATGAAGCCCGACGGGCCGCACACGTACAGGTGGGTGGCACTATCGGTGCCGGCCAGCACGGCCTTCAGGTCGAGGCGCTGAGCGTCGCCGGCATCGTCGAAGTGGGTATGCACGGAAGCGGCAAAGGGCGCCGCGGCCAGCTCGTCGAGGAAGGCACAGGAGGCC
>JAFLDU010000305.1 GCA_017309145.1 Zoogloea sp. | reverse complement strand
CGCTCGTCCATCAATTCCGCCACTGCGTGGCACCCGCATTTCCCGTTCAGTCCTCCTCTCCAATCCACGACTGATTGGGATCTGGAGAAAGCACTTCGACGAAACCAGCTGGCGCCTCTACGCCATCTGCGTCTTTGCTCCCCACGTCCTGGGCCAAGAGCACGCTCTGGAAGAACCCCGGTACCTGCAAGCCTACCTTCAGCAGCAGGCCCGCAAAGTAGGGAGCATGGTCGGCTGGGCACTGAAGCAGATCGAAGCCCACGGCTTGCAGGAAGGTGAGCCAGGCGCATTGGAGCGTCTCGAAACCGACATTCGCAGTCCTCTGGCCAATGCCTATGCCGATCTCTTCCTCCGGGCGGATCTGGCAATCCGACTGCTTGACGCCTTGTGGGTGCAAGGAGAGCTGACTGACTCCGGGCACCAGGAGAGAACGCGTGCGGTACACGGCGCGGCACTCGGGATTCTGGGGGAAACCAGGAGAGCTCATGCGCGGTGCCGGCACAGAATCGAGGTGCAATACCTCGGTCGTAAGGCTGCGGCGCTGATGGGCACTCGACCTAAACCGTCAGCTCACCCCTCCTGAAGCTGGGTGAGCAACTCGCAGAGTCGATCCGGGCTGTATCCGCCAAGAACGCGGATCAGCTCCGCCAGGTCGTCATTTGGCTCGTACAGGTACGACATCGGGACCCGAAGCTCTGCAGCAAGACGCTGGGCCATCTGCAAGTCGGGCACGTGCTTGCCACGCTCGTACTGATTGATCCGGGCACTGGCAACAAATCGGTCGATACCGGCAAGGATACCCAACTGCTTCTGCGACACACCCTTCGACTCGCGGGCAGCCCGAAGGCGCCGCGCAAACACTAACCTCTCGTCCATCCCCGCCCCCTGCGCATGAGGACTAAGAGATTCTTAGGAACTACACCTATGGCATACTAAGGAATACTTAGCATCTAGATCATCGGACTCGAGTGCCAAGACGCCCTCGGCGGCGAGTCCATCAAAAGACATTCAGTCAAATCATCCAGACAAGGACAAAAGCATGAACATAATGGCCATCACGCTGGCTATCGGCGTCACTCTCGCCGGGTGTGCCACCAAGCCAAAACCTCACCCACCCTCCCCGGTGAAACACCAACTCCAATCCCTACCGATCGAGCAGCGCTATGGGATTCCGATCTACCTGAAAAATACCAATGGCACCTGGACAGCATCGGAGGTTGGAGATATCAACAACCCGAATACCGAGCGGGTGAAGCTGTTTCCGAAGGCGGATTGGAAGGCGGATCCGGACTTTCCGAGAGGTGGCTGGGACACCACCTGCAAGCCTGGATCCGAGGTCAGGTCTTCAAAATCGGGCGACTACAATCGCTGCAACTCTCGGCTCTTTATCAACGAGGACGGCAACAGGATCCTGGACCGCAGCCTGCTTGAACGAATCCTGGCCCAGACGGGTGCAGTGGAAATGGTGCGAGGCACCGAGCCGCTCTGGCAATACCGGGCAAACTTTGAGGGGATCCGCAACACCACGAATGAAGTCGCCATCAAAGCCTTCATCGACACCTACTCAAGCTACGACCCGGACCATGTGATTAAGCCTCTTCAGGCGCGCCTAACGGATATCGAACGGCAAGCTATGCAAAGGGGGAACTATGCTGCACAGGAGCAAGAACGGATTGCCTCAAGACAGACGAGACGTGAGGAGTACGTTCGCAGCCTGAAGATCGGCGACACGGTCGTGGTCAAGTCAGAACCGGTCGTGAAGTACTCGGAAGAAGTCCGGACCTACACCATGAGGTCACTTGAGTACCGGGGACTGATCATCGACATCAAGGGGCCGCTTCTCTATGTTCAGTGGCAGAACAGGGAGCCGCGGATGGAATGGATACCGGCGTCGTCGGTGTCACTGCCCTAAGCCCACTCCTCCACGCCACAGGACAACCCGCAGTAGGCGCGTAGCGAGAACAGGATGTTCTTCCGGTCATGCGGAACTCGACATAACCGAAAGAACTTTCTCTTCGCCAGATCGAACGCCGGTGCAGAGCAGGCGGCGGCGATGAGCGGCATGAAGTCGTTCAAGTACATTTACGACTGCGGGGATCACTGGGAACACCGGATCAAGGTGGGGGAATGCCACCCGCCGGATCCCATCCTGTCGGCGAGCGCCCTCTGCCTGAACGGCACCAACGCCGCACCGCCCGAGGAAGTGGGCGGTGCGCCAGGCTACACCGACGTCCAGGAGGCCATCCCAGCCCCGGGCCTCCCCCCAGCATCAGGAGATGCTGGCGTGGTGCGGAGAAGGCTTCGAGCCCGGGCGCTTGGATTTGTCTGCGGTCAATGACAGCCTGGAGAGACTGAGGGTCTGAAGCATCAATACGGGGTAGAGACGACGCGTACCTTTCAAACCCATTAGCCTTTAAGGTCATTATTGATCACGCCACGGCCAACCCACACGATCAGTACGTCTGCCCTGCATCACGAATCACACCCGGAATTGATACCTTCTTTCCATCAGTCTTGAGCAGAAGCGCAGCAAGGGCCGGAATCATGATGACTGCACCGAACATATTCCACAGGAACATGAACGTCAGAAGCAACCCCATGTCTGCCTGGAACTTGATATCTGAGAAAATCCAGGTAGCTACACCCAGGGCGAGCATTACTCCTGTCAGAGCAACTGCCACACCAGTTGTCTTCAGGGTTTCAAAATAAGAAGACTTAAGATCAAGCCCTTGCTCCAGGTAATACTCCATCTTGTTGTAGATATAGATTCCGTAATCAACCCCGATGCCGATGCCCAGCGCAATAACCGGCAAGGTGGCCACCTTGACCCCAAGCCCGAGCTTCGCCATGATTCCCTCACAAAGCACGGAAGTGACATACAGAGGGAGCATGATGCATACCGTGACACGCCAGGACTTGAACTCCCATAACACCAGCAGTGCCACGATGCCGTACACCAGAAATAGCATCAGTGGCTCAGACTGCTTGATCACCATATTGGTCGCTGCCTCGATACCGGCATTGCCCGCGGCCAGTTCAAAGCGGATGTTTTCATCGTTGTTTTCAGCGGCAAACTTCTCGACTGCGCTGACAACCGTGCTCAAGGTCTCGGCTTTATGATCCTGCAGGAAGATCATCACTGGCACCATCGAGCATTCACTGTTGTATAGCTCGGTCGGCAACATGCGGTGAGCTGCATTTGAGCTGAAGCGATTACGGGTAAGCGCCTGCCAACGCATGTCCCCGCCGTTCTGTCCTGCCAGCACCTTTTTCATGGCGGAAAAGAGCGAAGATGTTGACTCGACCCCTGGCAAGTTCTCCATTTCCCACTGAAACTGATCCACTGTGGCCGCCACCGGATATGCGCCGCACTCCCCCTTTGGCGTCGTCACCATAACCACGAAGACATCCGGGCTGGTGGCATAGTGACTGGCTATGAAGGCATTGTCCTTGTTATAGCGGGAGTCGACGCGCAACTCCGGTGCCCCCGGATCCAAGTCGCCAATTTTCAGATCACGGCTCAGCGTAAAGCCTACGGCGAAAATCACAACCGATATCCCCACCGCCACCCATGCCGTCGCGGGCTCGGCAAAGCGGGACAGTACTTGTGCCCACTTGTAGCTACCTTGCATCCGCTGGCGCTGGTGACGCAGGCCGGCCTCACTGACATCCAGATAGGACATGAGCAATGGCAGCAAGAACATCTTCGTGAAGATGATTACCGCCACCCCCACACTTGCACTGATCGCCAGCTCGCGAATTACGCCGATATCGATAACCAGCAGGGTCGAAAAGCCAACGGCATCACATAGCAGTGCGATGGTGCCGGGAATGAAAAGCACCCGAAAGGTTGCTTTGGCGGCCTCAATGGCCGATCGCCCCTGAACCCGCTCACTAGCCATGGTGCTGATGTTTTGAACAGCGTGACTGACACCGATGGCGAAGGTGAGGAAGGGCACCAGGATCGAATATGGATCCAGGCCAAGACCCAGCAGGCGCACGATGCCCAGCTGCCAGATCACCGCCAGGCCACAACAGAAAACCGTTGCCAAGGTACTGCGCCAGCAGCGGGAATAGAGCCACAGAACCAGAATCGTAAGGATCAGGGTAGCGGCAAAGAACATTCCAATGGCCTTGGCGCCGTCGATCAGATCCCCCACCACCTTGGCAAAACCGGTAATGTGAATGCGAACGCCCTCGCTCTGGTACTTGCTTCGTACAAGTTCCTCAAGGCGATCCGACAGCTTTCCATAGTCAATTCTGTCACCCGTCTGTGGATCCACCTCGAGCAGCGGGGCAAGCACAATCGCAGAACGCTGATCGCTTGCCACGAGGGTACCAACGATGCCTGATCGGGCCACATTGGTGCGCACCGTCTCAACCGCCTCTGCCGAGCCGTCGAAGCCCTGTGGAATGATCTGCCCCGCGGTCAGCCCTTCTTCGACCACTTCGATCCACATTACATTGGGGGTCCACAGGGATTTCATCGCCCCGCGGTCCACACCGGGAATGTAGAACACCTCGTCGGTTATTTTCTTGAGGGTCTCGAGAAACTCCTTGTCGTAGATATCACCCCGAGTGTTCTCCACCGCCACGCGGATCACATTGCCCAGCGGACGCAGCTCGTTCTCGAAGCGGAGGTAGTTGGCAATGTAGGGGTGAGACGCGGGGACCATCTTCTGGAAGCTCGCATCCGGGCGCAACTGGGCGGCAAAGTAGCCAAGGATCACCGTGACCAGCAAAAAGAAGACGAGACCAGGAAAACGCAGACTCGCAAACTTCCGCTCAAAGAAATGCTCGAAGGCTCTTAGCTTACCGTGATGCTTGAGATCGGCATCACCCAGTTGTTTAAGGCTCTGTTCACTTGTTTTCATGGGTACATCACCTTGCTGTGCTATCGAGTTTCAATATCGAGACGCCACCAGCCCCCACAACCAGGAGCCCCTGCCCCAGATGGCGCTGCAAGAGCCCCGCCACCGGACGCCCGGGCTCGCTCTTCTGGCGAGTGAACGTCCGACCGAGGTCATGACTGACGAAAAGGCTGCGGTCTGCCGCAAGGAGTACGACGCGCCCATCCGGCAGAGCACAGCCTGTTGTTGCCGGCCGAAAACTGACCATCAATCGGGGTGAATTCCGGTTGAAATTTGACCAGGGTGTTTAACCTCCCTGCCTCTTTTTGAGGCAGAGGAAGCGAGGTGATCACCATGGAAATGCTGGG